>JAYVSK010000257.1:0-12550 GCA_043775395.1 Lysobacter sp. | reverse complement strand
TCCTTTCGCAAAGTGCATGACGTTGACGACCCCAGCCCAAGGCTCCGGCCGCCCTACCGCCATCCACCGCCTTGCCAGCGGTTACGCCCGTTACTTCTTCGCTGGTCTGCTTGTCTTAAGCAGCTTTTCGGCTTTTGCGCAGCGTGTCGATACGGCGACAGCCCCTGATTCAAGCGCCCATGATCCACTTGAGTTGTCGGCTGCGCTGCTGGTCCCCGTCGGCGATCTGGCCCGCAACAGCCCGCTCTTCCTGCCCGGCCGCAGCCTGATGTTCGCCAAGGATGTCCGCAGCCTTTTCAACGCCGATGCGGTCTTATTGCAGGGCGCCGCTCAGACCGCCGCGCCCAGCGAAGGCCGGGTCAAAACCATGCTCAAGCGTGCATTGACCCTGCTCGGTACGCCCTACCGCTGGGGCGGCACCAGCCCTGAGGGTGGGTTCGACTGCAGCGGTCTGGTCGGCTACGTGTTCCGCAACAGCCTCGGTATCGAACTGCCGCGCATCTCGCGCGACATGGCCACGGTCGGCGAACTGATCGCTGACCGCAGTGCGCTTGCCGAAGGCGACCTGGTATTTTTCAGCCGTCGCGGCAAGCATGTCGACCACGTTGGCATCTATATCGGCAACGGCCAATTCGTGCATGCCCCGCGCACCGGCAAAGACGTTGAGGTATCGAACCTCACCACCGGCTACTGGGGCCAGAAGTTTTTCCAGGCCCGCCGCGTCACCGCGCAGTAAGCGAACCTAGCCCACCCAGGATTCTGGCAAAGGTCGCGCAAGCGGCCTTTCGTTTTTGCGCTGCAGCTTGCGGGCAAAGGCCGGCAGGCACATCCTCCGTTGTCCGAATCGATCCGCTGGGGCGACAACCATGGGCCGCACGATACTTGGCATGCTGGTAGGCGTGATCACCATGTGGCTGACCGTCACCGCGCTCGAATTTCTCGGCAGCGCGATGTATCCGCCGCCCACGGGGCTGGACCCGAAAAACCCGGAACACCTGCAGATGATCATCGCCGCTGCGCCGGTGGGTTCGCTGGCGATGCTGGTTCTGGCCTGGGTCGGCGGCAGCTTTGCAGGCGGCTGGGTCGCTGCCCGCATCGCACGTCATGCACGCGCTGCAGCGGTCGCGGTGGCGTTGTTCGTCATCGCCGGGGTCGCCGGGATGATGGTGATCGTGCCCGATCACCCGACGTGGGTCGCAGCGCTTGGACTGCTGTTGCCGATTCCGGTGGCGTTGATTGCGGCGAAGCTGGCCGGGCGCCGGGAGAAAACGTTGCCGAAGTAATCGAGTGCAGGAGGGGCTTCAGCCCCGAGCTCTTGCGCTGCATGCAGCGCCAAGTGCAATAGATGACAATGACGCCGTCATCAAAGCCTGACGATCTTTCGGCCGCTGAAAGCCGCCGCTCCCACAAAAGCCGGCGGACCAGGGCTCACCCTACGCAGCTTCTTCGATGCCCACATTGGTCGGTGCGCGTTCGTAAATCTCACGATCGAGCAATCCGGTTTGTTTCGCAACCAGCACCGGCACCAGCATCTGGCCGGTCACATTGGTCATGGTGCGCATCATGTCGAGAACCCGGTCGATGGCGTAGAGATAGCCGATCACTTCCAGCGGCAGACCGGCGGCGCTGAGCACGACGGTCGCCATCACCACCGCGGTGCCGGGCACGCCGGCGGTGCCGAAGCTGCCGAGGACCGAGGCGATCAACACGATGAGATATTGCTCAGACGTAAGCGGGATACCGGTGTATTGGGCAATGAACACCGCGCACAGCGCCGGATAGATCGCACCGCAGCCGTCCATCTTGATGGTGGCGCCCAGAGGCACCGCGAACGCGGCGTAGTCTTTGTTCACGCCGAGGTTGTGGGTAACGCTGCGCAACGACGACGGCAGCGAAGCGAAGCTGGATGAGCTGACGAAGGCCACCTGCATCCCCGGCGCGGCGCCGCGGAAAAATTTCAGCGGGTTGAGGCCGTGCGCCATCAGCAGACCGCTGTAAACAACGACGATATGGATCGCACAGGCGACATACAGCGCCAGCACGACATTGCCCAGCGGCAGCAGTTTCTGGAACCCATAGGCGCCAACCAGCGAAGCGATCAGGCCAAAGGTACCGATCGGGGTCATCTCCAGCACGAAACGGGTGAGCTGGATCGAGATCTCGCTGACTTCGCCGACCAGCTTGCGGGCCAGCGACACTTTCTCGCCGAGCTTCACCATCGTGAAACCGATCAGCCCTGCAAAGAAGATCACCGGCAGGATCGAGCCTTTGCCTGCTTTGAGTACGGTTTCGCCTGCCGCATTCTTTGCCTCGCCGATCCCGGTCAGGGCCTGAAATGGATTGGCCGGCACCACGTTGAGCAGCACCTGCACGACGCTGGGCACGTCTTTGGGCACATAGTCGGGATCGACTGCCAGCGGGATCTGCACCATGCCCGGCTGCATGACGGTACCGACCGCCAGGCCGACGCCCACCGCCAGCACCGCGGTGATCGCGAACCACAGCAACGTGCGGCCACCCAGCGCGGCCACCGATTTCTGCCCGTGCAGCGAGGCCACCGCATTGATCACCGCAAAAAAAACCAACGGCACTGCGATCATCTTGATCAAAGTGACGTAAAGATCGCCCAGTGGGCCGAACCAGGTTTCGGCCGACGGGCCCATGAGCCGGCCTGCCAAACCGCCCAGCACAAAGCCGGCAAGCACGCGCTGCCAGAACGGAATGCGGAACCAGGCAGAGATCAGGCGCATGAACGGTCTCCGGCGCGATGTGCGCCCGTCTATCGATGACGCACCATAGCCGAGCGCGGCAAGCACGGCGAGGCCGCACGCGGCATGAGCGCATTCCACGATTGCAACCTCGGCCGGGCATAATCGCCGCATTCGCCCCACTGTCCCCGCCGATGTCTCTCCGCCACGCTCTGCTCGCCTTCGCTTGTACTCTCGCGATCATGTCCTGCGCCACCGCGCCTGCTGCGCGTATTTCCGCACCGGTTGGTCCGGTCGATGTCCCGCAGATTCACCGCCCCGACGGCGAAACCCCGGCCTGGTGGTTCCGCGCTGGCGCGGCGCAGGCAGCGGCGCGCGGCGCCATGTCCGGCAAAGCGAAGAATGTGATTCTGTTTGTCGGCGACGGCATGAGCCTGCCCACGGTCGCGGCGGCGCGGATCCTGGACGGTCAGCGCAAAGGCGGTTCAGGCGAAGAGAACATGCTCAGCTGGGAGTCATTCCCGTACACCGGCCTGAGCAAGACCTACAACACCGATACCCAGACCCCGGACTCCGCCGGGACCATGACCGCGATGGCCACCGGCGTGAAAACCCGCTCGGCGGTGTTGAGCATCGGCCAGGATGCAGCGCGCGGCGACTGCGCCGGCGCGCTGCGCTCGCCGCTGTTGACGCTGTGGGAACTGGCGGCCAACGCTGGGCTCGCTAGCGGCGTAATCACCACCACCCGCATCACCCACGCCACGCCAGCCGCCACCCTCACCCACTCCGCCGATCGCAACTGGGAAAACGACGCCGAAATGTCGCCCGAAGCGCTGGCGGCAGGCTGCGCGGATATCGCGCGACAGCTGATCGAAACGCCTTACGGCCACGGTCCGGACGTGCTGATGGGCGGCGGACGCAGTAATTTTTTTCCGCCGACCGAAGTCGATCCGGAATACGACGACAAGGTCGGACTGCGGCTCGATGGACGCGATCTGCTTGCGGAATGGAAACGCCGCCATCCCGACGGCAGCTACGTCTGGAATGCCGCGCAGTTCGCCGCCGCGCCCAATACCGGCCCGCTGCTGGCGCTGTTCGAGCCCAGCCACATGCAGTTCGAGCATGACCGTCCGAAAGACGGCGCCGGCGAACCTTCGCTGGCGGACATGACCCGCGGCGCGATCGAACGGCTGCGCAGCAATCCGCACGGCTATGTGCTGCTGGTCGAAGGCGGCCGCATCGATCATGCCCACCACTCCGGCAATGCGTTTCGCGCGCTCACCGACACCATCGCGATGAGCGATGCGGTCGCGGTTGCGGCATCGATGACCTCAGCGGACGACACGTTGATCGTGGTCACCGCCGATCATTCGCACACGATGACCTTCGCAGGCTACCCGGCGCGCGGCAACGCAATCCTGGGCAAGGTCAAAGGCAGCAGCGGCGAAGGCAGCAACCCCAGCGGTTACGCTACCGACGCCACCGGTCAGACCTACACCACGCTGAGTTACAGCAACGGCCCCGGCTATCCGGGCGCGACCGACCAGCAGCCGGAAGGCCCGAAGAACCTCAATCGCGAGATCAGCGGCTTTCAGGCCGCAGCGCAGGGCCGGCCGAATCTTGCGGTCGTGAATACCGAAGACCCGGATTATCTGCAGGAAGCGATGATCCCGCTGAGCAACGAAACCCACGGCGGCGACGATGTCGGCATCTGGGCGCGCGGCCCCGGCGCGGAAGCGGTGCGCGGCTCGCTGGAACAGAACGCGATCTATCACATCCTGCTGCAAGCCACGCCGAAGCTGCGCGGGCGGCTGTGCGCGGCGAAGCTGTGCAACATTGATGGCGTGCCGGTGGAATTACCGAAGGCTGATGATTTCAAGGCGAAATAACGCTTGGAAAATAGGGTTAACACGATCAGATATCGCAATCGACGCGATGGAAATTCAACGGCACAAAAGCATGCCCAGTCATTGATTCGTCGTGAGCACGTTCGGACATGTGGCGGACGTGCGGGCTGAAAAACTCTATGGAGGGAGGTTTTCAGCCATTCGTAAGTGGCGTATGACGTCTTCGGCTTATACGCCCTACAAGGGTGATGGTGCGATCAGAACGGCTTGGCGATCACCAAGTAGATAATCGCGATCAGCGCGAATACAGGCAGTTCGTTGATCCAGCGCATCGCCTTCGCCGACGGCAGCGCGCGCCCCTTGTCCACGCCTTTCAGCCAACGCCCGCACACGATGTAATACGCCAACATCAGCGCGACCAATGTCAGCTTGGCATGCAGCCAGCCGCCGATGAAAATCTCCGGAAAGACTGCTGGCCAGATGCGCGGCGCCAACCACAGTACAAGCCCGAAAATCAGCGCGAAACCCAACATCGCGTGGCCGAACCGATATAGCCGGCGGCCCATCAGCACCAGTCGTGCGCGGACCGGCGGCGCATCGCCGACTTCGGCGATATTCACCAGAATGCGCGGCAAATAGAACACCGCAGCCATCCATGCGACCACGAACACCAGATGGAAAGTTTTGGTCCAGAAATAAGCCTGCATGGAATGATCCGTCCCGGGTGAGCGCTGTTGAGTCGCGTTAGGATGACACGCCCTGCCTCGAAGAACCCAGTGCGATGACAATGCCAGTGCTGTTTCTTGGCCACGGTTCGCCGATGAACGCGATCAAAGACAATCCCTGGTCGCGCGCATGGCGTTCGCTGGGCATGCGTCTGCCTCGCCCGCGTTCGATCCTATGCGTTTCAGCCCATTGGGAAACGCCCGGGCCGTGGCTCACCGGCAATGTGTTGCCGCCGACCATCCACGATTTCGGCGGCTTTCCGCAGGCATTGTTCGATATGCACTATCCGGCGCCCGGCGCCCCCGCGCTGGCGCAGCGCACCGTCGAATTGCTGGGCGAAGACTTCTCCGCACGTATCGATCCGAATCGTGGACTCGACCACGGCGCATGGGGCGTACTTCACCCGATGTATCCGCACGCCGACATCCCCGTGGTACAGCTTGGCCTCGATTCGCGCCGCCCCGGCGCGTGGCATGTCGCATTGGCTCAGCGTCTGGCGCCGCTGCGCGACGAAGGCGTGCTGGTGGTCGCCAGCGGCGACATCGTCCACAACCTGCAGTTGTTCGACTGGCGCGACTCTTCACCCTTGCGGTGGGCGCTGCGCTTCCGCGACCGCATCAACGCACTGATCCGCGATGGCGATCTGGATGCTTTGGCAGATTGGCCCACGCTGGGCGAAGACGCGGCGCTGTCGATACCAACCCCAGAGCATTACCTGCCGCTGCTGTATGCGGTGGCGATGGCGCGCGACGGCAATCCACTGGAATTCTTCAACGACGATGTGATCGGCTCGCTGTCGATGACATCGCTACTGATCGGACACGCATCAACACAGGCATGATGACGCGCATGAACGCAAGCGATAAAACCTACGACCGCGACTATTTCGACCGCTGGTACCGCAAACAGGGCATCGGCGGACGCCAGCGACTGCAGCGCAAAGTCGCGCTCACGGTCGCCACCGCCGAATACCATCTCGAAAGACCGATCCGCAGCGTGCTGGACATCGGCTGCGGCGAAGGCGTATGGCGCGCGCCGCTGTTGAAACTGCGTCCGAAACTACGCTATCTCGGCTTCGACAGCAGCGACTATGCCGTACAGCGCTACGGCACGCGGCGGAACGTGCATTTCGCGCGCTTCGGCGATTTCGACATGCTGCGCCCGTGCGCGCCGGTGGATCTGCTGATCTGCAGCGACGTGCTGCACTATTTGTCGATGCGCGAACTGGACCGCGGTTTTCCCGGCTTGGCCGAGCTCTGCGCTGGCATCGCATTTCTGGAAGCATTTACCGCCAGCGACGCCGCCGAAGGCGACAACGTCGGTTTTCAGCGCCGTCCCGCGAAGTTCTACCGCCAACGGCTGGCTGCGCTTGGTTTCGGCGCACTCGGTTCGCACTGCTGGCTGTCGCCTGCGCTGATCGACGATGCTGCGGCGTTGGAGATCAATGGATGAACACGCGGTAGAGCGGACTGCAGCCCGCTGGTTTTTTTTGAAAAAAGGGAATGAACAACGGCTTCAAGCCGCTCTATAAAGTCAGGAGGGTTTCTTTATCATCTTGACGGCCAAACTGCGCAAGGCAACCTCCAGCGCCAACTTGGCCCACGGCCGCATCGCGTCGGGCGAATCCATCGCATCGTCGGGTGGTGTGCAATAGCTGGTCGTGACCGGCTTGCCCTTGCCGTGATACACGAATGGCACACCACCGGCATCAGCAAAAGTCTGCCGGGTCCGTTCATCTGTCTTCAGATACAAAGTACCGTCGATCTCAAGCGCCACGATCATGCCATCTATGTACAGCCCCGCTCCTCCGAACATACGGCGAATAGTGACTCGACCCAGCGGTTCGAGCAGTTCGCAGAACCAGCCTGTGTTGTCGTGTCGTGCAGCCATGCGATCAGCTTAATCAACTGCGGCGCAGGTCGCACTTCACGCGTGTGGATGGGGTATGCTGCGGCGCACCATCCAGATGGTCGAGACAGGGGTCTACCGATGCTGCTGTACCAAATGCAAGAACTGGGCCGGGCCTGGATGGCGCCGCTGACCTATTGGGCCGAAGCCAACGCAAGAATGTTCTCAGCGCCCGGTAGCTGGCTGTCCAGTCTGCCGCAAGCACAGCGCTTCGCCGCCGGCAACGAATTGCTCTATCGGATCGGCAAGGATTACGAAAAACCGAAGTTCGGCATTCACAGCGTGACCGACAACGGTCGCGAATATCCCGTTGTCGAGCGCGAAGTGCTGCGCACCCCATTCTGCAGACTGCTGCGCTTCAAACGTTTTTCGGATGAAGCCGACGGTATCGTCGATCTCAAGAACGATCCGCAGGTACTGGTGGTAGCACCGCTGTCGGGACATCACTCCACCCTGCTGCGCGACACCGTCAAAACCCTGCTGCGCGGCCATAAGGTGTATATCACCGATTGGGTCGATGCGCGCATGGTGCCGAAAGATGCCGGCGCGTTCACGCTCGACGATTACGTCGCCACCATCCAGACCTTCATGCGCCATATCGGCGTTGAACATCTGCACGTCATCAGCGTCTGCCAACCAACGGTGCCGGTGCTGGCCGCAGTGTCGCTGATGGCCGCACGTGGTGAACCCACACCGCGTTCGATGGTGATGATGGGCGGACCGATCGATACCCGCGAATCGCCCACCGCCGTGAACAACCTAGCAACCGAAAAACGGCTCAGCTGGTTCGAGCAAAACCTGATCCACACGGTGCCAACAAACTATCCCGGCCGCGGACGCAGCGTGTATCCGGGCTTTCTGCAGCACATGGGTTTTCTGGCGATGAATCCCGAGCGCCACGTCATGTCGCACTGGGATTTCTATCAGGATCTGCTCAAAGGCGATCTGGAAGATGCCGATGCCCACCGCCGCTTCTACGACGAATATAACGCGGTGCTGGACATGCCGGCGGAGTACTACCTCGACACCGTCCGCACCGTGTTTCAGGAACATCTGCTGCCGCGCGGGTTATGGGATGTGGACGGCGAGCGGGTGACGCCTTCGGCGATCCGTAGCACCGCGCTGATGACCATCGAAGGCGAGCTGGACGATATTTCCGGCTTGGGTCAGACCCGCGCCGCACACAAGCTCTGCACCGGCATCGCCGAAGCCGACCGCGTGCACCTCACCGCGCAGGGCGCCGGCCACTACGGCATTTTCAGCGGCCGGCGCTGGCGCGATCAGGTCTATCCGCAGGTGCGCGATTTCATCGCCCGTTATTCGGCGTAGGCCCACCAATCGAGTGCATTGTCGTCATCCGCGAATGCGCCGCCGGAAAATGTGACGCAAGCCCGATAAGAACTGTTTGATATTCACGCTATCGATCGGAGCCCAAAATCATTGTTGCAAGTGGTCAGCTTCTCCTTGACTGCCGAGTCTGCAGGGTGCAAGACTCGGCTGGACGGTTCGGTATCACGGTATTTGCATCACGTTTCGATTGACTGCGCTGCCGGCTAGAACCCACTCAAGGCTGAAATTTCGTGCATCTGCCCCCGATAGTTCAGAAACTTCTGGCCGGTCTGTTCGCAATCACCATTCTGATGGCACCCACCACTATGAACAGCACAATGAGCTCGGCACATCATGATGCCAAGGCCGAATCGATCACAGCAACAGCGGTGATGACATTGCCAGACATCGAAGTGAAACAGAAAGAATCCCCGCAGAAAAGCTACTCCCTTACGTTCAACTTCTCGGGTCTTCCAGGATCGATCTCCGATCTTGTCGCCACGGCAGACTATGTGGTCGACAACGTCGAGTGCGTACCCCCGCAGAAAATTTCTGGTGCGCGCCTGCGCCCGGAACACAGTCAGCAGCTGACACTGCAGCGGGTCGACAGCAGTCGCTTCGCCACTACGATCCATGCCGATGGCCTGCAAGATGAAGACTACTTCGGCTTGGGCGTATGCCACTGGGCGCTGAACTGGGCGACGATCCGCTTCGAGTCCCCGACCACCAAGTTTGTCGGTGCGATCTCGATCGATCAGATCCAGGCAGGCACCCCCGTCGAGCAGCATTACCTGGCAAGTGATTTCGGAAAGAAGCCCGAGCCTGCGGTCGCGGTGTTCGGCGAAGAAACGGACATCTTCCGCGCTGAAGCAGGTCCGCGATTCATTCTCACACTGACTGGAAGCGAGGCCGGCAAATGACCAACATGAGCACCAAGAATTACGCCGAGCTGGCCGAGGATTCATACAAAGCCCGCGCCGATGGTGCGATGCTGACCTTGGGCGACAACAAATATAAAGTCCTCAAGCATGTCGAAGACGCAAGCACTGGCTACGCCGGCACGATTTATCAGGACGTGTCGAGCCGTCAGATCATCGTCGCGCATCGCGGCACTGAGCCATCGGATATGAAAGACGTCGTGACCGACGTCAAGATGGTGACGCATCGAGTGAACGATCAGCTTCCTCCTGCCATGGCACTGATGGATACCGCTAACAGATTTGCGGAACAGGAAAGGCAAAAAACCGGCTCCAAACCCGAAATATCCACGACCGGGCACTCGCTGGGCGGCACATTGGCGGAACTGACCAGCTATAACAAAGGCGGCCTGCCCGGTCATTCGTTCAACGGATATGGCGCGGTCGAAGTGCAGCCGGGCATGGCGGAAGGGCAGAACTCACAGAACTTCAAGGCCCACTACCGGGTCACCGACGTTGTCGGCACCGGTGGCAGGCATTACGGTGAATCAATCCCCTACGCCACCGGTAGAGACGTGCAAGTTCTGCTGGTCGAAGCAGGATATGAGAACAAGCGCGGTCTACAGCAGGATCTCTTCGACGACCGCAATCCCTTCGCCGCGCTTACGGCGAAGGGAGGTGCCACGCAATCGCACAGCATGGGCGCATTCATCCGCAGCGAAGGCGGTGAACCGCCGGTATTGACCAGCGCAGGCAGGAGATTGGCAGAAACCATCGACCCTGCAGCGGACAGATTCAGGAATGACGTCCGGGAAATACGCACTGTGACCGGCGTCATCGGTTTCGGTTTGGACGGCATCAAAGACTCTATGCAGCGCGGATATGAAGGCGTGCGCGAAAGCGTGAGAGAGGGAAAAGAGTCGTTTCAGAGAGGCATGCGCGAAGCATGGGATAGCATCAACAACAGCTGGCCATTGAAGCGCAGCAGCGTTGATGAAGGCAGCACGCCGGGATTGGGCGCATCACCAAAGTTCAGTCTTGCCGACAGCAGTTCCTATCAGAACGTGGTCAAGGCCTTCGGTAATAGCGGTATCGATGCCAGTGCGGTGGACCAGAGAGTCGTTGCCGGGCTGGCTGCGGATCCAAAGGGCGGCAGCATCAACTATGCGGCAGTGTCCACGAAGGACAATCTGCAGGGATTCGGCATGATCGCCCAATCGCCGAACGATCCGGGCGCGCAGCGCATCGATTTCAATGCCAACGGCAAGACCATCGAAGATGTGACCCAGCGTTTGGCACAACAACAGACACAGCCCGCGCAGGTCGCGCAGGTTGCAGCGGCACAACAGCCCAACCAGGAACCGGAACAACTGCAGCGCAAGAATCAGGTGATGACGGCTTAAGCTCGCAGCGGTCTGTATTGGTCGAGACGCCACAATCACGGCTTGTTTTGCGTCAAGCCGTTTCTGGTTTGGTCCGCTTCCAACCGCTATGCGACGCATGGCGGCCGCTATCGCCTTAGAATGCGGGTTTGTCCGACCGGCCTCGCCATGCCCGACACCGCACGCCCCGCATTCCACGGTTTCGAACAGATTCCGCTGCGCGAATACGCCGAACGCGCGTATCTCGACTATTCCATGTACGTGGTCCTGGACCGCGCCCTGCCCTTCCTCGGCGACGGTCTGAAGCCGGTTCAGCGGCGGATCATCTTCGCGATGAGCGAGTTGGGCCTTAACGCAGGCGCCAAACCGAAAAAATCGGCGCGCACCGTTGGCGATGTGATCGGCAAATATCATCCGCACGGCGACAGCGCCTGTTACGAAGCGCTGGTGCTGATGGCGCAGCCGTTCTCGTACCGCTATCCGCTGATTTCCGGCCAAGGCAACTTCGGCTCCAGCGACGATCCGAAATCGTTCGCGGCGATGCGCTATACCGAATCCAAACTCACGCCGATCGCCGAAGTGCTGCTGGGCGAAATCGGCCACGGCACGGTGGATTGGGATCCGAACTTCGACGGCACGCTGGAGGAGCCGACCTGGCTGCCGGCGCGCCTTCCGCACCTGCTGCTCAACGGCACCACCGGCATTGCGGTGGGCATGGCTACCGACGTGCCGCCGCACAACCTCAACGAAATCGTCAGCGCCTGCGTGCGCCTGCTCGACGATCCCGACGCCACCGTACGCGACCTGTGCGAACACGTGCGCGGGCCGGACTATCCGACCACCGCCGAAATCATCACCCCCATCGCCGATCTGCAAGCGATGTACGAGACCGGCCACGGCAGTGTGCGTGCGCGTGCGACCTATCTCCGCGAGCAGAACAATATCGTGATCACCGCGCTGCCCTACCAGGTCAGCCCGAGCAAGGTGATCGAACAGATCGCGCAGCAGATGCGCGCCAAGAAACTGCCGTGGCTGGAAGATCTGCGCGACGAATCGGATCACGAAAATCCGACCCGCATCGTGATGATTCCGCGCAGCAACCGCGTCGATGTCGAACAGTTGATGGGGCATCTGTTCGTCACCACCGATCTGGAAAAAAGCTATCGGGTCAATATGAATGTGATCGGCCTGGACGGCCGGCCGCAGGTCAAGAACCTGAAGATGCTGCTGTCGGAATGGCTGGTGTTCCGTACCGATACTGTCACCCGGCGCCTGAACCATCGACTGGAAAAAGTCGAACGTCGTCTGCACCTGCTGGAAGGCCTGCTGGTCGCGTTCCTCAATCTGGATGAAGTCATCCGCATCATCCGCAGTGAGGACGAGCCCAAAGCAGCGCTAATCGCGCGGTTCGCGCTGAGCGAAGATCAGGCCGAGTATATTCTCGAGACCAAGCTGAAACAGTTGGCGCGTCTGGAGGAAATGAAGATCCGCGGCGAGCTGGACGAACTCGCCGCCGAACGCATTACACTGATCTCGATCCTCGACAGCCAATCGAAATTGAAGAAACTGGTCAAGGACGAACTGCTGGCCGACGCGAAGAAATACGGCGATGCGCGCATGTCGCCGCTGGTGTCGCGCATCGCTGCGCAGGCGATCGACGAAGCCGAACTGGTACCCAGCGAACCGATGACGGTCATATTGAGCGAAAAAGGCTGGATCCGCGCGGCCAAGGG
>JAYVSK010000256.1:0-5715 GCA_043775395.1 Lysobacter sp. | reverse complement strand
ATCCCGATGCCAATGGGCAGTTCGGGGGACAAGCCGGGGTTCGTCGAGATTTTCGATCAGAACGGCGACAGCATGGGTCGGATACCTGTCCCGACGCTGCAACTCTCCAACGTAGAATGGACGCCTGCCGGCGCCCAGGTGATGATGATAGGCAGCTGGAATTTTGCCAAAGGCGAGTGCTATTACTGGAGCGAAACGGACGAAAAGATCATGGTCCGCCAGCGTTGAACGATGTTGCGAACATTGGGATTCGCGGCGCTGATCATCATCCGAACCTGCTTTACTGATACTCAACCCCGACAATGAAATACCGCTGCGGCCCATCCGGCAACTGTGCTTCAAAGTCGTCGTCGATGCGTTTCTTGAGCATCGCACGGGCCAATGGCGAGTCGATGCTGATCCAGCCACGTTTGGCATCGGTTTCGTCGGGCCCAACGATGCGATAGCGGCTGATCTCGCCGCTGATGCAGTGTTCTACTTCAATCGACGCGCCGAAAAATACAGCTGCCGGATCACTGGGCGCGGTATCGACTACGCGCAGCGCTTCGAGGCGTTTTGACAGATAGCGCACCCGTCGGTCGATTTCGCCGAGCTGTTTCTTGCGATAGATATATTCGGCGTTTTCCGAGCGGTCGCCTTCGGCGGCAGCGGCGGTCAAGGCTTTGACCACTTCCCGGCGACGAACGCGCCACAGATCGTCCAGTTCGGCCTTGAGCCGTGCGTGGCCCTCACGGGTAATGAGGGCTGTGCTTTGCTCGGCCGGAGGCCGCCATCGCGACATCAAACGTTTACTTGGCGTCGGCCTGACGCTTGAGCATAGCGCCGCCGACGATCTTCACGCTGTCGTTCGACACGATATCGATCTTGCGGTCGGCATCGCCCTTGCTGTTGGGATCCAGGATGGCCTTTTTGCCGCCGGCCTGCAGCGTCCAGTTGCCGTCGATGGTGTTTCCATCGCTGTTGAGCACGTAAGTGCCGTCGGCGTTGATCTCAAGGGTGGTGTCGCCGGAAGCATAGCGACCATCGAACGCTTTGGCGTCGAAGCTCGGTGCGGCGGCGGTCGGCGTCGAATGGTCCTCGATGATCGCGGCATCGGTGCCCGGCACCGGCGGCAGGGCCGGCTCTGCGGTTCTGGTCTCGACGATGGGCGCTGCGACGGCTGTTGGAGCTTCTGCTGTGGCTGCGGCCGGTGCCGCCGCTACGGCTTCTTCAACCGCATTTTTCTGGCAGCTTGCGACAACCAGCGCGAGGGGCAGGGCGAACCACAGCAGCGGAGAAGACTTGCGGAATGTCATCGGTCGGGTCTCGATTGATCTGAAAGCAGGTGGGCGATGCGGATGGATGGCGTACGCGGGCTTAGCGCTTGCCGCCGAAAATGCCGCCCAGCAGGCCACGCAGAATCTGTCTGCCGAGCTGATTGCCGACGGTGCGCGCGGTCTGTTTGGCCATGGTTTCGACCATGCCCTGGCGGCGTTTAGTGCCGAACATCGCGTCTTTGACCGACTGCCCGAAGCCGCCTTCTTCGGCATCATCCTGCGCGCGTGTACGTGCGGGCGGCGCTTTGGCCTGCTCGGGCGCGGCTTCGACTTTTTTCGCGAGCATTTCGGCGGCGGATTCCCGGTCGATGCGAGTGTCGTAGCGGGTGCCGACCGGGCTGGCTGCGCGCACTTGGGCGCGTTCGGCTTCGGTGATCGCACCCATCCGGCAGCGCGGCGGCGCCACCAGCGTGCGTTCGACGGGCATCGGGATGCCCCCGCCTTTGCCAAGGATGTCCTGGAGCGTTGACACCAGCGCCTCACCCGTGCCGAGTTCGCCGATGGCTTTGACCACGTCCAGCGCCGGATTGGCGACAAAGGTCTGTGCTGCGGTCTTCACCGCTTTCTGGTCGCGCGGCGTGAATGCGCGTAATGCGTGCTGGAAGCGGTTGCCCAGCTGTCCAAGAATTTCGTCCGGCACATCGTCGGGGAACTGCGAGCAGAAATACACGCCGACGCCCTTGGAACGGATGATGCGCACGACCTGTTCGATCCGCTGCTGCAGCGCAGGAGGCGAATCTTCGAACAGCAGATGCGCTTCGTCGAATACGAACACAAGCTTGGGTTTTTCGAGGTCGCCAACTTCCGGCATGCTTTCGAACAGCTCCGACAGCAGCCACAGCAGGAAGCTCGAATACAGCTTCGGCTTCAAAATCAGCTGGTCGGCGGACAGGATGTTGATCACGCCGCGGCCGTCCTGCGTCGTGCGCATCAGGTCGTTGAGCTCCAATGCAGGCTCGCCGAAAAACATGTCTGCGCCTTCCTGTTCCAACCGCAGCAGTGCGCGCTGGATTGCGCCGATTGACTGGGTACTGACCAGACCATAGCTGGTGGAGATGTCCTTGCGCTCGTCGGCGACCAGGCCGAGCAGGGCGCGCAGGTCTTCCAGATCCAGCAGCAGCAAGCCGCGGTCGTCGGCCAGTTTGAACACAATATCCAGCACGCCTGCTTGGGTGTCATTGAGTTCCAGGATCCGCCCCAGCAGGGTCGGGCCCATCTCGCTGACCGTCGTCCGCACCGGGTGGCCGAGCTTGCCGTAGAGGTCCCAGAACACCACTGCATTGGCTTCGTTGCGATAGTCTGGGTTGCCCATCAGCGCCAAACGCTGCTGGATTTTCTCGTTCATGGTGCCGGCAGCGGCCAGACCGGCCACATCGCCTTTCACGTCTGCCAGGAACACCGGTACGCCGATCCGCGAGAAACCCTCGGCCAACGTCATCAGGGTGACGGTTTTGCCGGTACCGGTAGCGCCGGCGATCAGCCCATGGCGGTTGCCGAACTTCGGCAGCAGATACACATTGCCGCTGGTGTCGGTGGTGATGGCTTTGCCGACCAGAATGGGGTCCATGAACGCTTCTCGTAGGTGATCTCGTGGATTCTATTCGGGATCGGGTCGGCGCGTGAGCGCGACAGCGCCAAACGCTGAACCTCGCAATGTGCCGTAATGAAGGCGGGTTGCCCGTGCCGGCCTCGGGGGCTACCCTGCAGCTCCCCATCGGCGCACCTGTTGTTCATGTCTGAATCCGCTGCTGTGTCCGGGCTTTGCGCCCGCGTTTCATTTTCTTTGCGCTATCTCTCTTTGCGTCCTCTGTGTTTGCTCATGCTGATCGCCACGACGGCGTTTCCTCAACATGAGGCCCAGGCGCAGTCGCGGCGCGAGCGCGAGATGGGCGTCGCCATGACGATGCGGATGGCCGCTGCCGAAGGCCGATATCGCGAAGCGCTGGTCAAGATCGGCAACAGCGATCCCGCCGGCCTGATCGAGAGCAATGCTGCCCTGGAGGACATGGAGGACGTGATCGCCGCCTGCGTCAAGGTCAAGGGCTGCCCGATGTCGCAGCTGCTCACCAGCTACAAGCGGCTGTTGAAAAGCGATGTGGATGCACGGATGGTCAAGGAAGACGGAGACGAAAATACCGAAACGCTGGTCGATACCGACCAGGTCACCGGCAGTGTGCCCGCTTCTGCCGAGGCCGTCGCACTGCTCAGCGCCGACGGCCAGCGGTTCGTAAGCATGGTGCAGATGAATCCGGCGGTGCAGGCCGGCATTCGCCGCTGGCTCACCGACATGCGCGTTTCGCTGGTGCAGAGCCACGAAAACTATCAGTACCTGCGCCCTTTGATGGCGCCGTCGTTCCAGCGCAGCGGGCTGCCCGAGGCGCTGCTGTTCGGCATCATGGCGAAAGAGTCCACCGGACGGGTGCACATCGGTTCGCGCGCGGGTGCCGTCGGCCTGCTGCAGTTCATGCCGGGGACCGGCCGGCGATTCGGCCTGGGCGTCGACAGCACCGGTTTCGATACGCGCTATGACCCGCGGGCATCGGCCGACGCAGCCGCGTCGTACCTCAACGAGCGCTCTGCCGAACTGGGCAACAACATCGAGCTGTGGCTGGCCGCTTACAACGGCGGCGAAGGCCGTGCGCTGCGGGTATTTCGCGGTTCCGGCGGACGCAGTTTCTGGGACGAGTCGGTCTACAGCCAATTTCCGGCCGAAACCAAAGATTACGTGCCGATGGTCATCGCTGCAGCGTGGCTGTACCTGCATCCGAAGGAATACGGCCTGAGCTTTCCGAAAATCGATGCCAAGCCGGCCACGATCCGCCTCGTCCGCGCGAGTTCAATCTATGAGCTCACCATCTGCATGGGCAACAGCGGCACCCGCGATGGCTATATGCGCGCGCTGCGCAATCTCAATCCGCGCTACGAAGCCGACGGCTGGATCTCCAGCGGCACCACCCTCAACGCGACGGTGAAGATGGCGGGCCTCTACAGCCGCTATTGCGTGCAGGGCGAACGCGCGGAGCTGGCCAAGCGGCTGGTGGAAAGCGAAGTGAGCGCAGCGATCGTACGGGTCGGCCCGTTGGAGTCGGTGGTCGCCACCGCCACGGGCGAAGACGGCACTGTTGCGGCGGTGGGCGCGCATGCGAAGCCCAAGCCGACGGAAACAGCGAAGCCCAAAGATGCGCCCAAGCCCAAGGCGGCGCGACAGCACAAGGTCGAGCGTGGCGATACGCTGGTGTCGATCGCGCGAAAATATGCGTGCGACACCGGCGATCTGGCCAAGGCCAATGGCCTCAAGGGCCCGCGCTATACCGTACGCCCGGGGCAGCGGCTGAAATTGCAGGGCTGTAGCGGCTGATCAGAACGCGAACCGGTAGCGCACCAGCGCCATCGCCAGCGCGAACAGATAGCCGTAGCCGAACCGGCCGATACGCAGCCGCGTGTCGCCGCGTCGCGCACGCCAGCGACCCATGGCCATCATCGCCAGCCCCGCCGCCAGCGGGGTGAGGACGATGTTCGCGATCCGCCATGTTTCCGGAATCAGGTTGTGGGGAAAGACCAACAGGCTCAGTCCTCCCGCGATCGCGCCGAACAGCGCATAGCCGATCGCGGCGATCCAGGGATTCGGCGGTTTTCTCAACGGCTCACCGATCGAGTGGATGCCGAGTTCGACCAGACACTCCACGACGATCTGGATCACCAGCTCGCCAAGCAGTTCCAACAGAAACTCCATGCCGCGCTCCGGTGTGGTGTAAAAGCCTGTTAGGCGTCATCGGTTTGATGATACCGCCGCGCACGAAAAAGCGGGCGCCGCGGTCTAGACATCGGCGACCAGCGTCGATCCATCGCGGTTGCGCCGGTGATTGCTGCCATCCAGGAACTGCAGGCGCGCAAGTTCTTCGTACAGGCCGCCCTGCGCCATGAGGCTCTGATGCGTGCCTTCCGCGAGGATGCGTCCGCGATCCATCACCACGATGCGGTCTGCCTTGAGGACGGTGGCCAGACGATGCGCGATCACCAGCGTCGTGCGTCCGTGCATCAACGATTCCAATGGCGCTGCACCGCATGTTCGCTATGGGCATCGAGTGCGCTGGTCGCTTCGTCCAATAAAAGAATCGGTGCGTTCTTGAGCAAGGCGCGCGCAATCGCGATGCGCTGCTGCTGACCGCCCGATAGCCGCGAGCCCCGCTCACCCAGGTCGGTGTCCAAGCCTTGCGGCAGTGCGGCGAGGAAATCGGCTGCTTGCGCCGCCCGCACTGCCGCCTCGAACGCCGCCTCGTCGGCCGCGAGATTGCCATAGCGGATGTTGTCGCGCGCCGAGACCGCGAACAGCGTCGGCTGCTGCGGCACGAGCGCCACTGCGCCGCGCAATTCGGCTGGATCCAAACGCGTCAACGGC
>JAYVSK010000255.1:0-1979 GCA_043775395.1 Lysobacter sp. | reverse complement strand
GCCGTCGCCGGGTGTGGTGCACGCTGACGGCTGGTTTGATCCGATTCTATGCGTCTTATATGGCCGCACCATTGTGCAATGCGGCGAAGGCGATGGGATGGCGCGGGATCACGCCGGGATCGAATACAGTCACCGCCCGCGCAAGCGTGCGTTCGATGCTGCCCGGATCGTCCAGCTTGTCTCGGCGCTGCCCAAGCGCCCGCCACGCCAGGCGCAGCGCCGGCAGCGGATCGTCGCCATCCACGGGCAGCGCCGCCATCGATTTCGACAGCTTCGCGCCCTCTGCGTCGATGATCAGCGGCAAGTGTGCGTAGCCGGGCGTCGGCAGCCCCAGTGCGCGCTGCAGCAGGATCTGCCGCGGCGTGGAATCCAGCAGATCGGCGCCGCGCACAATATGGGTGATGCCCTGATCGGCATCGTCCACGACCGCAGCAAGCTGGTAGGCCCAGAAACCATCGGCGCGCAGCAGGACGAAATCGCCGACTTCCGCCGTCATGTCCTGCTCGATGTGGCCGTGCAGCGCGTCCTGGAAGCCGACGATGCTGTTGGTGATCACCCGCAGACGGACCGCGGCTGCCGCACGTATGACACGGTGTCTGCATGCGCGGTGGATGCCGCCGACCGCGATCAGATCGCTACGGCTGCAGCGGCATTCAAACGCGAGATCGGCCGCAAGCAGGCGATCCAGAGCGGCGCGGTACAGCGGATAGCGTTCGCTTTGGCGCACCACCGTGCCGTCCGACACCAGCCCGAAGCCGGCGAGCGTGCGCAGCTGAGCGTCGGCAGCTCCCGCGATTTCGCGCGGTGGGTCCAGATCTTCGATACGCACCCACCATTCGCCATGGGCATGTCGGGCCATCAGCCAGCTGCCGAACGCAGCGACTAGCGAACCGAAGTGCAGCGGCCCGGTGGGCGAGGGTGCGAAACGGCCGCGATAAGGCGCGAGGTGAACCATATTGGTCGGTGGCATGAAACTGTCTGGTCGCTGTCTGTTCTGACGCTTCGGCCCATGATCCGGCTTGCGCCGTCGGGGCCGAGCCCCACTGTACACGGGACCGCGATCTTCCCCCATCGCAACGGTGCCCATCATGTTCAAACGTCTCGCGCTGTTTCTTGCCACCAATCTTGCCGTTCTGCTGCTGTTGAGCGTGGTGATGGCGGTGTTCGGCATCGATCCGCGCAGCAACGCAGGCCTGCTGGTCATGGCCGCGATGTTCGGCTTTGGCGGATCGATCATTTCGCTGCTGATCTCCAAGTGGGTCGCGAAGAAAACCACCGGCGCCCACGCGATTGTCGAGCCGCGCAGCGAGACCGAACGCTGGCTGCTGCAGACCGTACGTCGCCAAGCCGAAGCAGCCGGCATCGGTATGCCGGAAGTGGCGATCTACGACGCGCCGGAGATCAACGCTTTCGCCACCGGCCCCAACCGCAACCATGCGCTCGTCGCCGTTTCGACGGGCCTGCTGCGTGCGATGCAGCGCGACGAAGCCGAAGCGGTGCTTGCCCACGAGGTCAGCCATGTCGCCAACGGCGATATGGTGACGATGGCGCTGCTTCAGGGCGTGCTCAATACGTTCGTGATCGTGCTTGCGCGTCTGGTGGGGCGGGTGTTCGATGGCATGATGGGCAGCCAGCGTGACGACGGCAGCGTGGGTATCGGTTATTACGCGGTTGTGTTCGTACTGGATCTGGTGTTCGGCGTCCTCGCCAGCATGATCGCGATGGCTTTCTCGCGCTGGCGCGAGTTCCGTGCCGACGCCGGCGGCGCGCAGCTGGCAGGCCGCCAGAAGATGATCGCGGCGTTGGAGCGTTTATCGGCGACTTATGGCACCAGCACCTTGCCCAAACAGGTGCAGGCGTTCGGCATCTCCGGCGGCGTCGGTCACGGCCTGCGCCGGCTGTTTCTCAGTCACCCGCCGCTGGACGAACGTATCGCGGCGCTCCGTCGCCTGGACAACACCACAGCACAGCGTGCGTCG
>JAYVSK010000254.1:0-3752 GCA_043775395.1 Lysobacter sp. | reverse complement strand
GCGACGACTTCACCCAAGGCTGGTTCGCGCCGACCATGCCCGACCTCAACCAGCAGCAGCCGCTGCTGGCGACGTACCTCACCCAGAATGCGATCTGGTGGATCGAGTACGCCGGCCTGTCCGGGCTGCGCGTCGATACGTACGGCTATTCGGACACTGCGTTTCTTGCCGAATGGACGCGACGGATCCGCGCCGAATATCCAGACTTCTCGATGGTCGGTGAGGAATGGAGCGCGAACGCATCGGTCGTCGCGCGCTGGCAGAACGGCTGGGTCGACGGCAAACCCGGCATGCCGAACATGATGGATTTCCCGCTCAACGAAACCCTGCGCGCCGCGCTGAGCGAACCGGAGAACGACTTTGCCGGCGGCCTGCGCCGTTTGTATGAGGCGATGGTCAACGACCGCCTGTACAGCGCACCGACCGCGCTGGTGGCGTTCGAAGGCAATCACGACATGCCGCGGCTCTACAGCGCGCTTGGCGAAAATTTCGACAGCTACAAGACCGCGTTGGTGTATTTGGCGACGGTGCCGCGCATTCCGCAGTTCTACTACGGCACTGAAGTGCTGATGACCAGCCCGACCGCGCGCGATGACGCTGCCATCCGTCGCGATTTCCCCGGCGGCTGGGCCGGCGACCGGGTGAATGCATTTACCGGTGCGGGACTGTCTGCGCAACAGACAGAGGCCCAAGCCTGGCTACGAAAACTGTTGAATTGGCGCAAGACCGCGACCGCTGTGCACAACGGCAAGTTTCTGCATTTCGTTCCGCGCGATGGCATCTATGTTTATTTCCGTGATGACGGCACGCAGCGGCTGATGATCGTGCTGGGCCGTAACGACAAGCCGACCCAACTACGGCTTGATCGTTTCGCTGAAGGCCTGAAAGATGCTTCTTCCGCACGCGATGCGCTCACCGGTACTTCAGTAGCACTGGGCGAAGCGCTTGCGGTCCCCGCCCATGTGGCGCTGGTGATCGATCTGTGCGTGCCGTCGCGGCCTTGCTGAAAGCCGCCGTATCCGCTGGTGTCCGCATGCTGGTGTTGGCATATTGAGATGACGCTCAAGCCGTATTCGCCGAGCTGCGAGCGCAATCAGCAGCCAATTCTGTCGGTGTTGCGCGAATATTTCGCCGACCGCAGCGCGGTGTTGGAGATCGGCAGCGGCACCGGCCAGCATGCGGCACATTTTGCAGCCGCGATGCCGTGGCTGCAGTGGCAGTGCTCCGACCACGCAGATTATCTGCCGGGCATCCGGATGTGGCTTGACGACGCTGCGTTGCCGAATACGCCTGTTCCTTTCGAAGTGCAGGCGGTGCTCGATCCTGAGCCCGGACTCGCGCCAATGCCGTCATCGCGCTACGACGCGGTGTTCAGCGCGAATACGCTGCACATCATGGGCTGGCCGGAGGTGCAAGCGCTGTTCGCCGGCCTGGTGACGGTGCTGGCCGATGGCGCGTTGTTGGCGATCTATGGCCCTTTCAATGAGGGCGGGGATTTCAGCAGCCAAAGCAACTGCGAATTCGATGCGTCCCTGAAAGCACGCGACCCGCGCTCGGGCATCCGCGATGTAGAAGCGGTGAACGCCATGGCCAAAGGCATTGGTCTGTCGCGGATTGCGGATATCGCGATGCCGGCGAACAATCGCATGCTGGTGTGGCGGTGCGAAAATGTATGAACGATTTCAGGGGGCTGCGTCGTTCTGCATCTTCTGCATCTCTTCGATCCTGCGATTGATCTCGGGTGTCCCCTTGATCCTCTGAGCGGAGAGATAGGCTTGCTCGGCGTTGCCGAAGTCGCCGCCATGACGCAGCACATCCCCTTTTAGCATCATCGATTCCTGGCGCAGCGCGGGCACATCGAGCATACGCTCAGACAGGCGGCGCCACTGGTTGAGGTTGTCGCTGTCCATAAACGCTTGGCCGCCCTTGAATGAAGACAATGCTTCCGGAGCGATCTCTAACTGCGGCGTATCCAGCAAGACCCTCGCGCCGGACTCGATAGAAATCGCTTTCGCCAACACCTGCACGGTGGTGGAGCGAGCGGTTTGCGGCGATTCGGCTTCGACTTTGCGCAGGGCGGTGGTAGCCAAGTCGGGTAGGCCGGCGCTGGACAGGCCGTCGGCGGTCAGTACCCAGCTTACCGGAGAGGACAACTTCGGCGAAATCTTGGTCACCGCGCCGCGCGCCACTTCGACGATGCGCTCGCGCTGCGCTTCCAGCGGCAGAAGGTTGAGCTGTGTGACGTTCTCGTCTGACGCTAGAAAGCCGCTGATCGCCTGTGTCATTGCCTGGATCGACGCGAATTGCTGTGCCTGGATACTCTGATAGTCCGGCACACGCACCACGACCGTGCGGTCATTGAGCGGCGGCGCATGGATCGTGAAGGCATATTCGGGGTCGGACCGGCCACGGTACAGCAGATCGAACCCAAGATACTGCGTCTGTCCGGGGCCGATGGTTTTCGGCGTTTCGGTCGGTGAAACGATCAATTTTGGGTTCGATGGACGCACGATGCTGAAGCTGATCTGACGCGGACTATCGTTGATGATCCGGGCGCTGCCTGATTGCTGCGGATCGCTAAGGGTGTAGAACAGACGGTCGCCGTCATGCGTGAAATCGGGCATGCTCAGTCGCGGTGAAAAGTCGGTACCTAGCACGTATCTTTCCAGTGCGTTGGCGAGCACGACGTAGGCCATACTGTCTCTGTTCGCGGGTTTGACGATGCTGATATGGTCGGAGCCGCCAATGGCGATGCGTTCTTCGCCGCAATAACGGGTGGCGCTGGAACGGCCTACGATCATGACTGCGCCACCCACACCGGCCTTTTCGTAAGCGCACACGACGGCCGGACGTTCGCGCTCCGGGATCCTGGACCACTCGTCGTCGAGTATCTGCAGGAAATCGTTACCGTCCGCGGGAATCAACTGACGCAGTGCCTCGTTGTTGGTGACATGTTTGGCCATTGCAGCGATCTGCGAACCTTCCTGCGGCGAGGAATACAGCAGCAGCAGCGGGACCCGCTTGCGCTTTTCCGGGTGATTGATCAGCGTGCGCATGGCGATCAACCCGCCCATGCTGTGGCCGACGAGCACGATACTCTCGTAGTTCCAAACCCGTTTTCTGGTTAGTACCTGATCGAAAGCGTTGGCCGCTTCGACGATATTGAGCGACCCTGACCGGAACATATTGGAGGTGAAGCCGAAAGCGAAGATATCGACCTTGCCGCCGAGATCGGGGTCCTGTTTCAACAGATCGAAGAAAGTGGCGCCGTTGTCGTTCTTCCAAGTTCCGGTGGTCGTCCCGAACAGGCCGTGGACGAAGACGACAGCGACCTTGCTCGGCGGGTCGTTCTGTGCCATCCAATCAGAGGCTACGGTGTTCTGCACAGGCGGCTTGGGATCGCAGCCAGTCAACGGTGCAGTCGCTAGAATGATGATGACTGCGCCGAGCAGGGTGGCGATGCGGCCACGGTGTGACGGCCAAACTGTGAAATTTCGCGGCATGACGGCGGCCTCCTGTGCCCAGATACCTTGAAAAAACGCAATTCACGCACAGAAGCGGCAACGCAGGTCTACCAGCTGCCGAAACGGCAGAGGTCCTTTACTGCGCCTATATTCGACGACTCGCGGGTCGAAAGACTCAAACTGCCTCGACGTCTTCCCTGTAAGCATCGACCGGGATGCAGGCGCACATGATGTTCTTGTCGCCGTAGACGTTGTCGACGCGCGCCACCGGCGGCCAGTATTTCTGCA
>JAYVSK010000253.1:0-5477 GCA_043775395.1 Lysobacter sp. | reverse complement strand
AAACGCGAAGCCGCGCAGTTCCGCATCTATGGCTACAACATCGCCGGCGATGTCGTGCGCGAACTCACCGCCGACTGGGCCGACATCACATGGTCGGTGCACGTCGCCAATCGCAAGGCCGACTGGTATCAATGGGCCATCGCGATGGATATTCCGGAAGCAGCTGCGACCACGGTGCCCTTGCGCAACGCCAACGTGTCCGCGCGCGAGACGCTGGTAATCGATCCGGGTCAGCAATCCATTACCGGAAAAAACGCCACGCCGGTGATGTGCACGGGCGCGTTCACCGGCGTATCGGTGAAAATCGGCGAACTGCAGACCGATGCCAGCGGCCGGCTGCTGTTTCTCGGCGGCCACGGCGTGTCGGCATCGCCGACCGG
The DNA here is from genome assembly GCA_043775395.1 of Lysobacter sp. GTDB lineage: Bacteria > Pseudomonadota > Gammaproteobacteria > Xanthomonadales > Xanthomonadaceae > Lysobacter_I. Next base: position 5,097 of record JAYVSK010000253.1, on the reverse strand, counting down.
CGCGACGATCTTCAACAGCAAAGATCCCAATGGGTTCATCAACGCCGATGACTGGTACGACGACACCTGCGACGGGCCGGTATCGGCCATCGTGACCATCGAAGGTCGAAGCATTCCGGTCGAATCCGCATGGGTGATCACTGCGCCGCCGAATTACGCGCCACAGGTAAAAGCAGAGCGCACGATGTACGACCTGCTGTACGACCTGTATGTGCAGGCCGGCTGGATGCCGGCACCGAAAGACGTTTCGTTCACCGACGACGTGTATCCAATCCTGCAGCGACTGTCGGGGCTGCAGTGGGTCAATCAGGGTTTCGCGACGCTGTTCGGTCACAACGGCCGCTACGACTTCCAGAGCGCAGCGTTCATTGCGCAGCTGTCGGCAAGCGTCCCCAGCGGGCAGTACGATCCGAACGCCGAACTGCGGCGGCAGGTGTTCAACAGCTTCCGTCCGCCGAATCCCGCCGACGGCAACCAACTACCGTGGCCTTGGGTGTATGGCGACGCGATGGAAGTGCCGGCCGGCGACAGCCCGCGTCAGAACGCCAGCGTCAGCCAGACCCAATACATGGTGCTGCAGCGCTGGATGAACGGTGATTTCCTCCCGGATTGGGATCCGTCACGCACGCCTGCACGCAGCATCGACAACGTGCCGCTGGCGCAGCAGCCGCGAATGCTGGATCGCGCCGCGCTGGAATTCTGTCTCGCCGACGCTTTTCATCCCGGCTGCGAAATGACCTGGCCGATGCGGCATCTCACCCTCTACGACAAGCCGTTCCGCATCCGGCTGCGCCCCGACGGCGTGAAAGAACAGAACTATGGGCCGACGCTCGATCAAACCACAGCGCTGTCCGCGAACGGGCCGCTGCACGCGCAGTCGCCGGGCGACATCAACCGTTGGATGGGGCTGCCATGGCAGGCAGACACCGCCTACTGCCGCGCCGGTTACGACACCGCCTACGATCCGTTCGCACCGACGTTCTGGCCGGCGCGCGTCCCGAATCATGTGCTGACCGCCGACGATTACGCCATCGTGATCGATACCGCGCAGCCGATGGCGCGGCGCATCGAAGCTTTCAGCAATCGAACCAGCTGGAACAAACCGCTGCACGGCAAGACCGCCGAGCAGATGGAACAGATGGTGCTGATCTTCGGCTCGATGGGCTTGGTCGAAGTGCGTCCCGGCGTGGAAAGCGACCCGGCATTCCCGATCACCATGATGGTGGCCTCGTACGGCCCCGACGTGGATCCGGCGGATGCGTCCAGCATGAGCGCCGCCGCACTGGCGAAGCCGATGCTGAAGGCAGCGGCGAGCGAGGAGGTCAATCTAAAGGCACATCCCAAGTCGCGTCCGCTGCCGCAGAGCGCCAACTTCGACAGTCACGAAGAAGCAGAACAGTCGCCGCTGCCGGTCCGCCATCGCCGCAAGCGCGACTGATCCGATGCGGTCACGCGACCATGCCGTTGCGGGACATTGATGTCGCGATCGCAGGCGGCGGCCCGGCTGGGGCGGCCGCCGCTTGCGTGCTCGCACGTGCAGGTTTTCGCGTGCTGTTGGCCGATGCCGGTGGCTCACGTACCTTCAAGGTCGGTGAAGGTTTGCCGCCGTCGGCGCGTCATTTGTTACGTGAGCTCGGTGCACTGGATTGCGTACTGGCCGACGGTCATCGCGCCAGCCACGGCACGCTCGCGTTCTGGGGCAACGACACAGCGCACGCCAACGACTTTATGTTCCAACTGCACGGTCACGGCCTGCAGTTGAACCGCATGCGTTTCGATCGCGCACTGTTGGAACATGCGCAAGCAGTGGGTGCGGAGATCGCGCATGGGGCGAAACTTTCGCTGATATCGCCAGGCTCCGACGACACACATCACCGCCTGCATCTGCGCACAGGCAACAGCGAAAGCATCATCGAATGCCGGTGGCTCATCGACGCCAGCGGCCGACCCGCAACGCTGGCGCGGCAGCTCGGCGCAGTCCGGATCCAGCACGACGCCCTGCTCGCCTTCCACATGCGCCTTGCCACAGACACCGACCACGATCACGATCACGATCACGATGGCCGCACGTTTGTCGAAGCGGTCGAATACGGCTGGTGGTACAGCGTGCTGCTGCCCTCGCGCCAGCGGCTTGTCGCCTTCCTCGGCGACGCCGATCTTGTCGACCGCCGCACCCTGCTCACCCGCGAAGGTCTGTGGCATGCCCTGCAGAGCGCAACGCATCTCTATGAATTCTGCCGCGAACACGGCTATGTGCCGGCCTCGGCACCACACGGCGCCGACGCCTCCAGCAGTCATCTTGATTGCGCTGCCGGCAAAAACGGCGACATCACAGGCTGGCTCGCTGTCGGCGACGCCGCACTCGCCTTCGACCCACTGTCGTCGAAAGGCATCTCGAACGCGCTGTACAGCGGTCAGCAGGGTGCGCAGGCGATCATCGCCTGTGAAAAAGGCCATCCACAGGCGATCCCACGCTATACCGATCATGTCCTCGACATTCATCGCGTCTATCGAGAACAGCTGAGCGCCTTTTATGCGATTGAGGAGCGATGGCCTGAGTCGGCCTTTTGGATGCGACGCATCGGCATGCTCGTGTAAAAACCTGTTCATCGATCCATGATCTTTGAAAAAACCAGCATTCACGTCATTGTGTCCTGCTCAAGAAAGTTCCGCCCGGTTCATGCCACTGGAGGACACTGGTAGCGTCACCGGCACCGCATCATCAAGGCATTCCCCATGAAAATATCCGCATGCGCAGTCACGATCCTTCTCCTCTTCACAGGCAACACCGCAATGGCCACCGAAGAACCGGCGTTCACCGTCGTCATCGACGATGGCGCATTTCAGGTCAGACAATATCCGGCGTTGGCCGTTGCCGAAACGCGCGTTGATGGCGATAGAAACGATGCATCAGGCGCCGGCTTCCGCATCCTCGCCGGCTATATTTTCGGGGGCAACACGCGCCGGGAAAACATCGCGATGACCGCACCCGTCCTGCAGTCGCCGCCGGTCAGCGAAAAAATAGCGATGACAGCGCCGGTGAGCCAGACCGCAGCGGGCGACGCCTGGATCGTACGATTCACGATGCCAGCAGGCTATACCCTCGACACCCTGCCCAAACCCAACGATCCGCGCGTGCAGTTGAGCATCGCGCCTGCGATTCGGGTCGCCGCCGTTCGTTTCTCCGGGTGGGCGGACGATCAGGATTTCAAACGCAAACGTATCGAACTTGAGCAATGGATGATGAAGCGACGCATCAAAGCGACCGGCACCGCATCGTTAGCACAGTACAACCCACCGTGGACGCTGGGGCCGCTGCGGCGCAATGAAGTGATGGTGCCGATCGAGGCGTCCGTTGGTGCGGATTGAATCCGCTCATTCCCACTCGATCGTTGCGGGCGGCTTGCCGCTGATGTCGTAGACGACGCGCGAGACCCCCTTGAGTTCGTTGACGATGCGACGCGAGACGGTGTCGAGAAAATCGTAGGGCAGATGCGCCCAGTGCGCGGTCATGAAGTCGATGGTTTCGACCGCACGCAGTGCGATCACCCACTCATAGGCGCGCGCATCGCCGACCACGCCGACCGATTTCACCGGCAGAAACACTGCGAACGCCTGCGCGGTCCTGTCGTACCAGTCGGCCTTGCGCAGTTCTTCGATGAAAATCGCGTCGGCCTGCGCCAGCAGTTCGGCGTATTCGCGCTTCACTTCGCCGAGGATGCGCACACCAAGGCCCGGGCCGGGGAACGGATGGCGATAGACCATCTCACGCGGCAGGCCGAGTTCCACACCAAGGCGGCGCACTTCGTCCTTGAACAGCTCACGCAGCGGTTCGACCAGGCCCAGCGTCATGTGCTCGGGCAGGCCGCCAACGTTGTGGTGACTCTTGATGACGTGGGCCTTGCCGGTCTTGCTGCCGGCGGATTCGATCACGTCCGGATAAATTGTGCCCTGAGCGAGCCATTTGGCGTTCGCAAGTTTGTTCGACTCTTCATCGAAAATGTCGACGAACAGGCCGCCGATGATCTTTCGCTTGGCTTCCGGATCCGCGACGCCAGCCAGCGCGTTGAAATAGCGGTCGGCAGCATTCACGCGCACGACTTTCACGCCCATGTGCTGCGCGAACATCGCCATCACCTGATCGCCTTCTTTCCAGCGCAGCAGGCCGGTATCGACGAAGACGCAGGTCAGCTGCTCGCCAATCGCACGATGCAGCAGTGCGGCGACGACGGAAGAATCGACGCCGCCGGACAAACCGAGAATCACGTCATCGCTGCCCACCTGCGCACGTACGCGCGCAATCTGATCGTCGATGATATTGGCCGCGGTCCATAGCGCTTGGCAGCCGCAGATGTCCAGCACAAAGCGGCGCAGCAGCGTCTCGCCCTGTTTCGTGTGGGTGACTTCCGGGTGGAACTGCACGCCGTACCAGCGCCGCGCTTCGTCGGCCATCGCGATGATCGGCACGCTCTCGGTACGGCCGGTGACGCTGAAACCTTCAGGAATTCGGGTGACGCGATCGCCATGGCTCATCCACACGTCCAGGCTCTGACGGCCAGGATGATCGCTCAGCGCACCGAGCAGTGTGTCGTCGCTGATGACGTCCACTTCCGCATAGCCGAACTCGCGATGATGCCCGCCTTCGACCACCCCACCGAGTTGCATCGCCATCGTCTGCATGCCGTAGCAGATGCCCAGCAGCGGCACACCGCTGTCGAATACGGTTTGCGGCGCGCGCGGTGAGCCGTCTTCGGTTGTCGACTCCGGTCCGCCCGACAGGATGATGCCCTTCGGATTGAACTTGACGATGTCGGCCGGGTCGTGGTCCCACGCCCAGATTTCGCAGTACACCCCGATCTCGCGGATGCGCCGCGCGATCAGCTGCGTGTACTGCGCGCCGAAGTCCAGGATCAGGATTTTGTCGGTGTGGATGTCGGTCATGTTCGTTCTGTAGGAGCGGCTTTAGCCGCGAGCTCTCATTGCAACGATAGCTCTTGCGGAAAAGCTCGCGGCTGAAGCCGCTCCTACAAAAGCGGTGGATCATCTTCAGCTCATCCGATAATTCGGTGGCTCTTTCGTAATCTGCACATCATGCAC
>JAYVSK010000252.1:0-10476 GCA_043775395.1 Lysobacter sp. | reverse complement strand
CAAATTTTTGTGGGAGCGACGGTAGTTATGAAGCCGATCCGCTCCGAGCGATTGATTCAATCGCCATTGTGCTGCGCTCCATCGTCGGCATTACGCTGATTACGAAAATATTGGTGAACGATCCGATGCGGGCCTCGCGGCTTCCGCCGCTCCTACAAGAACATCTTCATCTGTCTGAACGACCCCCATTGCTGATATAAATTTTTGTGGGAGCGACGGTAGTTACGGAGCTGATCCGCTCCGAGCGATTGATTCAATCGTCGACATTACGCTGATTACGAAAATATTGGTGAACGATCCGATGCGGGCTTCGCGGCTCCCGCCGCTCCTACAAGAACATCTGCAAGAGCAGCGGGGATAGCAGGTATTCGGAGTTTCTGGTCGGACGTCAGCCGCCAGATACATGTCGATCAAATTATTTCGCAACAGGATCCAGTGCGGAAAGATCCCACGATGTCACTGCGAAAGCGCCTTCCTCGCCCGGTACATTCCAGCGATCGGAAGGTCCGTACGTGGAGATGCTGATACGTGTGCTTTCAGCTGCATTGGCGAAATGCATCACGCAATGGCCGTCTCCGCTGCAGCTTTCCATCTCAGGCAATTCGCTGCAAACGCGGGCTTCGCCGCCGACGTTTTCGCGGCACATCGGGTCTTGCACCGGCACCCATCCAGCATCGGTCAGTCGCTTGCGCAGGTCCGCATAGGGCATGTCTTTGGTGAACCCGGATACCAGCGCAGCGGCATTCGTTGTCGGTGCCGACTGTGTCGGTGGCATCGCGGGTTGCGTTGGTACGGGTTGCGTTGGTACGGCTTGCGTCGCAGCGGATTCGGCTTTTGCGGTCTCGGCTGCGGGCGCGGTGGGTTTACAGGCAGCTGCCAACAGCATCAACGCCAGTATCAAAGCGCTTCGGTAACGCATGCGTGCATCCTCATTGGACTTGAAATCGGGGAGGGCTGCCGATGCCTTGCGACATCGGTATGCCGCAGCTTACGCAGCTTGTTCACACAGGATGAGTAGCTACGGCAGACCCGTTACGCCTGTCTGCCGCAGCGCAGGCCGGATGTCAGACCAGCGTCGCTTCCATCGTGACCGGCACCGCCAGCGCGCGGGAAATGACGCAGCCCGCTTTGGCTGCATTCGCGATTTCGGCGAACTGTTCTGCCGTGATGCCGGGCACCGAGGCGCTGACGGTCAGATGCACGCCGGTGATGGTTGGGCCAGGATCCATGCCCGGGTCCATCGCCGCTTCGGCACGCGTGTCGATGTTTGTTGGAGTGAAACCGGCGCGACCCAGCACTGCCGAAAGCGCCATGCTGAAGCACCCGGCATGCGCGGCAGCGAGCAGTTCTTCAGGGTTGGTGCCTTTTTCGTCGCCGAAACGGGTTTTGAAAGAATAATTCTGATCGGCGAACAAACCGCTCTGCGGTGTGCTCATGCCACCCTTGCCGGTCTGGATATCGCCTTCCCAATGTGCGGTCGCGAAACGTTTCAAGGCCATGACAACGATTCCTATGATGGGGGAACGCACAGTCTACCCGCTCGTCGCGGCCGGGATTGCGCCTGGGCATGTTCGACGAGAGCACGCATTTTAGGCGTGAGAAAACGGCGCTGGGGAAAACGGCATGGACGGGGTTCCGCGCTACAGATAGGCAGGCGACGCATACAGCGCGTAGTGCGGCTCACCGAGCCGTCGTGCAGCCAGGCGGAAATCCGGCAGCGGCCCGAGGCGGATCGCCAGATCGTAGCCCTCATGCACCAGGTCGACGATCCGCGAACGGCTGTCGACTTCAATCCCCAGCTGCGGGTACATCAGCAGCAGCGCGCGGACCCAGTCGAACGCCGCAATCAGCCCGAACGCCAATGGCGCGGTGAACCGCAGCATACCGTGCGGCTCGCCATGCACCACATATGCGATGCGTTGGGTATCTTCCACCGCGATCAGGATGCCGATCGCGCGTTCGAAGACTTCCCGGCTGACCTCGGTCAAGCGCAGCGCGCGTGTCGTGCGTATCGTGCGTTCCAGCAGGCGCACGCCAAGCTCAGCCTCCAGCTCACTTACTTGCCGGCTGATCCGGGCTTTCTGACCGCGCAGCACCTCCAATGTCGAGCAGGTTTTTTCCGACAATGCCGTATGGAGCTACAACCTGCTGTCGCGCGACAAGCACGTGGTGCCGTGGCAGATCGAAGATGAACTGAAGAAGATCAGCGCCAACTACGTGCAGGCCGGTCTGTGGCGCAGCTTTGCGGTCCGCGACGGCAATCTGATCACCGGTCAGCAGTATTTCTCCGGCACCGAGACCGCGCGCCTCGTGATCGAAGCTTGGGGACGGTAAGCGGAATGAACATGACCGCACGTCACATTGCCATCCTCGGCGCCAGCAACGTAGGCCGCGCACTCGCGCAGAATCTGATCGCACTGGACGACAGCGTGTTCTTCGGCGTACCTGAGCCGCGAAAATACGCGGATATGGCCACGCAGTTTGGCGCACGCATCGGCTCGGTCGAGGAAGCGATCGCCGATGCCATTATCGTGATTCTGGCGGTGCCATACCCGGCTGCGCTGGAGATCGCTACGCAGGTCGGCGACTGGAACGATCGCATCCTCATCGATGCGAGCAACCCGATCGCGCCGGGCTTTGCCGGGCTCAGCGTCGGCACCACCACAGATGCAGGCCCACTGTCCGCAGCGCGCTATCCGGAGCCCTTCGCCATGACCTGGATCCATCTGGCCTACGCCCGCGGCCAGGGGCACAGCTGGGCTTTTTCGCGGACGCCGATGCGCACTTATGCGCTTGTGCGGATCATCGGCGCGCCGCAGCTGCCTTGCGGCAATGCGGCTTGACCCGCGCCATCGAAGTTCCGATGCTTGGCGGGGCGTCCACAGGACGCCCCGCCATGACCGCCCGCCGAGCGCCTGCTCGGACGGCAGGCTTCCCGAACGCGGACAGCCATGACGGCTCACCCCAAAGCCTTCCGCGAAAGGAGAGTCGCTCATGTCGTATTCCACAGAACACATCCGCAATGTGGCCCTCGCAGGCCACCCCGGCGCCGGCAAAACCACGCTGTTCGAAGCCCTGTTGCATGCCGGCGGCGCAATTCAGACGGCAGGCACCATCGAACGCGGCAGCACGGTGTCCGATTTCGACGGCATCGAAAAGGAGCGCGGTCATTCCATCGACTGCGCAATCGCGGGTATCGACCACACCGCGCCCGGTCAGCCGCTGATCCACGTCAACTTGATCGACACCCCCGGTTATCCGGATTTCCGCGGCCCCACCCTCTCCGCACTGGCGGCGGTGGAAACCCTGGCCGTGGTGGTCGATGCAGACACCGGCATCGGTTACGGCACGCGACGGATGATGGCGTACGCCGAAGCGCGCAAACTCTGCCGCGTGATCGTGATCAACAAGATCGATCACGGCGGCGCCAAGCTGGGCGCGCTGCTGGATCAATTGCGCGAGACCTTCGGCAATGAAGTGCTGCCGCTGAATCTGCCCGCGAACGGCGGCAGAACAGTCATCGACTGTTTCGGCAACACCAGCGGCGACAGCGATCTGGGCGAAGTGGCCCACTGGCATCAGCGGATCATCGATCAGGTGGTCGAGATCAACGAAGGGGTGATGGATCACTTTCTGGAAGTGGGCGAGGAAGGCCTGAGCGGACAGGAGCTGCACGACGCCTTCGAGCAGTGCCTGCGCGAAGGCCATCTTGTTCCGGTCTGTTTCGTATCCGCGCGCACCGGCGCTGGCGTGAAGGAATTGCTGGATGTCGCTGAAACACTGTTCCCGCATCCGGGCGAGGCCAATCCGCCGCTGTTCGTGAAAGGCGTGGCCGATGCCGCCGTGCCGATCGAAGCCACGCCCGATGCATCGGCCCATGTGATCGCCGATGTATTCAAGATCGTCAACGATCCGTTCGTCGGCAAACTCGGGATCTTCCGCGTGTATCAGGGCACGGTGAAGAAAGACATCCAACTGTTCGTCGACGACGGTAAAAAACCGTTCAAGGTCGCGCATCTGTTCAAGATGAAGGGCAAGGATCACGTCGAAATCGCGCAGGCGATTCCAGGGGACATCGCCGCAGTCGCCAAGATCGACGAGCTGCATTTCGACGCGGTGCTGCACGACAGCCACGACGAGGACCAGATTCATCTTGCGCCGCTCGATTTTCCGAAACCGATGTTCGGTCTTGCGGTGGCCGCCGCGAACAAAGGCCATGAGCAGAAACTGTCGATCGCGCTGCACAAGCTGGCCGAAGAAGATCCGTGCTTCCACGTCGAGCATGAGATCGAAACCAACGAAACCGTGGTCCGCGGCCTGTCCGACCTGCATCTGCGGATCAATCTGCAGCGGCTGAAGGATCGCTACGGCGTGGACGTGACCAGCCGACCGCCGCGCATCGCCTATCGCGAAACCGTCGGCGCGAATGCCGAAGGCCACTGCCGCCACAAGAAACAGACCGGCGGCGCCGGCCAGTTCGGCGAAGTATTTTTGCGCATCGAACCGCTGCCGCGCGGCGGCGGGTTCGAGTTCGTCGACAGCGTCAAAGGCGGCACGATCCCCGGCCAATTTATGCCGGCCGTGGAGAAAGGCGTGCGCCAGGTGCTGGCCAACGGCGCGATCGCCGGCTATCCGATCCAGGACGTGCGCGTGATCGTCTACGAGGGCAAGCACCATGCGGTGGACAGCAAGGAAATCGCGTTCGTCGCCGCCGGCAGGAAGGCGTTTCTGGATGCGATCGCGAAAGCGCGGCCACAGGTGCTGGAACCCATCGTCGACCTGGAAGTCACCGCGCCGGAATCGCATATGGGCGACATCAGCGGCGGGCTGTCGTCCAAACGCGCACGGATCAACGGGACCGATTCGGTACGCGGCGGCGACATCGTGGTCAAAGCGCAGGTGCCGCTGTCGGAACTGGAAGGCTATGCGGCGGAGCTGAAATCGGTCACTGCGGGCCGAGGTCGCTATTCGCTGGATTTCAGTCATTACGAACCTGTGCCGCCGCAGGTGCAGAGCAGGCTGGTCGATGCCTATAAGCCGAGGCATGAAGACGATTAGGGAGGCACTCTGCATCGCCTGTCGGGGCTCACGTCGCTCTCATGGAAATGATGCTTTGTGCAAGCGACGGCAGTGGCGACTCTTGATGCCAAGACGTTCGATGGCAACACGTTCGATGGCATGCCGCGATTTCCGCCACGCCTGCGGCAATGCTACGTTCCTTCTCCTTGCGAAGCGGGGAGAAGGTGGCGCGAAGCGCCGGATGAGGGGCAAACGCAGCCCCGATACGTACCGAAAAGCGTACCCCATCCTAATGTCACTCAGTTAAGCTTCGCCACGTTTGCGGATCGTCACGTCGCACTTCTCCTCCCCTTGCGCGAAGCGCAGGAGGAGGTTGGGAGGAGGTGCTTTTGTGCGTCAAAACACCCCTCCCCGACCCTCCCCTCAACCTGAGGTTGAAGGGAGGGAGAAAAAACGCCCGCCGTGCGTCACGCCAATCAGGTTTAAAGGTCATATCGAGCGATAGCGGTTATTCCGCCGCTATGGCCGCTTCGCGATGCACGATAACCAACTGCACCGCATCGCCGCCGCGCCAGTCGTCTGGCTGCAGGCGGTAAGCGATACGCGAGCGTCGGGCCGGCGGTTCGCCGGTCCAGCCGCCGAAGTGGATCGCATTCAATCGCTGCGTGGCTGCACCCGGCCACGAGAGTTCGAGTTTCAAATGCTGTTCGCCCAGAATCTTCCAGCCAACGACATCGAACTCATCGTCGAACAGGGGCTCTGAAAACCCCTGCCCCCAAGGCCCGCCGTCTCTCAGGGCCAGCGCAGTGTCGATGCCGCAAGCATCAGGAGGCATTCCACCATCGCTGAGAATCACGTCCTGCAGCAGCTCCGGCGACAGCATCGCTGCGGCGCAGTGCTCGAATGCGCTCTGAAAACGCGGCAGATCGGTGAGCCGCAAGCTCAGCCCTGCGGCCATCGCGTGGCCGCCGAATTTTTCGATCAGTCCAGGATGCTGCGCATCCACCGCCGCAAGCGCATCGCGGATGTGGAAGCCGGGAATCGAGCGCGCGGAACCGCGCAGCTGGTCGCTGCCGGTATCGCTGGGCGCGAACGCGATCGCGGGGCGATGCACGCGTTCCTTGATTTTCGACGCGACCAGACCGACCACGCCGGGATGCCAGTCTTCACGATACAGGCAGACCGTGGCGCGGCCGGCGTCGATATCGAACGACAGCGCGGCGATCGCGGATTCGGCATCGCCGACCATTTGCTGCTGTACGCCGCGACGCTCGGCGTTGATGCCGTCCAGCACGTTGGCCAGCTCGCGTGCGCGGCCGGGGTCGTCGCAGAGCAGGCATTCGATGCCGAGCGCCATGTCCTCCAGACGGCCTGCGGCGTTGATCCGCGGCGCCATCGCAAACCCGATGTCGCTGGCGGTCAGCGTCGCCGCATGCCTGCGCGAGACTTCGATGAGCGCACGCAGACCCGCGCAGCCGTGACCGGCGCGCAGTCTGCGCAAGCCTGCCGCGACCAGCACGCGATTGTTAGCGTCGAGCGGCACCAGATCGGCGACGGTGCCAACCGCGACCAGATCCAGCAGCACCGACAAATCCGGGGGAGCATCGCCGAGGCGCCCGCTGTCGCGTAGATGACGACGCAAAGCCAGCAACACGTAGAACATCACGCCCACACCGGCGAGCGATTTGCTGGGGAATGCGTCATCCGGAAGATTCGGGTCGACGATAACGTCGGCAGGTGGCAAGTGCTCGCCCGGCAGATGATGATCAGTGACCAAGACCCGCCAGCCGTACGCTTTCGCAGCGGCGATACCCGCGTGGCAGGCAATGCCGTGATCGACGGTGACCAGCAGATCGGGCCGCATCGCGACCAGTTCGTCAACCAGCGCCGGGGACAGGCCATAGCCGTGGACCATGCGATTGGGCACCGCATACGACACCTGCGACGCACCTAGCATCCGCAGGCCGCGCACCGCGACCGCACACGCTGTGGCGCCGTCGCAGTCGAAATCGCCGACCACCACGATGTGCCGGCCGGCCGCCATCGTGTCCGCCAGCAGCTGCGCTGCGGCATCGATACCCAGCAGCGCATCCGGCGGCAACAGCTGGGCCAGACGCGGCTGCGCAAGCGCATAGCTGTGCGCACCGCGGCCGGCATAGACACGGCGCAGCAGCGGCGACAGCTGCGGCGGCCAATCGCCCTCTTGATCGAACGCAGCAGAGGTATCGCGACGCTGGATCGTGCGCGTCATGCCGGATCCTGCGCTGGCGACTGCGATGCGACCGGCATCGACCACTGACCGCGCCAGAAACGCCAGCGCTGTGCGGACGCGAGCTGAAGCCGGCTGCCATCGGCGGCATCCAGCATCAGCGTCTTCAAACGATCGGCACGCAGCGCGCGCAGCGCAGGCAGCAGCCAGTCGCGCTGCAGCGTGGCGAAGTCGCGAATCCTGCGCAGATCGTAAAGGGCGGTCGTGCCATCGATCGAGGATGCGCTGTTGAAATGCTGCGGCAGCGGCTGCGACGTCCCGCCTGCGATGCCCATCGCTGCCTGGATCAGATCGTCGTCACTGAAAGCATGCTGCGCGCCCGCGAGAAGACGATCCGGCAATACGCCGCCACCCCACACCCACAGCGCATTGATGGTCACCAGGCCGCGTTCGGCGCGCTGCGCATTCCACGGATGGTTGTGCAGCACAATCTGCACCTCGCTGAGCAATGCGCGCCAGCGGCGCCCTTCCGGACCGTCGGGCTGATGCTCGAACAGATCCTCGCCCAGCGCCTCGTCGGGCGCGCTGAACTGCGGAAACTTCGCTTCGCGCAGCAACCGCAGATACCAGCGCGACGGCGCGGGTGCATCCAGCGCAAAGCCGCTGTCGCCGAACACCGGCTTGAGTGCCGGCAACAGCGCAGCGGTATCGTCCTGCGACAGCGACAGCCGCTCGCCGATGCCCAATAGACGCGCGCCGGTCATGTCCGGCCGCACATGCGCCGGATCGGCGCGCAGCCATGCGGCGCCTGCAGCGTCGCCGACATCGTGCTGACGGGTGATGGCGGCAGGCGCCCAGCGCGCGGGCGTCGCGCTGAAATGACGGGTCAACTGCGCATCGCCGCCGCTGTCGCCCGGCGCGCCCGCGTTGCCGCGCCCGAAGGCTTTGGCAAGCTCCGCAGAAACGCGCTGGCGGCCGAAGACCGACCAGGCAGGCAGCAGGACAATGGCGCGCGACATCGTCGCTGATACCCCATCAACCTTCGTACGCGACCTTCATCAATTCGTACTCGCGCTTGCCGGCAGGCGCATCGATCTCGACCACGTCGCCTTCGTGCTTGCCGATCAGTGCGCGCGCGATCGGCGAGGAAATCGCGATCAGACCCAGCTTGATGTCGGCTTCGAGGTCGCCGACGATCTGATAGCGCTTTTCTTCCTCGCTGTCGACGTCGGTCAAGGTCACGGTGGCACCGAACACCACGCGGCTGCCGGCGTTGAGGGAGGACGTATCAATGACTTGGGCGTGCGACAGTTCGGCTTCGAGCAGCTTGATACGACCTTCAATGAAGCTCTGCTGCTCGCGTGCGGCGTGGTACTCCGCATTTTCCTTGAGGTCGCCATGGGCGCGGGCCTCGGCGATGGCGCTGATCACCGCCGGGCGCTGCACGCTCTTCAGCTGCTCCAGCTCGGCGCGCAGACGCTGCGCGCCTTTCAGGGTCAGGGGGGCTCGACTCATGATTGATCCAGTTCCTTGTGCAATTCCTGCAGCGCCCAGACCGGGCCACTGTCGCGGAAGTCGAGAGAATGCAGCAAGGCTTTCGCGCCCGCAATCGTCGTCGAATACGTCACCCGATGCTGCAGGGCTTCGCGGCGGATCGAAAACGAATCGGCGATGGCCTGTTTGCCTTCGGTGGTGTTGACGATGTAGGCAATCTCACCGTTCTTGATCCGGTCGACGATATGCGGGCGGCCTTCGCCCACTTTGTTGATCACCTCGCAGATGATTTCATGTTCGCCCAGCCACGCCGCAGTGCCGCGTGTAGCGACCAGGTCATAACCGCGACGGATCAATTCCTGGGCCACCGCCAGCACCCGCTGTTTGTCGGGGTCGCGCACCGAGATGAAGGCTTTGCCGACCGGCGGCGCCTTGATCCCGGCGGCTTCCTGCGCGCGCGCGAACGCGGCGCCGAAACTGCGGCCGACGCCCATCACCTCACCGGTGGAGCGCATCTCGGGGCCAAGAATCGGATCGACGTTCTGGAATTTCGCGAACGGGAAAATCGCTTCCTTCACCGAGTAATAATCGGGCACGATTTCCTTCAGCGCGCCCTGCTCCGCCAAGGTCTTGCCGGCCATGCAGCGCGCGGCGATCTTCGCCAGCGGCATGCCGGTGGCCTTGGACACGAACGGCACCGTACGCGAGGCGCGCGGATTCACTTCAAGCAGAAAAATGGTGTCGGTGCCGTCCGCTTCGGTCTGAATCGCAAACTGGGTGTTCATCAGCCCGACCACCTTGAGCGCCTTGGCCAGCGCGACGACCTGTTCGCGCAGTTTGGCCTGCGTCTGTGCAGACAGCGAATACGGCGGCAGCGAACACGAAGAATCGCCGGAATGCACGCCTGCTTCTTCGATATGCTCCATCACCCCGCCGATCAATACGTGGCCGTCCTTGTCGGCGATGACATCGACATCGACTTCAACCGCGTGATCGAGGAAGCGATCGAGCAGCACCGGCGAATCGTTCGAGACTTTCACCGCATCGCGGATGTAGCGCGACAGATCGGCATCGGAATACACCACTTCCATTGCCCGGCCGCCCAGCACATAGCTGGGGCGCACCACCAGCGGATAGCCGATCTCGCGGGCCAATGCCAACGCTTCGTCGGCGTTGCGCGCGGTGCGGTTCGCCGGCTGCAGCAGGCCTAGCTTTTCGACCAGCTGCTGAAAACGTTCGCGGTCTTCGGCCAGATCGATGGAATCCGGCGACGTGCCGATCACCGGCACGCCGTTGGCTTCCAGGGCCTGCGCCAGCTTCAGCGGCGTTTGGCCGCCATATTGCACGATCACGCCCTTGGGCTTCTCAAGCTCAACGATTTCCAGCACGTCTTCCAGGGTCAGCGACTCGAAATACAGGCGATCGGAAGTGTCGTAATCGGTGGACACGGTTTCCGGATTGCAGTTGACCATGATGGTCTCGTAGCCGTCTTCGCGCAGCGCCAGTGCGGCGTGTACGCAGCAATAGTCGAACTCGATGCCCTGCCCGATCCGGTTCGGGCCGCCGCCCAGCACCATGATCTTGTCGCGTGAGGTCGGCGCGGCTTCGCATTCGTCCTCATAGGTCGAATACAGATACGCGGTGGTGGTCGCGAATTCGGCGGCGCAGGAGTCCACGCGCTTGTACACCGGACGCACGCCGAACGCTTTGCGCAGCGCGCGCACCGCGGTTTCGTTGGTGCCGGCCAGCTGCGC
>JAYVSK010000251.1:0-4629 GCA_043775395.1 Lysobacter sp. | reverse complement strand
GACTACACGCGCAGCGGCAACCCGACTCGCGACCTGCTGGCCGAAGCCCTGGCGGAACTGGAAGGCGGCGCCGGTGCGGTCGTCACCTCCACCGGCATGTCCGCGATCACGCTGCTGCTTCACGCGCTGCTGAAGCCCGGCCAGCGATTGGTGGTGCCGCACGATGCCTACGGCGGCAGCTGGCGGCTGTTCAATGCGCTCGCGAACAAAGGTGCGTTCGAGCTGTCGACCATCGACTTCACCGATCCGCGCGCGCTGGCCGATGTATTGGCGACCAAGCCCGCAGTGGTGTGGATCGAGACGCCGTCCAACCCGCTGCTGCGCATCACCGATTTGCGGTTCGTGATCGAGGCTGCGCACGCGGTCGGCGCATTGACCGTGGTCGACAATACGTTTCTGTCGCCCGCACTGCAGACGCCGATCGCATTCGGCGCAGACTTCGTGGTGCACTCCACCACCAAATACATCAACGGCCACAGTGATGTGGTCGGCGGCGCGGTGATCGCAAAAGAAGCTGATCAGCACACGCAGCTGACGTGGTGGGCGAATGCGTTGGGCATCACCGGCGCGCCGTTCGACAGCTTCCTCACGCTGCGCGGCCTGCGCACGCTGGATGCGCGGCTGCGTGTGCATCAGGACAACACCGCCGCGCTGGTCGCGCTTTTGCAGGATCATCCGGCGGTCCGCACGCTGCACTATCCAGGTCTTGCATCGCATCCGGGCCACGCGCTGGCTGCGCGGCAGCAGCATGGATTCGGCGCGATGCTGAGCCTTGAGCTGGCAGGCGGTGAGCGCGCCGTGCGCGCGTTCGTCGATGGTCTTGAATACTTCACGCTGGCAGAATCGCTGGGCGGCGTGGAAAGCCTGATCGCACATCCGGCGACCATGACCCATGCGGCGATGACGGCCGACGCGCGCGCAGCCGCCGGCATCGGCGACGGTCTGCTGCGGCTGTCGGTGGGCATCGAACATGCCGACGATCTGGTTGCCGACATTGCGGCAGCGCTGGATCGCGCGCTGAATGCCGTCGATGCAAGACAACAGGTTGCGGTATGAATGCGGCGGTCGCGACATGCCCATCTGTTGCGTTGCGGCCAGCGCTGGCCCGCATCGCGCTGCTCGGTACCGGCACAGTGGGCAAGGCGGTGCTTGCGCGACTCGCTGCATGGGAATGCACTGAATACGGCAATAAGTTGTCGTTGCGCTATACCGCCAATTCGCGTTTCGGCTGCCGGCCCGCCTCGTTCGCGGACGCGCTTGCCCGTGTACGATCATCCGAGACGGTGACGTCACATGCCGCAATCCCGCTGCGGGACATGAGGCGGACGCTCGGCGAGCGCGGCACGCGCATCGTGATCGACGCCACCGCCAGCGAACAGGTCGCAGAACATCACGCGCAGTGGCTGGCGCAGGGCGTCCACGTGGTCACTGCGTGCAAAATCGGGCAGGGCACGTCGCTCGTACGTTGGCGAGACATCCGCAATGCCTGCGCAAGCGGCGGCACACGCTATGGCGATAGCGCCACCGTCGGTGCCGGACTGCCGCTGTTGAGATCCATCCGCGCGCTGCAACATGGCGGCGACAAGATCCACGCCATTGCCGGCGTACTGTCGGGTTCGCTGGCGTGGCTGTTCAACCACTACGACGGCCTGCGCCCGTTCTCGGGTTTCGTGCGCCAGTCGCGCGAGTTCGGCTACACCGAGCCCGACCCGCGCGACGACCTCAGCGGCGAAGACGTGCGCCGCAAGCTGTTGATCCTCGCGCGCGCTGCCGGCGTGGCGCTGCAGAGTCACGATGTTGATGTCGAATCGCTGGTGTCGCCCGAACTCGCGGCGCTCTCCGTTTCTGATGTCGACGCGGCATGGTCCGAGCTCGATACACCGCTGCGCGAACGGTACGCAGACGCCTACAAACGCGGCAAGACACTGCGCTTCATCGCACGACTGGAAGATGGTCGTGCACGCGTCGGTCTGGAATCTCTACCTGTCGAACATCCGCTCGCCGGCGGTGCGGGCACCGACAATCGCGTGGCGATCTGGAGTGACCGCTATCGACAGCAGCCGCTGTTGATTCAAGGGCCAGGCGCGGGCGCGGAGGTCACAGCGGCAGCGCTGTTGGACGATGTGCAGGAAATCGTAAGCCGGATCGGATCACACTATGAAAAATGCCCCGGCGAACCGGGGCGTTGACATGTGCTCTAGGCTTCAGGTGAATCTGTTGCGTCTCAAGGCGTACAGACGTAGCCGACCACCCCGTCATAACCCCAGCCATAGACTTCCGGATCATTGGCACTGATGGTGTAGTGGTGGATCAAATCGCCGGTAGAGCCATTGAAATATGCGTAGCGTCGCAGCGGCACAGAGCCGGGCTTGTAGCTGGTGAACAGATAGCCTTCGACGCCCTCATAGCTGTATCCGTTCTGTTGGACATACTGTGATTCGGATCTTGATGAGGTGTAGAAATGCTCGAGCTGAGGCGCGCCCTTGAAGTATCTGTAAAACGGCGCACTGCCGTATTCCGCCTGATAGGGCATTGAAAACGGTACGCCCTGATAAACATAGCCGACGCTGAGGGTGCTGTCGCGCTGCCCTGCGGAAATCGTATAGAAATTGTCGGTGTAAGCGCTGTGCTTGGTCCTGTACATGGGCAGTTTGCCTTGCACTGGCGTGCAGGCATTGATTGTGCGCGACTCGGTGATGGTGAGGCCAACGGGGTTACGCGCTGTGGCGCTCCATACGCCCGGGGATATGGCTACGCTGTACCAGGAAGTTGGATAGACCGTTTTTCGCAGGATGCAGCGACTGGTTCCGTTGTAGTAGCTTTCCATCGGCGCATTCTGTTGATTGAGTGTCTGCACGATAGCGCCATCGACGCTCAGTTCCAGAGAGTATGGTTTCTCCTGGCACGTCGGGGCAGGACCGAACTCATCGTTGGCCGGTATCCAAGTGAGGATCATCGCGCTTTCGTCGGAATTGGGAGCGAGGGTCAGAATCTGCCCAGCGCCGTCGGTCGCCGCGTGGACATTCGTCACCGCCGATGCGAGGGACATGCACAGGGCCGTCGTGGCCAATGGAAGTAGGTGATGCTTGTTCATGTTTGAATCCTTGTGCAAGGTTGAAAGGGGGGCGGAAGCGCATATTCCAGCGGATCTCCGCCGATGACCCGCTCGCCAGCGGCGCGGGCACCGACAACCGTGTCGCTCTGTGGACAGACCGCTATCGCGAGCAGCTGCTGCTCATCCAAGGGTCTGGTGCAGGGGCACATATGACGGCGGCAGCGCTGTTGGATGATGTGCTGGAGATCGTGACCCGGGTCGGGTGAGCAGACAGAAGCGTCCCGGAAAACCTGGACGCTATCGTGATGTGGCGCTTGAAGCAGAGTCACTGGTTGCAATTGACCATGTAAGCGGCACGATTGGTGCAGTACATATAATTCTTGGTCATCGCAGGTCCGAAGCCGTCCGTGAAGCTGTAGACCAACTGATTGTTGACGGTGATGCGAGTGGCCGTGACCGTGGCCGCGGCCCACTGCGACCAGTAGCTCTGGATTGCACCGATACTGGAAAAGGGGCCGTTTTCCGGGCAGCGGTTCAGTCGGATCAGCCCCTCCGCAGGGCATCCGTAGTAGTAGCCGATTGCGGCTGGACCGAAACCTTCCCGCTGGAAAACCAGCTGACCGTCTTGAAACGCGCGGCCTGCGCCATAGATATCGAATTGTTGCCATGCGGCGATCAATTGGTTGTAGTTGTTGAAGGGGCCTTGCGGAACCTGCTGGGCTGCGCTTTTCCCGGAGAAAAACAGGCTCGCGAGCAAGGCGATTAAAAGCAGGGATTGCTTGATCATGATGGTGATTCCTTTTTCTTGAACAGGGCATGGGAGGCTTTGGGACATGCTCGGAGCGATGACGCTTCGGAGGTCGCAGGGGGGCGACTTCACGCTGTGGAAAGAGCGCGCTTCGCGTGCAGGTTTTGAGGTGTCCAACGCTGGTACTCGTAGATTCACAGGCGCATCGATCATGTGATCGTTCGGCTTTCGAGCGCCCAATGGGGCCGGCTTGCTGTCTCGCACATGCCTTCATGGCTTTCCTAGCAGCCGCCGCCGGAGCTTGTGTCGATATCAAGTATTTGATAAATATGTATTTTTTATCAGGTCAGAACAGCGTTCTTATGCTGAAACAGCGGCTGGAAGGAGCCCTGACTCGGATAGAATCCGTCCGTATCTGTTCTCGGCAATCCAGCATGAGCGAATCCTCGCCACCCATCACCCAGTTGCTGCTGCAGTGGAAGAATGGCGATCGGAGCGTCGAGAATGCATTGATCTCCGAGATCTATCCGATGTTGCGATCCGTCGCGGCCAGCCAAGTGCGCCGGGCCGGCGGCCATCTGACCCTGAGTGCGACCGAATTGGCCCATGAGGCCTATATCAGGCTGCAACGTCAGCAGTCGGTCGACTGGCAGAACCGCGACCAGTTCTTTGCGATTGCCGCCACGGTCGTTCGCCGGGTGCTGGTCGACTACCTGCGCGAGCGGCATGCGGACAAGCGGGCGGGTGGAAAACTGATGATCGCGTTGGACGATGTCCATGCCGGAGAACTGTCTCAGCCGTCAGGAATCGTCGACTGGATCGCGCT
>JAYVSK010000250.1:0-4297 GCA_043775395.1 Lysobacter sp. | reverse complement strand
GTTTCGACGCGGTAGCCGTCGCTTTCCAGCGCCAGCGTGAAGTTCTGCAGCAGGCGCGGGTCGTCGTCGATGGCAAGAATACGGCCGCCAGGCTTAAGATCGGGGCTCGGCACGGAAGGCGACTTCATCGTGTGCGGGACGCTGGTGTGCGGGGAGGTTTCCACTATATCCGCGTCGCTGGCCGCCAGCGCCGGGCGCTGCCAAATGCCGCCCAACGTGGCCATGGGCGATGCTGGCCGGGTACGTAGCGATTGGCGTTCGAGCGTGGCAGCCATACGTTGACTCCTGTAGGTGGCGGCGGCGAACTTCACGGCGTGAAGTGCAGCTGCGAGCGAATTCTTGAAAGGGCGAATTCTTGAAAAGTACGCAACGCAAGCGGTGTGCCAGCCCGCAAACCCCCGTGATTGCTGGCATCGGCACTGCTGGCAGCGGGCGATCTGCATGGCAACGCCACCAGCAGCGTGCATTCCGCACGATATGCGGTGAACAAAAAAAGGCCGCCTCATGAACGATCAGAGGCGGCCAAGGGGTTCCGCTGAAACAGGGTGCGGATAAGGTGGACCGCCCCGCCGCACCGGGTTCTGGAGCCTGCGGTACGACGGGGGATCCGGTGCGTCGCCGCGTGCCGAGGGGGAGGGTCGGGACGCGGCGACATCACGTGACGCCTGCACGGGCGCTTGTCGTTTCAGACAGGATTGTTCAGCTGTCGCGATGGGCCTTTTCGAACTCTTCGACCTGCTTCATCGCAACGTCCTTGGTCACGCCATAGCGTTCCTGGACCTTGCCTGCAAGATATTCGCTGTTGCCTTCGGCCACGGTCAGATCGTCGTCGGTGAGTTTGCCCCACTGGGTCTTGATCTTGCCGTTGAGCTGCTTCCACTTGCCTTTGATAGTGTCGGTATTCACGGTGTTTTCCTTTGGGGGATGAAGGATGTGTGGTTATGCACATTCACGTTGTGCGCGTTGTGCGCGTTGATGTTCTGGCGTTGCTGCTGTGACGTTGCGTGTTTGCGGCGTGATGCGTCGATGCTGCTTTTGACTCAGTGACGCGCTGGTTGGCGCATGCCTGGATTCAATCGAGCCGTTGTCGAACACGTCAAACGAGCGCTCAGCCGCGTGGCTTGGCGGTCAGGGTGGTGGCATCGACCGACTTCACGCCCTTGATCGCACGCGTCACGTCAACGGCTTTGTCGACCTGCATCGCGTTATCCAGCTTGCCGGACAGCGTGACGACGCCGTTGGTGGTGGTAACGTTGATATCCAGGCCTTTGGTCTCTTCGGTGACCAGCAAGTCGGCCTTGACCTTGGTGGTGATCCAGCTGTCGGTGACCGGCTGTTCGGAATCCTCGTAAGCCTTCGTCTCCATGCCGGCCTGCTTCTGCGACATGGCTGTCGACGCACAGCCCACGGTCAGACCCGCCAGCAGGATCAACGAAAGCGAGGTGCGGGTATGGTCGAACAGATGCTTGCTCATGCCTAATCTCCAAACGCTTTGGGGGATGCCGAACAAACGCCGGCAAGATATCCCTACAAGACGCGTGCCAATCTGGCTGCATCATTGAAATCAATGCGTTACGCTTCAGTCCGCGCCCGCGTGCGTTGCAATCTGCCGCAGCGTCCGTGCGCCGCGCACGATCGCGCAGAGCGATCCGGCTAACATACGCAGCCGATGAGCACTGTCCTGACCCTGTCCGAACCGCTGCCGCCGCCCGGCCGCCGCGCTGCGCATGAAGCCGGCCGGCTGGCGAAACGTCTGCGCCATCAGGTGG
The DNA here is from genome assembly GCA_043775395.1 of Lysobacter sp. GTDB lineage: Bacteria > Pseudomonadota > Gammaproteobacteria > Xanthomonadales > Xanthomonadaceae > Lysobacter_I. The sequence continues at coordinate 2,528 of JAYVSK010000250.1, read as the reverse complement.
GCCGCGCCATCGCCGATTTCGGCATGATCGAAGGCGGCGACAAAGTCATGGTGTGTCTGTCCGGCGGCAAGGACAGCTACACGCTGCTGGACATGCTGCTGCAGCTGCAGAAAAAGGCGCCGGTGTCGTTCTCGATCACTGCGGTGAATCTGGACCAGAAACAGCCGGATTTTCCTCAGCACGTACTGCCGGAATACCTGCGCTCGATCGGCGTCGATTACACCATTCTCGAACAGGACACCTATTCGGTGGTGACCCGCGTGGTGCCGGCGGGCAAGACCATGTGTTCGCTGTGTTCGCGGCTGCGGCGCGGCGCGCTGTATGCGCACGCGCAGGCCGGCGGTTTCACCAAGATCGCGCTGGGCCATCATCGCGATGATCTGGTGGCCACGTTTTTCCTGAATCTTTTTTTTCACGCAAGATTGGGCGGGATGGCGCCGAAGCTGTTGAGCGACGACGGCAGGCACGTGGTGATCCGGCCGTTGGCCTACGTGCGCGAAGACGACATCGCCGCGTATGCCGGCGCCAAGGCCTTCCCGATCATTCCGTGTAACCTGTGCGGCTCGCAGGAAAACCTGCAGCGCAAGCAGGTGAAAAAGATGATGGACGCCTGGGAGCGCGATACGCCAGGCCGCATCGAACAGATTGCGCGCGCGCTTGGCAATGTCAACCCGGCGCAGCTGAGCGATCCGAAACTCTTCGACTTCCTCTCGCTGGGCGTACGCGGCAGCGGCGAACTGCCGAATGCGCAGGCGTGGCTCTGCGGCGAATTCGCAGCTCAAACGCCGGGAGAGATCTGATTGCTTTGTTGTTGCCGTCATCCCCGCAAGAGCGGGGACCCATGCCCATGACGCTCAGTACACATGACTTCGCTTCACCACTTCAGGCATGCATGACCTGCCCGCAACTGTTGTAAGGCACCTGCCGCCTTCGCCGGGATAACCAGCAAAAAAACGTCTGCCCATGAACCGGGCCATGTGGTTTTCCTGAAGAAAATGCGCAACATATCAACACGTCATTGTTCGATTCCCAATGACGCATCACCCCTCATTCATTACGGATTTCCATGTTTTTCAGAAACCTGACCTTCTTCCGCTTCACCGCTTCACTGAATTTCTCCGACCTCGATACCGGTCTGGCCGAATGCACGCTCAAGCCGGTCGGCGCGCTTGAGCTGTCGTCGCGCGGCTTCGTACCGCCGTTCGGTCGCGCCGATACCGAAGCGCTGTCGCACCGGCTGGGCGATGCGATCTGGCTCTGCGCCGGCAGCGAGGACAAACTGCTGCCCAGCGCGGTGGTGAATGATCTGCTGCAGAAAAAACTCGAAGAGATCGAAGAGAAAGAAAGCCGCAAACTCGGCGGCCGTGCGCGCAAGCGTTTGAAAGAAGATCTGGTCCACGAACTGCTGCCGCGCGCGTTCGTGCGTCCCGGCCGCACCGACGCGATGATCGACTGCGGCAACGGTTTCATTGCGGTCGACACGTCGTCGCGCAAGACCGCCGAAGCGGTGGTGTCGGACGTGCGCCATGCGATGGGCAGCTTCCCCGCGCTTCCGCTCAACGCAGAAGTCGCGCCGCGTTCGATCCTGACCAGCTGGATCGCGGGCGATCCGCTGCCGCAGGGTCTGTCGCTGGGCGACGAATGCGAGATGCGCGACCCGACCGACCACGGCGCGATCGTGAAATGCCAGCATCAGGAGCTGCAAAGCGATGAAATCGCCAAGCATCTGGAAGCCGGCAAACAGGTCACGCGGCTCGCGCTCACGCTGGACGATCACCTCAGCTTTGTCCTTGGCGAAGACCTGATCATCCGCAAGCTGAAATTTCTCGACGGCGCAGTGGATCAGCTGGAATCCGACGACCGCGAGGACATGCGCGCAGAACTCGGCGCGCGGTTCGCGCTGTTCAGCGCAGAAGTGAGACGGCTGTTCCTGACCCTGGAGCCGGCGCTGAAGCTGTCGAAAGCCGAATGACATCGTTGCTTCCCCGCGCCGCGCACAGCGGTTAGCATTTCGCATGCCTTTCCGTTTCCGCCTTCGCGGGCTGACGCACCTCGCACGTCCCACCGCTGCGCGTTTGCCCGATAGCCGCAGCCAGCAGCGCGACCGCGTGCCGCTGCAGCTGGACGACGGTCGCAACGTCGAGGTGCTGCGCGTCCGCGATCCGCGCGCGCGCCGGATCAAACTGTCGGTCAGCGAACGCGGCGTGCGTTTGACACTGCCGCAGCGCGCAAGTCTGGTGGCGGGCGAGCGTTTTCTGATCGAACATCGCGACTGGCTGCACGCGCAGCTTGAACAACTGGTCGGTGTCGGCGATACCGCGCTTCGTCGCGACGAAAGCCCTTCGCTGCCGCTGCGCGGCGAGTCGGTGCCGCTGCGCTGGGAGCGCGGCCGTTTCACCGCCATCCAGCGCGATGGCGGCGCGCTGGTGTTCCAGACCACCGCGCGCGCCGGAGATGCGGCGATGCACCGTGCGCTGCGCGATTTCTATGAAGCCCAAGCGCGCGCCGATATCGGCCGCTGGATACCG
>JAYVSK010000249.1:0-8389 GCA_043775395.1 Lysobacter sp. | reverse complement strand
TATCCACAATAGAGGATCTGTATGAAAGCGTTTATTGCATTTTCTGCATATGTACGCACAGCGTCGTAAAATCCTCTCATGCAGATCGGTTCCTACCGTATAGACCACCGCGCGATTCTGGCCCCGATGGCCGGGGTCACCGACAAACCGTTCCGGCAGCTGTGCAAACGGCTCGGCGCGGGACTGGCGGTGTCGGAAATGACGATATCCGACCCACGGCTGTGGCACACCCGCAAATCGCAGCGCCGCATGGATCACGAAGGCGAGCCCGCGCCGGTCAGCGTGCAGATCGCCGGCACCGATCCGCAGATCCTGGCCGATGCCGCGCGTTACAACGTCGACCATGGTGCGCAGATCATCGATATCAACATGGGCTGCCCGGCGAAGAAAGTCTGCAACGCCTGGGCCGGATCAGCGCTGATGCGCGATGAGGCGCTGGTCGCGCGCATTCTGGAAGCGGTCGTCAGCGCGGTCGACGTGCCGGTGACGCTGAAGATCCGCACCGGCTGGGCTGCAGGCCAGCGCAACGCGCCGACAATTGCCCGCATCGCGGAAGCCAGCGGCATCGCGGCACTTGCCGTGCACGGTCGGACCCGCGATCAGCAGTACACCGGCATGGCCGAGTACGACACCGTCGCACAGATCAAATCGCTGCTGAGGATTCCGGTCATCGCCAACGGCGACATCGATTCGCCCGAGAAAGCGCGCGCGGTGCTCGATACCACCGGCTGCGATGCGGTGATGATCGGCCGCGCCGCACAGGGCCGACCGTGGATCTTTCGCGAAGTCGAATATTTCCTGGCCGCCGGCGAGACGCTCCCCTCGCCGTCATTGACTGAGGTCCGCGACATCCTGCTGGGCCATCTCGATCATCTGCATACGTTTTATGGCGAACTGCAGGGCGTGCGCATCGCACGCAAGCACCTGGGCTGGTATGCGAAGGACCGTCCCGAGAATTCCGCGTTCCGCGCTGTCGTCAATCGCGCCGAAACCGCCGCCGCGCAGTCGCGGTTGACGCGGGATTATTTCGATGCATTGATCGCAGGGGTTGTGCCGGAATTGCCGGCGGCGGCATGACCATGCCGATGCCTCCACGGAGATTCTGATGAACAACAGCGAATAACACGGCTATGTGCACGGTTTCTCCAGCACCGAGCAGGCGCAACTGGTGAAGCAGGCGCGGGTCTGCGAATCGACTTCGACAACCGCGAACCGGCGGGGCGCAAGACCATGATCGCGTTCTGGGAAAAACTGCCGCTGTCGGCGGTGGATCAGTTGATTGATGCCGGCTAAGTCACCACCGAAGTAGTCGACAACCTGCGTAAGCGATGCACCTCGTGCAGAACGATCCAAACGCTGTTTTTTCTACTCGTTCGTACAGGCGCGGGCGGTGGTCTGTTGACCTGGACATTCGCCTGCATGTCTTGCGGTTGTCGTTGATGCAAACACGAGATGGACGCTCATCGCGATTTGTGCATCAAAGATTCAACAATCCAGATAGCCCGTGTTCTTTCAAGTACGCATAAAGAAACCAGACCAGAAGCGCGAAGAAAATCGTGGTAAGCAGCCAGGATCTCTTTTTACCGTCCTTGGGATCTTTCATATCGTTGTGACCGCGTAGATCGGTCTCACCTGGGTCGCACTTGTCCTGGTCGTTCTGGCTCATCGATGCATCACTCCGGGTGTTCTTCGGCAAGCGCCGCCTGCCCGTTCCAGGTCCGCGCCCAGAGTGCGGGTAACCGATGGGCAGCGTCCCATGGCCACGTCAGCTGTTCGGGGCGAACTGCGTGCCAGTGCGTTGCGGGCTTCGGGCCCTGCGACGTGTTCACGGACATGTTCACGGACGCGGTGACGCGCTCGGCGACGACGAACCGGAAGGTGTAGTCGGGCTCCGCGCCCATGCGCAGATCGGTCAACAGCAGCTTGTCGTCGCGCACTTCGGCTTTGGCGAAATGATGGTTGAACCACAGCAGCCGCGCGGCGGCCGGAATGCGCGCCAGCGCGTCGCACGCGGCACGGTCTACGGCGTAGGCGCGGAAACGCATCGGCCCACGATCGGCGACGACAGAGCGATCGCCTTCCAGATAGCCGTCCGGGGTCATCGCCACCACGCGCCACAGCAGGGTGCTGAACGGCATCGGCACGCTGAAGCGCGGCGCGTCGTGCAGTCCGATCGCGGCCAAGGCCTGATCGGCGGCACGATCGACCATCGACTTGGCAATCAGCGACCAGCCCAGATAGCCAAAGCCCAACATCAGTCCCGCCACCAGCGCGCGGTCGGCAATGCGCCGCGCAGGCAGCCACATCGCGATCACAAACGCCAACACCCACGGCAGCAGGAACAGCGGATCGATGATGAACAGGCTCGACCACATCGTCGGCGCCAGCGGCAGCGGCCACAGCAGCTGCGTGCCGTAGACGGTGAACGCATCCAGCAGCGGATGCGCTAGCAGGGTCAGCATGAACACCCAGAACCAGCGCCGTGGCGCAGCGGCAACCCGCCCGCTGCGGCGGCGGAACCACGCCCACAGCGTCCAGGCCAATAGCGGTAACAGCAGCAGCGAATGGGTCGGCCCGCGGTGCCAGGTCATCTGCGCCACCGGGTCGCCGAACAGCTTCAATGGCACCACATCCAGATCGGGGAGCGTATTGAGCGCCATACCGGCCAGCAGTGCAGCGCGGCGATGTGCACGCGGCGCGATGACGGCGGCGATAACGCCGCCGTAGAACAGATGGGTGATGGAATCCATCGCGGGATTTTAACCGCCGCAGCTCAAACGCCGATTACGGCGGAAAGTCCTGCTGGATCCACGCGGCCAAACGGGCAATCTGGGCTTCGGTCAGCGGCGGATACGGCGGCGGCGGCATGGTCCCGTTGCGCACGCGCGCCAGGATCGGCCGTGCATGCGCTTTCACGTCCTCGTATCGGGCCATGTCGAACCGCCAGATCATCCCGGCACGGTACAGCTTGAACAGCGGCGCGATGTCGCGTTCGAACGAAACCTCTTCGGTCATGGCCTCACGCTCACTAATGAGGGCATCGTCCGCCCCCGGAGCTGCGGATCATTGGACGAGGCCACGCCGAGGTCAAGCACAGGATTGCCCACGCCGTCCTGCCAAGCTGTCATGAAGGGGTTTGCATACCCGTCAGCACCTGCCTGGTCGCCGCGATCAGCCCTGCAGTGAACGACGCCTGCGACTGGGTCACGCTGACCACCAGCTCCGGCGAAGCTTCGCCCGGATCGCCGGAATGCACCGGCGGCGACGGCGCGTACTGGATGAAGAGCTGACTGGTCTGCGCAGCCTGCTGCCCGGCGATCGTTTCGACCAGGCCCAGCGCAAGGTCGATGGACGAAGAAATGCCGCCGCCGCTGAAGCGCTTCCTGTCTTCGTCGATATGCCAGCGCGGGTAGCCGGGCACCACTTCGATCTGCGGAAACAGTTCCAACACCGGCCGCGCGCTCCAGTAGGTGGTGGCCTCGCAGCCGTCGAACAGACCGGCTGCCGCCACGACGAACGCACCCGTGCAGACCGAGCCGACCCAATCGGCCTGGGCAGCGTTGGCCTTCAGCCAAGTCTGGAACACAGGGTCCAGCATCGCAGCGCCGACCCCGTCGCTGCCGCCGCCTGGCACGAACACGATCGACAGCGGCGGGTGATCCTGGAAGGTGGCGTTCGGCATGACCGACACGCCCTCGGTGGTGGGAATCGGATCGAGCGTGGCGGCGATCCATACCACCTCGAAGCCCGGGGTGTAGGCGAAGACCTGGGTTGCGCCCGCGAAATCGAGCAACGTGCAGCCGGGATACAGCGGAAACCCGACGATGATGGTGGAAGACGACATCCTTGCGTTCCTTGTCTGTGTGTTGCCCATGTGCGGCGACGCCGCACCGTGCGCCGTTGTAACACGCCTTCACGTGCGATCAGTACATGCATTCGCGCGGCTGCAGATAACGCTGTCGTTTCTTCGGCAGCACCCGCTGCAGATCGACTTCGATCAGGCCGTCGATGCTGTCGCTGAAAGCGGGATCCACGCCGAAGGCGGGGAATCGCGCGCCGCCGGGTTCGCACAGTTCGGTGTACTGCCTGTACAACACCGGCACCGATGTCCCATGCGCGGAGAGATTGCCTTTGAGTACGCCAACGCGGTGTCCGCATCCATGTCGCCGAAGCTCGACGGCGCGTCGAAATAGCGGAACGGCCGCACCGGCAGCAGCAGGCCCGACAGCCGCTCCAACATCGACAGCGCGTCGTTGGCGACAATCTTCACGTCGCGTCACACCCGGCCGAAGGCGTCCAGCAGGGCCAGCGCATCCAGCGCGCCCGAAGGATGATTGACCACGATCAGCAGCCGGCCGGCGGCCGGGATCAAGGCCTGCGCCTGCGGGTCAACGCGGTATCCCGCCTGCAGAAAGCCCCACGATGCAGTCACGAACGTGAAGTCTCGCGTGCTGCGGTTGCGTTCCAGGAATTCGCTGATCTCGTCGAAGCGCGACCAGCGGCCGAGCGTACGCAGCAGCGGCCGGGTCATGCCGGCGCGGAGGCCGGCAAACCACTGCGGGTAGCGTCGTGCAAACTGTGGTTCAAGCTGTCGTTTCAGCTGTTTTCCAAGCGGTTGTTCAAGCGGGCGCCTGCGCGGGGCCATGTAGGGTCGGCCGGGGTAGGACGGAGATGGCCGCCCGCCTGCCTACGATTCGCGACATTGCGATGGCGCCGCTGCGGCGATTGCGTGACACTTGCCGGCTTGTATGACTGCCCAAGCGGTGCTGATGCACCGGCCAGCCCCCGGGTGTATGATTCGCACCCATCTTTTCATCCCGATCAAGGGATATAACCATAAGGAAGCCTCGTCGATGTCCAGCTACCTCTTCACCTCCGAGTCCGTGTCCGAAGGTCATCCGGACAAGATGGCGGACCAGATTTCCGACGCCGTGCTCGACGCCAGCCTGGCCCAGGACAAGCGCGCGCGCGTCGCCTGCGAAACTATGGTGAAGACCGGTGCGGCCATCGTCGCCGGCGAAGTCACCACCAGCGCTTGGGTGGATATCGAATCGCTCGCGCGCAAAGTCATCAACGACATCGGCTACAACAATTCCGACGTCGGCTTCGACGGCCACACCTGCGCCATCATCAACATGCTGGGCAAGCAGTCGCCCGACATCGCCGCCGGCGTCGACGGCACCAGCAAGAAGGCAAAGAAGCCCGAAGAACAGGGCGCGGGCGACCAGGGCCTGATGTTCGGCTACGCCTGCAACGAAGCCCCGGAATACATGCCGGCACCGATTTATTACTCGCACCGTCTGGTCGAGCAGCAGGCCAAGGTCCGCAAAAACGGCAAACTGAAGTGGCTGCGCCCCGACGCCAAGTCGCAGGTCACGTTGCGCTACGACAGCCAGCATCAGGTCATCGGTCTGGACGCTGTGGTGCTGTCCACCCAGCACGATCCGGGCATCAAGCAGAAAGATCTGGTCGAAGGCGTCTACGAGACCATCCTCAAGCCGGTGCTGCCGAAAAAGTGGCTGGACACGCTGCCCAAGAACAAGGTGCACATCAACCCGACCGGTATCTTCGTGATCGGCGGCCCGGTGGGCGACTGCGGCCTGACCGGCCGCAAGATCATCGTCGACACCTACGGCGGTATGGCCCGTCACGGCGGCGGCGCGTTCTCGGGCAAGGATCCGTCGAAGGTCGACCGCTCGGCCGCGTACGCTGCGCGCTATGTCGCCAAAAACATCGTCGCCGCCGGCCTGGCCGACCGCTGCGAAGTACAGGTCAGCTACGCGATCGGCGTGGCCGAACCCACCAGCATCTCGGTCACCACCTTCGGCACCGGCAAGCTGCCCGACGACAAGATCGAAGCGCTGATCCGCGCCCACTTCGACCTGCGCCCATACGGCATCGTCAAGATGCTCGACCTGATCCACCCGGTCTACCAGGCCACCGCCGCCTACGGCCACTTCGGCCGCAAGCCCAAGGAAGTCACCTACACCGACAGCGCCGGCAAGCAGCACACCGCCACCGCGTTCTCGTGGGAAAAGACTGACAAGGCCGACGACCTGCGCAAAGCTGCGGGCATTAAGTAAGCCCGACATCTCCCGCAGTCCGTACACATGAAGGGCGCAGCAAGGCACCCTTCGTTGGTGGCAGCTGTCGGCGAGGAGCGGACATTGAAAAATGATATTTCATAGGGTGGGCGTTGTGCCCGCCATCGCCGTGCGGCAATTGACGACAATAATGATCGAAGATGCGTCACCGCGATAAAATCGCCTACGGCCATTGTTCAGAGACCTGTGGTGGTAGGCATAAAGCCCATCCTACGGTCCTGAAGAGTCATTCGTGCCACTGAACACTGTGGCTACTCAGCATCGTAGTTGACTCTGGTCTGGCCCCATTAGTTCGGATCCCACCCCCGCCAAATCGGCCCAAATCGCATCTATCCGGTCCAACGCGGCTGAGTCGAAGCGTTCCGCTTCTTCCCAATATCGTCCTGAAGCCACCATGTAACCCAGACCAGCCTCGGCCTGTAAAGCGGCGCCGATCCGCACTGGATTAAAGGTCGTTGGCTGGGCATTGCAAAAGCCCGGCATGTCTGACCTTGGAAAGACAAGGCGGCTGGGTCCGCAACTCAGGTTTACCAATTCGCAGCCTTGGGTGGCGGCTAAAACCAACAGGCGGGCTGATTTCGCCTCTAGCGAACGCAGCGTGATGTCGCTGCGCAGGGGGTCTGCGGTACCGGCACCATAAAAATGTGTCTGCTTATTTGCAGGATAAATCATGTCGCAACCCAGATAGGCAATCACACGAGGAGATAGCGCCTTCAGCGCCCAGTAGGATGCCGTGAACGCCATTGTGCCGCCTGCAAAGACGAACCCTCCATAGGCATTTTGCGCGGGCACGAATTGATCGGCAGTAATGATTGTCTGGCCAGGCATTATCTCGTCAGGGCGACGGTTCTCCGGGAAATCTTCCGGGTGAATTAGGTAGTTCCAATCGGGACGGACAGCCCATGCGTTATTAATCGTTGCAATAGCGTCAAAGTCGGTACGGGGCAGTTCGCGGGCACGCACCACATCGGGGCCGCTACCGAGCATGAGAATTATCGTCATCTGTCTTCCTACGGCAGTGATAAAGGTTAGCGCAACATCCTTTCTGTAATTGCATACCGACAACCTGCGGCAGTTCCCTCGGTAGCGCCATTGCCCCGACCCGAGAGAATCCAGATCATGGCACAACGCATTGAACGCGATCCCATGCAAGCGCCGATGGCCACGCTACCGTCACAAGGCCTCGACGGCGCAGGCGAGGCCTTGCGTATCCTGGTCGACGAAGCGAGCAAGATCGAACGCAGCCATCACCTCAATGCCCATTCGCGTACGCGTTGAGCTGGTCGTGACCGAAATCGATGTTATCGATATCGATGTCGCGCATGCCGCTGCCTTTGGTCTTATCCAAAGTGACGGTGCCGGTGGTGCGCTTGAACTTGCCGCGCCAGACCGAAAGGCCTGCCATGTGGTCGGCTTCGAAACTCGGGAACGTGTGCTCAGGGTTGATTTGAAAAACGACCGGTGCGGCCTGGACGGTACCGGCCAACAGCATCGACAGGACAGACAAGGGCAACAGGGAGAACTGACGTTTCATGGGAATTCCTTTCGGGTCGGGGAAGATGACGGCAGACCGACGACCCGCAGGCTTGATCATTTGCGACGAACGGGCGGGGCGGATTCGACATCCGCCCCACAAGCGCACTGGCGGGCATTGCGCACAGTGCAACCGATTTTGCAGCGTGCCTATACGAAAGGCGCCTCACGGCGCCCTTCGTTGTTTGAATCTGTGCTTTTGATCGCCGTGCCCAAGCAAGCAGGCTGACGGATCAGGATTCAAATCGCGACGTTGCCACGTCATACCAGGGCGTACACAGCATTTTCTGCTTGTCGACAACTGCGAACGATGCACGCCACAGGCGGCCCTGCTTGGTCTCATGCGGGGAATCCATGTACGCATCGCCAACATGCATTACACCGACGCACCAGCGCAGTCGTTTTGGCGCCATGATGCCTTTGAGCGCGAACTGGAACGCGCCGGACAACTCGGCGCCAGGCGCCAGTTCAATCGCGACCGGCGTGGGTGGTGATGTTGGCTCGATCTCCGGCAGCGGAACGGCAGCATGGATGAGCTCAATGTCATCGCCTTGCTCGACCTGTCTGGGAATGCCGACATCACCGGCTTGCTGCCGGCCGATGCCGATCGCGTGCTGATCGCCTCGGTCGAACACTGCAAGCGCAGCGTCGCCCGCGTTGCGCAGGCGGTAGTGCACCGCAATGATGCGGCTCTGCGGGGCATAGTCGAACGTCGCATGCAGCTCGGTATCCAGCTCACCCTGTACGGTCGT
>JAYVSK010000248.1:0-8068 GCA_043775395.1 Lysobacter sp. | reverse complement strand
GGCCCACTCATCGCCCTGCAGGTCGTGCGGTTCGGCAAACTCAAGCCGCACATCCGCTCGCGGCGTACCGGGATGCATCGCGCTCAGGCGCACGCCCAGACCTGGGAGGGCCTCGCGTTCGATCAATCGGCGGAAATGCGACTGGGCGGATTCGGAAATCTGGATCATGACGCTATTCTAACGGCCAAGCCCGCCGATGCTCGTGGCTTTTTCGTCATGCAGGCGTAATTGCATTCAGTTTAAAGCGATCCGACCCAGGAGTCCTGTCATGTCCGACCTCATTCCCCTTGCCTTAGCCCATTGCATCCCGCGCCGTGGCCAAGAGCACCGTCTCTCCTCCGCCCGGATCGCAGAACTCATGCCTCAGCTCGCCGGCTGGACGCTGGCCGAAAACGGCCAAGCGCTGGTGAAGACCTTCACCTTCCCGGATTACTACCGGACGATGGCTTTCACCAATGCGCTGGCGCATATCGCCCACCGCGAAGACCATCATCCCGACCTCGGCGTACATTACGACCGCTGCGTGGTGCGCTTCTCGACCCACGACGTCGGCGGCTTGAGCGAAAACGACTTCATCTGTGCAGCGAAGACGGAGGCGCTGTCGAACTGATAACCACTTTCACATTAGGCAAGGCGCGTCGGCTAATGGAAAACCCTATGTTTCCGATGTGCCATCCACCGGCGCGCAAGGCAACTATGCGTTTTCGGAAACAGTGACCGGGCAAGGACGAAAAGAGAAAATCCAGATGACAACCGGTAGGAATGCCAAGCCCGCTCTCGACGAAGTCCTCAAGAATGCGATCAACGCTCTTTTTCAACGAGACGATTTCTGTCAAGCGCTTGCGCGAGCCAACGCGGCTCCTTAGCCTGCTGTCATCAGCAAATTGAACGATCTCGCGGACGGTGTTTTAAGCTCCATCCGCAATGATTACCGGTCATTGCCGACGGAAAAGCGTGGATGTCGCTAAGTGTTGTTCGATGATCAGTTCGCGAATCAACCCAGTCGATCCAGCGCATCCACCAGCTCCGGCGCCAGCGGCGCATCCAGTAGATAGGGCGCGCGTCCGCCATCGAGCGCGAACTCCAGCGTTGCCGCATGCAGGAACAGGCGCTTGAGGCCGAGCTGATCCCGGAGACGTTTATTGACTTCAGGATCGCCATATTTATCGTCGCCCGCGACCGCATGACCGATATGCTGGGCATGGACGCGGATCTGGTGGGTGCGGCCGGTCTCGATCCGGACTTCACAGTAGGAATGTCCGCCGCGGCGCTCCAAGACCCGAAAATGACTGCGTGAAGCCTTGCCTCCTGCATGTACCTGCACATGGCGCTCGCCGCCTTGGCGGAGGCCGATATGCAGCGGCGCGTCGACACTCATGGTGCCGTCGGGCATGCGGCCGATCAGCAGCGCCAGATAGCGTTTGGCGATCCCGCGGCCGTCATCGGCGTCGCTTTCGCGCATCAGCGCCTGCAGCTCGGTCAGCGCCGAACGCTTCTTGGCAATGATCATCAGCCCGGAGGTATCGCGATCGAGCCGGTGAACCAGCTCCAGCGTCTCCTTCGGCCGAAGCGCCCGAAGAGTTTCGATCACGCCGAAGCTGATCCCGCTGCCGCCATGGCTTGCCACACCGGTGGGCTTGCTGATCGCCAACAGCCTGGCGTCCTCGAATACGATACTGGCGGCCATGACGTCGAGCAAGCCTGGCGCGGGGGTACCCTTCTCGCCCGGTTCGACAAGTCTGACCGGTGGGATCCGCACTTCGTCTCCACTTTCAAGCCGTGTTTCCGCCTTGGCGCGGCCGCCATTGACCCGTACCTGACCACTGCGGATGATCTTGTAAATCAAAGACCTGGGCGCGCCTTTCAGCTGGCCGAACAGAAAGTTGTCCAAGCGCTGTTCGTCGCGGTCCTCCGGTACGCGGACCAGGCGGACTTGACCCGGTAGCGGTTGTGCAGGAGCAGATGAAGTCATAGGTCTTGTGATCCGAAGGGGGTTGATCTGTTACACTCGCCGCGCGATATAAGGGGTTGATTTCGCAGGGAGTTAGCGACAGACGCTTTAGCGTCGCGTCGCTCGAACGGGCCGAAAGCCCGCCTCCCCCGTGATATCCGACGCAGTGCGCGACCACCGCCTTCGGGGCGGCCATGTTAGCGGCTTGTCGGCAAAGCCGGTTATCGCCGAGTGCGTCAGACGCTCGAGCTGAACACGTCCCGAGCCGCCGCATCCTTGCGCCCCCAGCGCAGCCGACGCAGGCAGCCGGCCCAGGCAACACGTGATAGAACAACAAGCGCTCCCGCGGCTCGCCGTGGTGTTGCAGCGCTGGAATACTTGAAGCGGCGTATGCCGCGCGCCTGCCTCTGGCAGGCCCGCCTTCGGGCGGGACAAGCGCGCGACGGTGCCGCCGGCAGTCTCCAGAGGCGAAAACGCCCGTGGCGTTCTGCGCGCCCGTTTCCAAACGGGGTTGATGCGCGATGAGGAACGCAAGACCATGAAACGCATGCTGATCAATGCGACGCAGGCAGAAGAACTGCGCGTCGCGATCGTCGACGGCCAGACGCTTTACGATATCGATATCGAACGTCCGTCCAAAGAACAAAAAAAATCCAACATCTACAAAGGCCGCATTACCCGGCTGGAGCCGTCGCTGGAGGCGGCGTTTGTCGAATACGGCGGAGACAAACACGGCTTCCTTCCGCTGAAGGAAATCTCACGCGACTACTTTCAGAGCGGCGTGGACCATCACAAGGCCGGGATCAAGGAACTGCTGCGCGAAGGCCAGGAGATCGTCGTTCAGGTCGATAAGGAAGAGCGCGGCAACAAGGGTGCGGCTCTGACCACGTTCATCTCGCTGGCCGGCCGCTACATGGTGCTGATGCCGAATTCGCCCACCGCGGGCGGGGTTTCGCGCCGGATCGAAGGCGACGACCGCGCTGCGCTGAAAGCTGCGATGGACGTGCTGGCCATCCCCGACGATATGGGCGTGATCATCCGCACCGCCGGTGTAGGCCGCGATGCCGAAGAACTGCAGTGGGATCTCGACTATCTGCTCAGCGTGTGGAAGGCGATCGCCGAGGCCGCCCTGAAGAAGTCCTCGACGTTCCTGATCTATCAGGAATCGCGGCTGATCATCCGCGCGCTGCGCGACTACATGCGCGCCGACATCGGCGAAATTCTGGTCGACACGCCGGAGATGTACGAAGAGGCGAAGGAATTCGTCGAACAGGTGATGCCGCAGAATCTGCGCAAACTCAAGCAATACGTCGACGACACGCCGCTGTTCAATCGCTTCCAGATCGAATCGCAGATCGAAAACGCCTATGAGCGTTCGGTACGCCTGCCTTCCGGCGGTTCCCTGGTGATCGACCAGACCGAAGCGCTGACGGCAGTGGACGTGAACTCATCGCGCGCCACCAAGGGCGGCGATATCGAAGAAACCGCATTCAACACCAATCTCGAAGCCGCCGAAGAAGTCGCGCGTCAGATGCGGCTGCGCGATCTCGGCGGTCTGGTGGTGATCGACTTTATCGATATGGCGTCCAGCAAGCACCAGCGCGATGTCGAAAACCGCCTGTCGCAGGCATTGAAGCACGATCGCGCCCGCGTCCAGCTGGGCCGTATCTCCAAGTTCGGCCTGATGGAAATGTCGCGTCAGCGCCTGCGTCCCAGCCTCGGCGAGTCGAGCCAGCTGGTGTGCCCGCGCTGCGATGGCCATGGCCGCATGCGCAGCATCGAATCGCTGTCGCTGTCGATCATCCGGCTCGCTGAAGAGCATGCGATGAAGGATAGTACCGGCCAGGTGCTGGTGCAGGCTCCAGTGGAAGTCGCCAATTACCTGCTCAACGAGAAGCGCCGCGCATTGAACGAGATCGAAAAGCGCCACGACGCGCCGATTGTGATCGTAGCCGACGAATCGCTGCATACGCCGCATTTTGAAGTCAGTCGCATCCGCGAAAATGAGCTGACCGAGGAGACCTCGAAGCCGAGCTATCAGCGCGGTACACCGCGCAAACTGGCGACCATTGCGCTGACCAAGGCGAATCTTAACGTCCCCGCAGCACCGGCCGTGACCAACGTGAAACCTGCGCGTCCAGCGCCGGTGCGTGAAGACCGCGAAGAAACGCCGCGCGCTGCCGCGCCGCAGCCCCAGGTGCAAATCCCGCAGCCAGCGCCTGCGCCTGCATTCGTACAGTCTGCGCCCGCCGCCAAATCCGGCGGATTGATGGGATGGCTGAAAGGTCTATTCGGAGGTGAACCCACACCAACGCCCACCTCTACCCCTCCACAATCTGGCTCGCAGCAGGCCCGCGACCGCGGCGAACGTCCCGACCGCAATGGCGGTCCGCGCCGCGATCAGCGCCGCGACGAACGCGGACCGAAGGGCCAGCGCGAGCCGCGTCGCGATGAGCGACGCGACGATCAGCGCCGGGGCGCGCCGCAGGATCAAGCATCCAAGCCCCAGCCGCAGCAGAATGAGCCGCGGCAACCGCAGGCCCCACGGCAACCGCAGCCGCAAAAACAGGCTCAGCCGCGGGCCGCGCAAAACAGTGTTCAACCTCAGTCGCCGCAACTGCCCCAGCCGCAACAGCAACAGAAGACCGTGAACTCCGACCATCATCCGCAGCGTTCGCAGCCGCGTCGTGAAGAACGCGTTGCTGTCGCACCGGCGGATGCCTCGAAACCGCAGGCGCACACATCCGTGTCGACCGAAGCAACTGCGCTGCCGATGGTCGCAGCAACGCCTGTTGATCCGCCTGTATCCGCAGTTCATCCGGCAGATGCGAACGATCACGTTGTCGAGAAGACCGACGACGCGCAGATGGGCGATCAGGATTTTGCACCTGATGGCGGCGATGATGCCGCGCAGGATGGCAGCAGCCGTCGTCGTCGCGGTCGTCGCGGCGGACGCCGTCGTCGTCGCGGCAGCGGCGAAGGTGCCGCTGCAGGCGACGCCATGGCCGACGAAGCATTGAGCAGCGATGAGCCACAGGCTGCGGTCGATCGCAATCAGCCAGAGTTCGATTTCGACGATCTTCCTGTCGCGGAACGCCACCCTGTCGCCGCAGCGCCGATCATCGAAGCTCGGGCAAGCGCACCTGCAGCATCCACTGCGATATCGACAATCGTGTCGATTGTAACGGCGGACGCAACCCAGGATGTCGTTGAAACCACCGCTCCAGCCGTCGAAGCACAGATTGCTCGTTTCGTACCGGATGAAGTGCAGGCAGTGGCCACGCCGGCTTCTATCGCAACGTCGCCGGTCGCTGCGGTCGAACCTGCTGCGGTCGAGTCGTCCGCACTGGAATCCACTGCAGCGGTGACGCCGCCTGTCGTGACTGAAGCGATGTTCGAGCCTATCCTGGATATTTCCGCTGCCGAAACAGCCGCGCCAGTCGCAAGCATCATCGAAGAACCCGCGATGAGCATTGCGATACCGGACGTTGCGGCGGAAGTCTCCAGCGATATCGCCGCGCCGCAGTACGGTATCGGTCTGCAGCTGTTCGACCCGCTACCCGATGCAGAAGTGGTGATTCCGGTCGCCGACAACGACGGCGACGGGCGCAACGCCTGACATGCACTCCGCGCGCGTCACAGCGCGCGCGCGGGGTCGCTCACGCCGTATTGCGAACACAGCCGCGCCAGCGCGATGCTGTCCTGAATCTCGAGTTTTTGAAACAGTCTCGCCTTGTGCGTATTGACGGTCTTCGAGCTCAGGCTCAGCCGCCTGGCGATCTCCTCCTGGCGCAGACCTTGCGCCAGCAGCATGGCTACTTCCAGTTCGCGCGGCGTCAGACTGTCGAAGGGCGACGCCTCGCCGCCGATGCCGGCCAAGGCCAAATGCTGGGCGATCCCGTTGGCCAGAAACCGTTTGCCCCGCGCCACTTCGCGTACCGCCCGGAGAAGTTCGGCGGCGTCGCCGGCTTTGCCCACATAGCCCAGTGCGCCGGCTTCGATCAGACGTTTCGGGATCGGGCCATCCTCCAGCACCGACACCACCACCACCCTGCAGCCATAGTCGCCCTTGACGATCCGTTCGGTCACTTCAAGACCGCTGATTCCGGGCAAATGCAGGTCGCAGAGCACAACATCCGGCTTGAGTCTGCGGATCATCGGCAGCGCGATTTCGCCGGTATCGGCTTCGCCGACCACTTCGATGTCGCTTTCGGTCGAAAGCATCATGCGCATGCCGCTGCGCACCAGTACATGGTCGTCGAGAAGAAATACCCGGATGGTCATATCGGTCCCTGTGGCGTTGTCCTGCGCACAGACTAGGCAAGGCACGAGAGCCGGGCAAGTGGACCTTTCCGCATTGCGGGGTAGGAAAATCCCTACCGTCGTCCCACCCACGCACGGCGATGACTTCCGGCAACGCTTCGGAGCCGTATTGTCTGGCACGATCCGGACTTTGATTTGCGGAACTTCGCCCATGTCCCTGTTGCCACGCCCACTTGCTCTACCCGGCATGTCCATGCTGCTGGTTTTGTGCGTCGGCGCCTGCGCGGCAACCCCGGACATTGCGCCGATCGATCGAAAAATCGATCGGGCCGTCGATGCAGAGACTGCGAACGTTTCTCACAGCGACTGGTATGGCGATGTGCGCAGCATGGCCGACGCCAAGGACAATGCTGCGCGACGCGCCTATCTGCGCCGACGGTTGGAAAATAACGGAGTGGCGATCACCGTCCAGCCGTTCGTCTCCGGCGATTTGCGGGGCGAGAACCTGATCGCGGACATCGGCGGAGCCGCCGACGCACCGCTGATGCTGATCGGCGCGCATTCCGACCGCGTCGATGCGGGCCGTGGCGCGGCCGACAACGCCTCCGGCAGCGCGGCAGTGCTGGCGCTGGCCGAAAGATTCAAACGCAAACCGCTCATGCATCACCGCGTGAAGATCGCGTTTTGGGATCTTGAGGAACGCGGCCTGCTCGGCGCTACCGCCTATGTGGAACAGAACAGCGAAAAACCTGCGCTGTACATCAACTTCGACGTTTTCGGCTGGGGCAACACGCTCTGGATGATGAGCCCCGACATCAGGCATCCGCTGGTTGCCGCCAGCCGAAGCGCAGCGAAGACACAACAAATGCTGGTCGATGCGGGGGATCAGTATCCGCCCAGCGATCACCTGGCCTTTATCAAAGCCGGATGGCCGGCAGTGTCCTATTCCTTGGTGGGCGCCGATGAGATTCCCGATATCCTCCGCGTGTTCCGCGGAAAAAGACCGACGCGGGTGCCGAAACTGATAGCGGTGATCCACAGCCGCAAAGACACGATCGAACAGGTGGACGATGCGGCCGTGGCAAGGGGCATCAATGCGGTGGAAGCTGCGATCCGCGGATGGGACGCACAGACGCGTTGATTCGGCTCATGGACGCGTGAAGTCGGTGGAGTCACCGTTCGAAAGTCGCGCAATAGGTTCGCGGCACGCTTGCGCAGGAATGTTCAAAACGCCTCGTATCAGAAGCTGTTCAACATCTTCCTCAATAACAGATGGATCATTGTCTGTGATACCGAACGTCCGCGTAGCGGGCGGCGGTATTTGCCGTGACAACGCCAACGGCCAACAGCATATTTCTCGTCATGCTTTGGCCGGGCTCGGTATGACAGCAATTTTTTTCGTGATCCGAGATTTTGGACAGGCTCTCAGGGTGCCGGCAAGGTATATTGCATTCCATGAATATGCCCGCTGAAACCCGCGACGAATACAACCGCCTCGGCGAGCGCAAAGACGTTGTCCATCTGAAGGATTTCGCTCGCTGGAGCTATATCAGTAGCGAGGATTGGACCGAACTGTGCCGCCGCGCCGCAGACTTTATCGGCATCCAGGATGGCGACAACCTCTTCGAAGCCGGCTGCGGCTCCGGCGCCTTTCTGGCCGAAGTGGCCGCCTATCGAAAGGTCACGCTCGCGGGTGCCGATTTTGCCGAGAATCTGGTGACGATCGCCCAGAACCGGCTGCCGGGACACTTCCAAGTTGCCGACATCACCGATCTCTCGTCGATCGACAGCGGAAGTTACGACAAGGTGCTGTCGCACGGCGTATTCCTGTATCTGGATTCGCAGGATGCCGCG
>JAYVSK010000247.1:0-1962 GCA_043775395.1 Lysobacter sp. | reverse complement strand
GGAAGTTTGCCCTGTTTGATGCTGCGCACCGCGCGTTCCAGCAGTTCGGTGTACAGCGAGAATCCGATCTCGGCCATCTGTCCGCTCTGGTCTTCGCCGAGCAGTTCGCCGGCGCCGCGGATTTCCAGATCGTGCGTTGACAGCGTGAAGCCGGCGCCCAGTTCGTCCATCGAGGCGATCGCGTCCAGCCGCTTGCGGGCATCGGCGGTGATAGTCCTTCCATCGGGAATGACCAGATACGCATAGGCGCGATGATGCGAGCGGCCGACGCGGCCGCGCAGCTGGTGCAACTGCGCGAGGCCGAATTTGTCGGCGCGATTGATGACGATGGTGTTGGCGTTGGGAATATCGATACCCGATTCGATAATGGTCGAACACAGCAGCACGTTGAACCGCTGCTTGTGGAAGTCCAGCATCACTCGTTCAAGCTCGCGCTCTGGCATCTGGCCATGGGCGATGCCGATCCGCGCCTCCGGCACCAGCGCTTCGAGTTCGCGCTGCATGCGGCCGATGCTTTCGACATCGTTGTGCAGAAAGTACACCTGACCACCGCGCGACAGTTCGCGCTGGAAAGCTTCGCGCAGCTGCGTATCGTCCCACGGCACTACAAAGGTCTGAACCGCCAGCCGGTGCGCGGGCGGCGTGGCGATGATCGACAGGTCGCGCAGCCCGGCCATCGCCATATTCAGCGTGCGCGGGATTGGCGTTGCGGTCAGCGTCAGCAGGTGGACGTTGGCGCGCAGTGCCTTCAGCGCCTCTTTTTGGCGCACGCCGAAGCGCTGTTCCTCATCGACGATCACCAGCCCCAGATCCTTGAATTTTACGTCGCCCTGCAGCAGGCGGTGCGTACCGACGATCACGTCGATCCTGCCGTCCGCCAGCTTCACGATTTCGTCCTTGATCTCCTTGGTCGATTTGAAGCGGGACAATACTTCGACCTTCAGCGGCCAGTCGGCGAAGCGGTCGCGCATCGTGCGGTAATGCTGTTCCGCAAGCAACGTGGTCGGCACCAGCACGGCGACCTGTTTGCCGCCGATCGCGGCTGCGAATGCGGCGCGCACCGCGACTTCGGTCTTGCCGAAGCCGACATCGCCGCAGACCACGCGATCCATCGGCCGCGACGATGCGAGATCGCGCAGCACCGCTTCGATCGACGCCAATTGGTCCGGCGTTTCTTCGAACGGAAAGCTTGCGGCGAACGGTTCGTAGCTGGCGCGGTCCACATCCAGCGCCAATCCGGCGCGGGCATGACGCTTCGCCTGAATTTCGAGAAGCTCTGCGGCGACATCGCGCACTTTCTCGACCGCTTTTTTCTTGGCCTTGGCCCAGGCTTCGCCGCCCAACGAATGCAGCGGCGCGGTCTCCGGCGACGCGCCGGAATAGCGGCTGACCAGATGCAGCTGGGTGACCGGCACGTACAGCCGGTCGCCCTTGGCGTATTCGATGTCGAGGTATTCGCCGATCTGGCCGCCGGCTTCGAGCGTGATCAGGCCACGATAGCGGCCCACGCCGTGATCTTCATGCACCACTGGCGCGCCTTCGTTCAGCTCGCCAAGATCTCGGATGATCGCTTCTGGCTCGCGGCCTGCGCGTTTGCGGCGACGCGGCTGCGAGGCGCGTTCTGGAAACAGCTGACGATCGGTGAGGACGACCCACGGCTTCGCGGCATCGACGGCGAAGCCGTTGTCCAGCGGCGCGACCGCAATGAAGGCTTGATCGGCGCTGTCGCTGGCGACGGCGTCGATGAAGGCCTGGAAGTTGGCGACCACCCGCAGACGTACGTCCACAGCCTGAAGTACTTCGAGCAGCGCTTCGCGGCGGCCGGCAGAATCCGCTGCGATCAGCAGCCGTCCCGGATAGGCGGACAGCAGCGAGGTCAGCGCCGCTGCCGGCGCCAGATCTTTGGCGATCAGCGGCAGATCCGGTGCCGGCTGGGTGCCGGTGGAAAGGGCTTCATCGCGA
>JAYVSK010000246.1:0-3800 GCA_043775395.1 Lysobacter sp. | reverse complement strand
AAACAAGCACGGTCAAAGTCATTGTCCATAACCCGATATGATTCGCGACCGCGGCAATTGAACGATCACGCTCATCCTCAATCACTTTTTTCTTCGAATAGCTGACGATCAGCGCATAGAAAAAGACGATGTTACACATCCTGGAAACCACATCCCGCACTGGCTGCCAGTGCGCATGATGCTGCCTCAGTGCGACATCGACAAAAAACAGCTGCCAGACCAAAGAACCCGTCAGCACCGTCAACAGAATCCATCTGGCCTAGACCAACTTTTCCCATACGCTCATCTGTCGGATTCTTTTATGTAAGATATTTTTTACAATATGTACGCTAAATAATACCTATTGATTTTTCAGTGTCAAGTAAGTCTTACATTGCTCCCCGAGGCTTAGACTGGGCACAATCCATTTAACAACATCCGAAGGAACCTCCATGTCAGCCAGCCTGTCCGGAACGGCAGAACCAAAGATCAAGCATGTCAACCCGACGGAATTTCCGCGCTGGCGTAACCCCACACTTTATTTCGCCGCCGCATGGAGCGGCTTTTTCGTGATGGGCGTCGAACTCCTCGGCGGGCGTCTGCTGGCTCCGTACTTCGGGAATTCGATCTTCGTCTGGGGCGCATTGATCGCCGTGTTCATGACGGCACTCGCGATCGGCTACCTCATCGGCGGGCAACTGTCGCTGCGTTCGCCCAAGCTGATGGGCCTTGGACTGCTGTTGATGGCGGAAGCGCTGTTCACGTTACCTGTGATCCTGTTCAGCGACGTTGTTTTCGACGCATTGTCGTTTTCGATTCAGGATCCGCGATATGGCTCGCTGGTGGCAGCATCGCTGATGTTCAGCGTGCCCACACTGTTTTCGGGCATGGTTTCGCCCTATGCGGTACGTCTGTTGATCGACAACGTCGAGCGCTCGGGGCAGTCGGCCGGACGGCTTTATTTCGCTTCGACGCTCGGCTCCGCCGGAGGCACCATCCTCACGACTTTCTATCTGGTGCTGCTGTTCGAAATCAACACCATTATTATCGGGCTGATCTCGATCTCGCTCGCGATCGGTATCGCGCTCTATCTGATCGGGCGCAACCGTGATGCGTCTTGAACTGCTCGCCATCCTTCTGCTGACGGCGGTCGGCTGCTCCCGCACAGTCGATAAAGTCCATGGCGGCGATGTCGTACATCGTGAAAAATCGATGTACCGCGACATCATGGTCATCGAAAGCGAAGGCAACCGCTGCATGTCCTTCTCGCGGCGCGGCGGGCTTCAAAGCTGCGTCTTCATGAACAACATGAATACACTTTCGCTTCCGTATTCGCGTGGCGTATTCGCTGGCCTGGTGGCCAATCCTGGCGCCAAGAAGGTGCTGGTGATCGGGCTGGGGGGCGGCGTGATTCCCAGAGCGATCCGCCGGATCGACCCTGCGATGCAGATCGACGTGATCGAAGTAGACCCAGCCGTCGTCAAGGTTGCGAAGCGCTATTTCGGGTATCGCGAAGACGCCAATTTACGCACGCACATCGGCGACGGGCGTATTTTCGTGCGCCGGCAAGCGCGCGCCGGGGTCCGCTATGACCTCATCGTGATCGATGCGTTCGGCCGTTTCTACGTGCCGGAACACATGATCACCCGTGAGTTCATCAGCGACGTAAAGTCGCTGCTCGCGCCCGGCGGCGTGGTCTCTTCCAATACTTTTTCGCAGGGACTGTTGGCTCCTTACGAAGCGGCCACCTATCAGGCTGTGTTCGGCGAAACCCGCGTTCTGGACATGCCGCTGGGCAGCAGGATTCTGGTGGTCGGAAGAGACGGGCTACCGCCGGTGGCGACCCTGCGCAAGAACAACGCGATCCTTCAACCTCGTTTGTGGAAACTCGGGATATTTCCGGGCGAACTCGACTCGCACGTGCAGCCGCAGGTCGTCGGTTATCGGCCGCTGACCGACCAGTATTCGCCGGCCAATCTGCTGATGGGACAGTAGCCGGCACCCGCACGCCAGCAGGGCGTAGCGAAGAAATGGGGCCGACGCGTTGGATCGATGCCCGCTTAGTCCTTGCAATGCCGATCCGCTGGCACAATAACGCAGACCCAACACCACGGAATCACCGGATGTCTTCCGACGCGCCCCACGTTTTCGACGCCACTGCCTCAAGCTTCGAGCAGGATGTCCTGCAGCGTTCCATGCAGATTCCGGTGCTGCTGGATTTCTGGGCCGAATGGTGTGGCCCTTGCAAGGTCCTCGGGCCCATGCTGGAAGCGCTGGCGGCCGAGTTCGGCGGGGCGTTTCTGCTGGCCAAGGTGGATGTGGAAGCCGAACAGGAACTGGGCGCGGCGTTTCAGATCAGGTCGATCCCGACCGTGGTGCTGATGAAGGATGGCCAGCTGCTGGACGGCTTCCAGGGCGCGCTGCCCGACGGTCAGCTGCGCGAATTCCTCAAACATCACGGTATCGAACCCCTTGTTATGGAGGCGCCCGTCGCCGAAGAAGCGTCTCCGGCGGCCATCGATCCAGGCGCAGAGGTCGCTCGCCTGCGCGATGAAATCGAGGCGGCGCCCGAACAGGACGGCCTGAAGCTCGATCTTGCCGTCGCACTGCTGCAAAGCGGCGATGTCGATGAAGCCTCGCACCTGCTTGACGCCCTGCCCGCCAACCTGTCGACCGACGACCGTGCGATACGCGCCCGGGCCCGTCTGGGTTTCGCGGCGCTGCTGACACACGCACCGTCGATGGAAGCGCTGCAGGCGGCGCTCGCCGCCAACGATGACGATCTGCGGGCGCGCCACCTAATGGGCGTGCACGACATTGTTGCAGGTCGTTCGCAGGCAGGCCTCGAACACTTTCTTGAAATGCTCCGCCGCGATCGCAGGTTCGACGACGGCCTGCCGCGGAGGGCGCTGATCGACGCCTTCCGGATGATCGAAGACGAGGATCTGGTTGGCCAGTACCGCCGGAAGATGTCTTCGCTGCTGTTGGTCTGATCGCCGCATGGCACGTGAAATCACCGCGCTGCGCCTGCGCTGGATAATGAATGTGTGGCCGCCGTTTCTCTTCTCCGGCATCCGCGTTCGCAAGATCGCCGGGGACTGGCGTCACGTCGAGGTCGAGCTGCGAGCACACTGGTGGAATCGTAACTATGTCGGCGTGCATTTCGGCGGCAGCCTGTTCGCGATGACCGACCCGTTCTGGATGCTGCTCGCCATGCGCGCACTGGGCCGCGACTACATCGTCTGGGACAAGGCCGGCGAGATCGCATTTCTCAAACCCGGTCGCGGCACCGTGCGCGCGCATTTCCGGCTCGATGACGCGACGCTCGACGAGATCCGCACTGCCACCGCAGGGGGAAACAAGCATCTGCGCTGGCTGGAGACCGATATCGTCGACGCCAATGGCGAAGTCGTCGCCCGCGCGCGCAAGCAACTGCATGTGCGCAGAAAACGGCAGACGCCTTCAGTTTGAAGCGGTCGCGCCGGAGGTGTGGAAATACGCGGGCAGAGGATCGACCGAGTAAGCGGTACCGATCAACCGGGTAATCAAGCTGTCGCTGTCGGCGCCAAGACGTCGCCAGGTATCGATGCCGCGACAAGCCCCATCGAAAGCGGCGTATCGCCGGCCTTCGGCAAAATCAACGGCGTATCGGGTCGCCGGTAATTTTGCGTATTGATACGACGGAATGACCGTGTCGAGCACCTGTGGATGGCGCGGGTGTCGGATCGTCGCGTATTGCGAAAGCGCTTGCGCACGCTCGATGATCGCAGCGTGGTGCTTGACTCATGCGGCATAACGTTTCAAATCCGCCTGCACCACCG
>JAYVSK010000245.1:0-15100 GCA_043775395.1 Lysobacter sp. | reverse complement strand
CGGCTTGGCGCGGCTAATCGCAAGACAGCTGCTGTGGTGTCCGTGTTGCGGAGAACGAGCGGATAGGCGAGATGTTTTTTATTAACACAGTAGAATTAGAGGGTCGTGGCCGCTACTGGCTCGAGCGTTCCGGCGGCCCGTGACCATACCGCGTTCGCGCGATCCTGGGCGCGCAGTGGCGGTATCCACCATCGCCCGGGCGCCGGCGTGGCGGCGTGCGCGAAGTCGGAGAGCATCACCACGCCTTCTTCGCCGATGGCGTCGCGGCTGCAGGGAAAGGCGATCAGCTCGTTCGCCATGCTCAACCAAGCCGGGTTGAAACGATCGATGACGCGCCGCTGCCACGCATGCGGCATTGATTTGATTTCGGCGCAACGCTGGTATGCGCCGTCCTCGCTCGCATGGCATTCGGCGTAGACCCAGTACAGCGGCGTCAGGCCGCGTTTGCCAGTCTGACGCAGTTGCGCACGCTCAATCCTGTGCCTGATGTCATTGGCTTGCGCCACATCCTGCGCAACGTCGACGAAGAGTTTTCGCTGCCGCGCATATGCCAGCACATAGACGATGGCCTCGGTATCCGGCAATGGTTGGCCGCGCAGTTGCTCAAGCGTCCAGTCTTCGCAGCCTGGGGGCAACGCCTGCCCGACCGCCAACTTCTAGCGTGGGCGTGGTGCCTTGGCCAGTGCGGCCAGATCCTCGTCGGAGCAATTGTCCATTACATGCCCTGTGTATTGCGTGAGGGTGCGTTACCGCGTCGGCCCCTTCGGCGTTGGTCCATTTTGATTCGGATCGTCCTGGGTCGGGTTGTTCGGCGGCGGCGTCAACGTTTGCTGCTGGTTGAAGGTGCTCGTCGCTTCGACCGCCCTCTGCAGCGGCGGTACGGGGGCATTGGTATCGACCAGCACCGCCGTGCCATCCGGTCCCGATTTCAGCAGCCGGATCTGATCGCCGACCATCGAGACTTGCGCAATGTTGTTCGCATCCATCTTGTGCTGTTTCGCCAGCAAGACAGCCGCACCAATGTAATCGTCGGAGATATGCCCCGGCGTGCCGTTGCGGATGTGTGCAAACGTGACTTGATCGTTGAACGAGTATGCCCCCAGTGAATGGGCTTGGGTCAGCGTGCGTTCCAGTGCCGGGGTGCCGGGCACGTTATGGCGCGAGACCGCTTCATTGATCTTCTGCGAGGTCACTTCAATCGGTTGTGACGACAGTTGTTTGAGGTCGGCGGGGAAATACTGCGTCGGCTGTCCGTAGCGCGCGCACTCGAATCGAAACTCGCCGGTCTCCTGGTTCTTACCCAAACGCAGATCCGAGTAATGCACACCATTGTCCAGCGCGAACTGCAGCGACGATGCACCCAAGCGCTCGGTGTGCGGCCCGTGCGGGATGTTGTTCTGGGTTTCGAACAGCTTCGCCCGGTACTGCATTTCGCACAGCGCGTCGTTGCATTCGTGCAGCGGGTCGCGAATATCGCGTGCAGCTTGTCGGCTGGGAGCGAAATCGGGTGGTACCGGCGCTGTTGTTTGGGCAAGATCGTTCGCGGTGGGTGCCTGCTGACGATCGTCCGGTCGCGTATCCGCGTCGCGCGAGTCTTGCTCACTTCGGCCCGACATGCCCGTCTGCACTTTCGCAATGACGTTCGGGCGGCTTTCCTACAGCAATACTCCTTCTCGGTTCGCTTCGCGCTGGGCTTGTTCGCGCACGCCGCGTTCCTGTTCCGATGCGCGTTCGATCGCATGCGGCGCGGTGGTCATCTCCGTCCGCGCCCGAGCGATATCCTCTGGCGTCGTCACGGCCGCCATCACATAGGTTTTACCGTCCGCCTCCAAGCGCAGGCTGGCGATCGCGGATTGGCCATCGGCCTGTGGTCGCGCTTGCAATGCGGTCGTGGCGGGATCCAGCCCGTTCGCATCCCATGTTGCGCGCACAGCGACGGCAGTGGCAGCGATCTGCTCGGTGTTCGTATCGACACCCGCGTTGCGATACGCGCCCGCCACCGTGTCGCGCAGGCGCGCATCGGCGTCCATCGCCGGCACTGGCGGAATCTCACGCGGCGGCGGCAGGCGCGCCTGGAGGACGGCGCGAGTCGCTTCCAGTTCGTCGTACAGGCGACCGTTGGCGGTACTGTCGAGGATCATCCCGTCGCTGACCCAGCGGCCGTCCGGCTGCCGCACGTAGAGGTTCTCGTCGGAGGCGACCAGTGTGTCGACGTTCGTGCGCGCGTTGCGCACCGCATCGGGCATGTCGCCGTATGCGGCCCAACCGTTACGGATGTGCGTGTCCTCATAGCGTGCTGCAATCGAGGCCGGACTGTTCGCTGCGTTCTCCACCACGATCTGCGCCGCCTGCCGGTCCAGTCGCGCTGCGCGCTCGCTCCCGGGGTCGGCGGTATCGGTGGAATACGGCGTCCCACCGCGCTCGACGAACGGGCCATAGACCTTGCGTTCCCACTTCCCACTCTCGGGATCGCGCTCCCAATTCGACGGCCGACTACTTGGTGGATCGCCTGCTTCAGCCGCGAGTGCGAAGGGACTGCGTTGTGCGGGTGGACCGCCGAGCACCAGCTCGACCGACCGACTGGTGGCTTGGTAGTTGAGTTGATTCTCGGTGGCCGGCGAGGCGCGGACATCGCTCCTGCGGGCGTTGTCGATGCCGTTGTCGGTGTAGTTAATCGGCGCCTTGCGCCGCCATCCGAGCGCGGGGTTATCGGGATCGAAATTCCAACTATCGCCGCCCAGTGTCTGATTGTAGATACCGCGGTTGTCGTTCCATTCGGCGATCTTATCGCCGACGAACACCCCCGCCACGCCGCCAATGGCGCCTGTCACCAATAGGCCCGGGCCAGATTCCACGCCCAACACGGCGCCGGTCGCCATCCCGATGCCTGCGCCCGCCCAGCCGCCGACGCTGCGGGCGCCGAAGTGGATCAGCTCGGATTCGGCAGCCGTGGCATTGCCTTCGCTGCGCAGTCGGCTGGCCGTGCGCAGGCTGTCGGCAGCGTCGTAGGCCTCCAGTGCGAGGCCAGCAACGCCTAACGCGGTACCAGCGCGGACACGGGTAGGGTGTACGCGGGTGACGTGATCCACTTCGATTGCTTCGCGCGCCGTGCGGTCGACGCTTTCAGCGACATGACTCGCGCTACGCTCCGCCAGCAGGTTCTCACGGGTTGCAGGATCGACCTTGGAATTGTTGGGAAGGTTCTCGGGCAGATCGCGATGCCACGTCCGCTGCTCTTTCCAGCCATCGCGTAGGTCGCGTGTGATGCCGGGGTCTTTCAGACGCGCTTCGCGCGCCTCTTCGAGCGCCGCACCCGGCAGTCGGGTGCCCGTGCGGCTGTCGTACAACTCCACCCCTTCGCGGTTGAAGATGCGGATGGGAGTACCGGTCTCTCTGGCAACCTGGTTCAGGTTATCCGGGAGATCGCGATAGACCTGGTCGCGAATACCTTCTGGAACATAACGACCGAAGCCCTTTCTTTCGAGCGAGTTTGAAAAACGTTCATCGACACCAAGCTCGCTTTCCAGTCGGTGCGTAGCCATCGCCCGAATCTCAACCTCGTAGCCTTTTGCTTGCAGGTCCTTGACCAAGGCCACCGCTTTTTCGCCATCGGCCAGGGTGGTGTCGAGAATGAGGTTTTTCCGGCCTTCAACTGCTGCACTGCGGAGCTCTTTGGCCCACGCGCTGGCATCCGGATGCGTGTCGTCGGCCCAGGTGTAGGGATGAGCGTTGCGGAATGATTCGACTTTGGGATGAAAGTCCCGAAGCGCATCCGGGTCCACGGTCACCGCGTCTCCGCGGAGTTCCAATTCCGCTGATCTTGCTAAACCACCTTTTCCTGCTCCGGGTTGTCCAGCAAGAACGATGACGCGTGGTCTCTCCTGGGATGTCGCGGTTGAGAATGCGCTCTCTTCCAGAATACGTTCTCGAAAGATGCGAGCATGTTCTTCCGCGCTCAGAACATCCTTTTCATTGCTCATCGGAAGGCATCCTTGTTCTTCTGGAAGTATTCCCAAAGCGCCTCATCAGTGAGCCAGATATGCTTCCAGGCCGCGCGCGATATCAATCGTTCTTTAGCCTCTGCCTTTGCAATTGCCTCCACATCCCCTGTGGCTTGCGCGTCTTTTAATTCTTTTCTAGCTTCGGAAACAAAACCACTCAGGGCATCTTCTAGTGTCCAGACGGCACGCTCGAAAGGCGGAGTGGGGCTTTTTTTGTTCGCGACCTCAATCAGGTCATCCTGAAGAATTTGGATATACCCCGGATACTCCGCGAGCATCTCGCGCAATCTCTGCGGGACAGGGGGCAGTGGCAATGACGGCATGGCTATCGTCCTTTGATCATTCGCAGGTATGCGAGTTAATAGAATTCGTGGCATGAGTATGGCGAAAGACACACGCATTGCGCGCCACAACTTCAGACGCCATGTTGCAGAGGAATAAAGACGCGCCCCATATCGGTCTGGCCATGAACCAAATGGATGGAGGCATTCTCCATCGTTTTCTCACGTTCAAACCAGTCGTAAGGACGATGCAGCCACTGCATCAGGAAGGCCCGTATCGTGACGCTATGACTGACGATCACCAATTGGTTGATGCCTTTCTTGTCGTAGTCACGGTGAAATGTGCCGAAGGCTTGATGCACGCGAACCGCGACATCGAATCGGCTTTCTC
Organism: Lysobacter sp.; assembly: GCA_043775395.1. Lineage (GTDB taxonomy): Bacteria > Pseudomonadota > Gammaproteobacteria > Xanthomonadales > Xanthomonadaceae > Lysobacter_I. Next base: position 10,427 of record JAYVSK010000245.1, on the reverse strand, counting down.
CCAGCGGCATTCGTGCCCAGAACTTCCCCTCGAATTCGACTTGCTTGTTATAGTGCGCGGCTTCATTCGGGAACACTTCGGGAAGCTGCTCCTCGGGAATGCCGTCGAACAAGCCAAACTGTTGCTCGACCAGATTGATGTGCTCCCGACGATCAAGATCGAGCTTGTGGCGATGGCTTGCATCGGACTTCAACGCAATCGCTTCGATGCCGCGGATCACTTCGTCGGCTGTTTGCCTGGTCCTTGCGTAAGGAGACACCCAGAACCGCGTCTTAGTACCGGACTCATGGTGTTCAAGGAAATGCTGACCGAGCCATTCTCCAGACGCGTAGGCCTGCTGCCTTCCCAACTCGGTGAGCGGGATTGCATGATCCGCTAATTCCAGATGCTTGCGTTTGTCGATGTTACCGGCGGATTCGCCATGTCGAATGAAAAACAACCTGAGTGGCGTCATTCTTTTCCCCTATGAGAGATGCGATTGCCTACGCTGGATGTGCGCAGGCGCGCTGGACAATCCTCGGGCTTTTCGCAGAGCCGCTGCAGTACAGAAGGCGGGGAAAGTTCCGGCATGAGACGTGTCCTGTCTTTTGCGTGAGAGGTGATCGGCCAGTCTGGACCCGCAATCGCCAGTGCGTTCCATCGGCTTTGGTCTGTCCGATGCTATCGTCCGGCCAGAGTGGGGCGCAAGCGATTGGAGCGTCCCGCCGCCAGAAAAAAACCTATTTGAGTCAACTGTATCGGTGATCCTACTCAACGACAGCGACCGGCGTGAGGTGAACCGCCCCGAGAATCTCGGAGGCTGTTTGGTTTGAGTCACGCCGCCTGTTTTTGCTCTGCGGCTTTCGCATAGTAGGCCGCTTCAGCTTCCGCTGGCGGAATGTTGCCGATCGACGACAGCAGTCGTCGATGGTTGAACCAGTCCACCCAGGTCAGTGTCGCCAGTTCCACTGCTTCGCGGGTCGGCCAGCCCATCGGGTCGCAGTGCGTGAGACAGGTCGCTCCGCTAATGTAGGCGATGTTGCCCTCCAAGCCGGCCCAGCACCGTGCCGAGGGCGCCAGTCGAAGAGAGTATGGACAGCGACCGCCACGAACGCACCCGCACCTACATTCTGGCCCGCCAGCAGAACCCCGCTTGGCAGTTGCTGGCCTGGCGCCGGGCGCCGTTGGTGCTGGGTTGCCTGCAATCGCTGTTCGAGGACAGTCCGGACGGCGTCGATTTCGATGACGCCCAGCAGGCCCTGGCCGAATTGCTGGCTGGGCACGCCGGACTGAGCGAATTCGAGATCGACAGTGACCCTGCCGTGCTGGCGCGCAAGGAGCTGCGCAGCTGGATTCGTCATGCGTTGGTGGTCGAGCGCGAAGGGCGGCTGTATGCCACCGATGCGCTGGAGACAGCACTGCGGTTCGTGGATGCGCTGAGCGGTCGCATGATGACCTCGACCGCCTCACGTCTGGCAGTGGTGCAGCGCGAAATCGAGCGCCTGGAAGCACGGCTCAACCCCGACCCGCAGAGCCGTGCCGAACACCTGCGTCGGCAGATCGCCGATCTGCAGCGCCAACTCGAGGAAGCCGAAGCCGGGCGCATTGAGGTTGCGAACGCCCAGGAAGCGACCGAAGGCATCCGCGAGCTGTACACGCTGGCGACCAGCCTGCGTGCGGACTTCCGCCGGGTGGAAGATTCCTGGCGCGATGCCGATCTGCGCCTGCGCCATGCCATCGTCAACGACGGTTACCACCGTGGCGCGATCGTCGACACTCTGCTCGACGGTCACGACACTCTGCTTGAGACCGCCGAAGGCCGGGTCTTCCAAGCTTTCCAGCAGCAGTTGCAGCAGGAAGTCGAGCTGGATGCGATGAAGCACCGCCTGCGCATCATCCTGCAGCACGTGCAGGCCAGAACCGCCTTGACGCTGCCACAACAGGCCGACCTGCGCTGGCTGGTGATGCGCTTGGTGAAGGAATCGGCGTCGGTGATCCGCACACGCTCGCGCAGCGAGCGCGACGTTCGCAGTTTTCTGCGCACCGGCCTGGCGGCCGAACACCACAGAGTCGGGCAACTCCTCAACGAAGTGTTCCGGTATGCCCACATGGTGGACTGGAGTGCGGCCCCAGTGCGCCGACAGCCCAGCTGTCTGCCGCCGCTGGCCATCGTCTGTGGTGGACTGCCGCTGGTAGAACGGCTGCGCTTCAAGTCGTTGGATCAGCAGGCGCTGCGGGATCTGGATCTGCAGCGGATGGCAGGCGATATGGACCAGATCGAAGATGAATTCTGGTCATCGCTGGACAGCCTCAACCGCGAAGCGCTGGTGCGCGACACCGTGGACGTGATCCGGGCCAGCGATCAACCCCTCAGCCTGGCCGACCTCGCGCAACGGTTGCCGCCCACGCACGACCTGGAAACTCTCGCACTCTGGCTGGGCATGGCACGTGAAGCGGAGTGCGCCGTCGGCGCGGCGCGCGAAACGCTGGATGTCGCCCTCAATGACGTCGCCAGCGATGACGCCGCCCTCCAAAACATCGCCACCCGAGACGAACGCGCGCTTCGCTTCCAAGTACCGCTGCTCACGCTCGACCCGGCGGCGTTCGAGCATTTTGAATGGGAACCCTGACATGACCACTGGTGTTGTCGATGCCAATGAAAGCGCCGACCAGAACGCGATCGACGCTCACGCGTTTGCATCGCAGCCCGCAGACGGGAATACGAAGGCATCGGACCCTTCAGAGATCACGGTCGCGGTGCGTGCCGCGATCCTGGAACTGATGAAGTACGGTTTGCTGGAGGAGTCGAGCAAGCCCAATCTCTATCGCAATGCGTTGCTGTACCGGAATCAGATAGGCCAGGTGTTGAGCTGGCTCGATCTGGGCCTGCGCATCGACGACATTCGTGGGTTGGCCTTTATCGCAGTGATGTCCACGCCCGATCAGGAAGATGATGACTGGTCGCATCCGCTTGTGCGCAAGCAACGCCTGACGCTGGAGCAGTCGCTGCTGGTTGCCATCCTGCGCCAACAGTTCGTCGCCCATGAAGTGGAAGCCGGCGTCGGCGCGGGCGATGCGCGGGTCGCCCTCGAAGATTTACTGCCGCATCTGCAAGCGTATCTGGGCGACCTGGGCAGCGATGCGCAGGAGAAAAAACGCCTGCTGACCTTGCTGGAACAGCTCAAAGGGCACGGCATCGTGTCCGACGTGGATCAACAGGAGCGCGTGACCATCCGTCCGATCATCGCCCATCTTGCCAACCCGGAAAATCTCACCAATCTCATCCAGGCGCTGCGCGAAGCCGCCGGCGGTACGGGCACGCAGGCAGCATCAGACGAAGAGGTCGACGCGTGAACACGGCACCCCCCTCTGCTGCACGTTCGGGCACATCTCCCGGCAGTTACGTCCTCACTCACCTGGATCTCTATGACTGGGGCGCTTTCGGTGGACGTCACAGCGCAGACATCGATCTGGCCGGCACTGCGATCATCGGCCCGACCGGCAGCGGCAAGACCACGCTGGTCGATGCGCTGATGACGCTGTTGGTCGCCAGCCCCCGCTACAACCTTGCCTCCACCGGCGGCCATGACAGTGACCGGGATCTGGTGTCTTACGTCCGCGGCGTCTCCGGCGCGGGCAACGACGGCGGCGGCAACGAACATATCGCCCGGACCGGCCCTGCAGTGACCGCGATCGCCGCGCGTTTCAGCGATGGCGAAGCGGTGGTACGCATCGGCGGCCTGTTCTGGTTCGACGGCACGAGTTCGGCACTGAGCGACCTCAAGCGTCGCTGGTTTTTCTGCCTCAACGACACACCGGCCTTGGACGAATGGCTGGAGATCCACCGGGAAGCCGGCGCGCGTGGGCTCAAGGAGCTGGAGCGCACCAGTCCGGGCCTCAAGATCTACGAGACCAAGCAAGCTTTTCTGTCGCGACTGCGCAGTCACTTCGAGGTTGGCGACAATGCGTTCGATCTGCTCAATCGCGCAGCCGGTCTCAAGCAGCTCGACAGCATCGACAAGGTGTTTCGCGAGCTGGTGCTGGATGACGCCTCCGCCTTCGACGATGCGCGCAAGGTCGCCGACGAGTTCGATACGTTGGCCGGCATCCGTCATGAGCTCGAAACCGCCCGCAAGCAACGCGACACCTTGCTGCCTATCGACAAAGGCTGGACGGAACACCAGGAGGTCAGCGCCAAGCTGGACGAGCAGAACGCTTTGTTGTCGCTGCTGCCGGTTTGGTTCGGCGAGCATGCGATCGCGCTTTGGCAGAATAAAGCGACCACCAAACAGACTGAATTACTCGAACAGCGGCAACAAGCCGATACCCTGTCCGAAACGTTGTCGCGCGCCATCGCCACAGAGCAGTCCCTGCAAGCGCGCTATCTGCAGGCTGGTGGGCAACGGATCGAAGCGCTGCATCGGCACCTCTGCCTACAAGAAGACAAGCTCAAGGGATGCCAGCGCGAGGCGGCACGCTATCAAGCGTGGGCTGCCAGCCTAGGCCTGAATCAGATGTTGACGCTGACTGCATGGCAGGGGAATCAAGCGGCCATTGAGCAGCGGCGCAGTGAAGAAACCCAGTGCTGGGCGGAGCAGCAGCAGGCCGCATGGGAAGCTGGAGCCAAGCAACAGGCGTTGCTTGCCGAACGCGACCGACTGCAGCAAGAACTGAAAGAAGCCGAGAAGCGCCCGAACTCCAACATACCCATCGATCAGCAGGGATTCCGAACGCAGCTTGCGCAGCATCTTGGCCTGGATGAAGACGCCTTGCCCTTCGTCGCTGAACTGGTCGAAGTGCAACCGCAACATGCCCATTGGCGCGGCGCAATCGAACGCGCGCTCGGCAGCGAACGCTTGCGCCTGCTCATCGCCCCCGAGCATGCGCCAGCGGCATTAGCCTGGATCAACGCGCGTAACAATCGGCTGCATGTGCGTCTGCGCGAAGCTGAAGTTCGTTCTGAACAGTCTCAATTTTTCAGCGATGGATACACACGCAAGCTCAATTTCAAGCCGCATATGCATCGCGAGGCGCTGAAGCATCTACTTGCCGGTATGGACCGACATTGCATGGCCGATGTCGAAGCGCTGCGCCGCACGCCGCATGCGATGACCGTCGAGGGCCTGATGTCCGGCCGCAGCGGTTACTTCGATAAACAAGACCAGAAATCGCTCAAAGACAACTGGATGACGGGTTTCGACAACCGGGATCAGCTCGAGCGCCTCGCGCAGGCGCTCGCCGCCGCGACGCAGCAGCACGCGACCCGTCTGCGCGAGATGCGCGACGCCGAGGCGGCCGTCGAAGAAACCCGGAAGAGCCTCACGCTGTTGGAGCGATTGCAGGAGGTCATCTTTGAAAACATCGATACGCCTGGCGCTCAGGCTGAGTTTGATCGACTGCACGCGCAGTTACTGGAATTGACAGCACCCACCTCCAATGTCGAGCAGGCGCGAAGCGACTGGGAGGCGGCCAGAAAGCAGACGCAAGTCCTTCAGGACGGGCAGATCACACTGAAGACACGGATTGCGCTGCTCGACAACGCCATCGAACAAGCGAATGCTGCGATCGACCGCATCCGCCAACGTATCGGCAGCGGTTTGGACGATGCTCAGAACGCTCTGGCAGCCGATCATTTGAAAGCGCCGCAGGCCGACGATCCTTCACAGTTCGATGACCTGGAACGTCGGGAGACCGAGCGCGTCCAGCAACAGATCAAACGCCTGTACGACCATCGAGGCAGAATCGAGCAGCAACTCATTCGCGAGATGAGCAAGGCGAAGACAGCAGACACCGGCGCGTTGTCCGAAGCCGGCACTGAACTGCAGGACCTGCCTGCCTATATCGAGCGCCTCCGGCTGCTCAATGAAGAGGCGCTTCCCGAGAAACTCGGCCGCTTCCTGACCTATCTCAATCAGTCGTCGGACCAGGGCGTGACGCAGCTGCTGAGCGGGATCGACAGCGAAGTCGCGGTGATCGAAGAGCGCATCGCCGACCTCAATACGACCCTGGAGCGCGTCGATTTTCAATCCGGCCGATATCTGCGCCTGGAGCCGCAGCGGGTCGAGCATGAGAGCCTGCGGACTTTGCGCCAGGCCCGAGCTCAACTGCGCTCGGCCCAACTCAAGGACGACCAAGGCGAAAGCCACTACCGTGCCTTGTTAGCGCTGGCCGGCTTGCTGCGCAACGCGGTGGAGCGCCGGAAGACGCAGAGCGCACAGGCGCTGCTGGATCCGCGCTATCGATTGCAGTTCGCCGTCTGGGTGATCGAACGCCACACCGGCAAGGTCATCGAGAAACGGACCAGTTCCCAGGGCGGTAGCGGCGGCGAGAAGGAGATTATCGCCAGCTACGTGCTCACCGCATCGCTGAGCTATGCCCTGTGTCCACGTGGTCGCCAGCAGCCCCTGTTCGCCACAATCGTGCTCGACGAAGCGTTCTCGAAAAGCTCGCAGGCGGTGGCCGGCCGCATCATCCGCGCGCTGGCGGAGTTCGGCCTGCACCCGCTGTTCGTCACCCCGAACAAGGAACTGCGTCTGCTGCGCGAGCACACCCGTTCCGCCATCGTCGTCCACCGCAAGGGCACACAGGCGACGATGACCTCGCTCAGTTGGGAAGCGTTGGAAACCCACGCCCGCAATCGCATCCAGCGACAGGAGCGCGGCAGTGAAGTCGCCTGAAGACCTCGCGGGCCAACTGACCCGACAATGGCACAGCGCTGATCGACGCGAACACCTTCTGCTGGATTCGCGGGCTTGGCCGAGGCAAGTCACCATCGGCTGCCCTTCGCCAACCGTTTTCACGCAACACACGGCGCTGGTCCGCGAACATATCGCGCGTTGGCGTGCGGTCACTGTGGGCGAGGTGCAGTGGCAGCCCATCACGTTCCGCAGCGCGGCCGGGCCGGTGTCGCTGCCGCAGCACTGGCAGCTTCGTTCGCCGGAAGATTGGGCGCAGGCATCGGGCGATGCACAGGTGCAGCTTGAACTGCAGCGGCTTCAATATCTGCTCCATCGTGCCGATGCCCGGTTCCATTCGCTGCTGGTCCGACAGCGTTCGCTGTGGCGCGATCGCAACGATGACGAGGTCGCGCAGGCAGCGGCGCTGGCTCTCGAACTGGAGCCCGGCATCGCGGCCGGCCGGCCGCTGCGCAGCCTTGCTCTGGCGGGCATCGACAGCAAGTTCATGGAGCGTCATCGCACGCTCATCACCGCCCTGCTCGACATCCGCTTCGATGGGCAAGCCTCGCAGCTCGGACTCAGCAGCTTTCTCGATGCCGCCGATGAAGGCGACCACTGGCTGTTGGTGGCGCCATTGTCTCCGGGCCTGTTGCCATTCGCTCAGCAGCGCGTGCGGGCGCGCGAATTGCGTGACGCCCCGCTACCGGCCAAACGCATCCTGCTGATCGAGAACGATCGCTGCCTGCATCTGCTGCCCACACTGCCCGACACCATCGCAGTACTTGGCTCCGGTCTTGATCTGGCCTGGCTGTGCACGGACTGGTTGCGCGAGCGCCGGATTGGCTACTGGGGCGACATGGATACTTGGGGACTGTGCATGCTGGCGCGTGCCCGTGCGCTGCAGCCTCATCTGGAGGTCTTCCTGATGATGCGCAGTCTGTTCGACAGCCTCGCAGATACGCTTGCGGTGCCGGAGCCGATCACCGCCGGCCCGGCACCCCCGCTTGGGCTGACAGACCCTGAGCGGGATTTCTATCAGCACCTCACCGGACTGGCCAAGGGCAGGATCGAACAGGAGTTCTTGGCTAAGGACACCGTCACGGATGCCTTGTCCCGGTGGGAGTGAAGCGTTTTCCGATCCATCAGCGCCTGATTCGCTGTCCAAGCGCGATCGCGGTAGAGATCGTCTCCCTCACCCCGGACAAAGCTGCCGCCTGAAGGCCGCTCTGCCCGCACGCGACAACCGCCCGCACCTTGAAACCGCTCCGATCGCGCCCATCCTTGCGTCATCGCCCAACACCCAAGGACCCCGGATGACCACCGACACTCCCACCGCGACCCCCGCGGTCGAAACCCACGCCTTCCAGGCCGATGTGCAGCAGGTGCTGCAGTTGGTTATCCATTCGCTGTATTCCAACAAGGACATTTTCCTGCGCGAGCTGGTGTCCAACGCGTCCGACGCCTGCGAGAAGCTGCGCTTCGAGGCGATCGCTGCGCCTGAACTGCTGGCCGAGGGCGGCGAGCTGGCCATCGACATCGCCACCGACGCCGACACCCGCACGCTGACGCTGCATGACAACGGCATCGGCATGTCCCACGACGAGCTGGTGCAGAATCTCGGCACCGTGGCGCATTCGGGCACGCGACGCTTCCTCGACAGCATCGCCGCCGGGCAAAAGGTGGACGCGCAGCTGATCGGCCAGTTCGGCGTCGGCTTCTATTCGGCGTTTATCGTCGCCGACAGCATCGCCGTCACCAGCCGCCGTGCCGGCCAGGACGATGCCTGGATTTGGCGTTCCACCGGCGACGGCCAGTTCAGTATCGAACCCGCGCCCGCCGATACACCGCGCGGCACCACGCTGCAGCTGCATATCCGCGAAGACGCGGGCGACTATCTGCAGGCCTGGAAACTCCGCTCACTGGTGCGCACGTATTCCGATCACGTCGGCTTTCCCATCCGCATGGCCAAGTCTGTCGAAAAGAAGGACGACGACGACAGCGCGCCTGCCATCGAGATGGAAATCGTCAATCAGGCGTCGGCGCTTTGGACGCGTCCGAAAAACGATCTGTCCGACGACGATTACAAGGCTTTCTACAAGCACGTCACGCACGATTTCGCCGATCCGCTGACGTGGACCCACAACCGGGTGGAAGGCAACCAAAATTTCACCTCGCTGCTGTTCCTGCCGGAGCATGCGCCGTTCGATTTCCAGCAGAGCCGCGACGATCGCAAGGGCCTGAAGCTCTATATCAAGCGCATCTTCATCATGGACGCCGCCGAACAGATGCTGCCGGCTTACTTGCGCTTCGCCAGCGGCGTGATCGATTCGGACGATCTGCCGCTCAACGTCAGCCGCGAGCTGCTGCAGGAGAGCAAACAGGTCGAGCGCATCAAGGGCGCGCTGACCAAGCGCGTGCTGGATATGATCGAAAAGATCGCGCGGGACGAGCCGGAAAAATATATCGGCTTCTGGGATGCGTTCGGCGCCACATTGAAAGAAGGCGTGGCCGAGGACGCGAGTAATCGTGAGCGCGTGCTGACACTGCTGCGTTTCCCGACCACGCGCAGCGAGTCAGCCGATCAGCGCGTCTCGCTGGACGATTACATTGGCCGCATGGCCGGGCTGCAGGAAGAGATCTACTACATCACCGCAGACAGCTGGAACACCGCGCGCAACCACCCGAAACTGGAAGCGCTGAAAGCCCGCGGCATCGAAGTATTGCTGATGCACGAGCGCATCGACGACTGGATGTCCGGCTACATGCACGAATACGCCGGCAAGAAGCTGCGTAACGTCGCCAAGGGCGATATCGACCTCGACAAACTGGGCGACGCGCAAGACAAAGCAAAGCAGGAAGAAACCGCCAAAGCCGCCGCACCGCTGGTTGAACGCATCAAGGCCGCGCTGGGCGACAAGGTCAAAGAGGTGCGCGTCTCCAACCGCCTCGTCGATTCCGCTGCTTGTCTGGTGGTGGACGAATACGACATGTCGCTGCAGATGCAGCGCATGTTCAAAGCTGCCGGACAGTCCGCTCCGGCCTCGCAACCCATTCTGGAAATCAATCCGGAACACGCGCTGCTCAAGCGACTGCAGGCTGCCTCGGACGACGATGCACACACCGCCGATTACGCCGAACTGCTGTTTGAACAGGCGATGCTGGCCGAAGGCGGCAGCCTGGACGACCCGACCGCGTTCATCGCACGGATGAACCGGCTGCTGGTGGGGTGAATCCCTGAGCGGGCGCCCGGCACACGCCGGGCACCCGCTCAGGGTTGCTTGCGCCGATTCACACGGCCCGATGAAATCGGTGAGGCTTTCCAGCCATACGGTTCAATGGTGTGGTAGGTGTACCCAAGCTTTACACCGTAATGCATAGCAACCACCGCGCTTTTCGTAGGAGCGGCGGAAGCCGCGATGCTCTTGCATTTGTAGGAGCGGTGCAAGCCGCGATGATTTTGCACTTGTCGGAGCGGTGCAAGCCACAATGATTTTACACTTGTAACAACGACCGCCCCACCCCCAACCCACCACTTCTTTGCAAACCCATACCAAGCCGTTTGCCAACGGGGTCTACGCTCACGCAATAATCAACCAGCGCCTTCGCACATCGCGCGACCGATCACCCATCGCTCCACATCGATCCACGCATTCGGCGCAGACCGCATTGATCTACGCTATCAATCGAAATCCGGAAATCCATCGCCGCAATGCACAGGAATAGCCGCGCTTTTCGTAGGAGCGGCGGGAGCCGCGACGGGGGGATTTGGGT
>JAYVSK010000244.1:0-7662 GCA_043775395.1 Lysobacter sp. | reverse complement strand
GCCGATGACGGCGAGATAGCGTTTGACCGTTGCAGCCAGCCCCGCATACAGGGCTTCGCTGATGAGCGCATGGCCGATTGAGACTTCCAGCACTGCCGGCACGTGCCGCAGGAATAGCCCGAGGTTGTCTTCACTGAGATCATGCCCGGCGTTGACGCCAAGACCATGCGCGGCGGCGGTGCGCGCAGTGTTAGCGAATGCCGCCAGCTGCGCGTCGGGCGTACCGCCGGCAAAGGCTTCGGCATACGGCCCCGTGTACAGCTCGATGCGGTCGGCACCGCTCGCTGCGGTGGAGACGATGTCTGCACCAGCGTCCGCGAACAGACTGACCCGACAGCCCAGCGCTTTGAGACTGGCGACCTGTAGGCGCAGACCTTCGAGGTCTTGAACGAAATCGAACCCGTGATCCGACGTGAGCTGGCCGTCGCCATCGGGCACCAGAGTGGCCTGTGCGGGGCGCGTCTGCGCGCACAGTGCGTGGAAGCCCGGATAACCTGCGCGCGGCGGCGCAAAGGGATTGCCTTCGAGATTGAATTCGACCCCGTAGCTGCGGGTGAGTTCAGCCAGCGCATACACATCATCGGTGCGGATATGACGCGCATCGGGCCGCGGATGCACGGTGATGCCGTGCGCACCGGCATCCAGGCAAACGCGTGCTGCGGTCACTACGTCGGGATCTTGGCCACCGCGCGAGTTGCGCAGTACCGCGATCTTGTTGACGTTGACGCTGAGAACGGTCAAGAAAAAAACAAAATGCGGACGTTCAGGACTGCGCGGTATCGCCGGCGTTCGGCGCCGGGGTACCCGCGGCTTCCGCACGTTTGGCTTCGGCCTGTTCGCGCAGACGGCGCAGCTCCTGCGGATCGATCAGCAGGGCTTCACTGCGGGCACTGTTGCCGACACGCTGCGCCAGCAGGCCCATGATCCCGAAAATGCTCAGGCCCAGCGACGCTAGGACACAAAAAATCACCATCGCGATGGAGGTGGCGTTAAGCGCGACCAGGAACAGGCCGACAGCGATCAGGAGAAGAAGCCAAGGCATGAGTCGCGTCCTTACCGGGAACGGGTGCCGGAGGAGAGGGGGACGGGCGCCAGTCTACTCCGGAGGGGCATGGCGCCGACAGGCCGCCGGCCGGTCCGGGCCTGCCGTCCGTCGCCCTGCCAGCTGCGACTACAGCAATGGAGACATCAGCCGGGCCAGCGCTTCCGGCAGCCGCGCAGAGAACAGGTGCCGCTGGCGGTCGGCGCGGACCCGCGGCGCATGGGCGAATTCGCCTTCGATCAGCGCGGCCAGTCGTCCACCGATACCGCGGTCCTGAAACAGCACCGACACCTCGAAGTTCAGCCGGAAGCTGCGGTGATCGAAATTGGCGCTGCCGATGATCACCGAGGCGTCATCCACCAGCAGCGCCTTGGTATGCAGCATCCGCGGCCCGTACTCGTAGACCTTCACGCCGGCCGCCAGCAGATCGTCGAAATACGAGCGTGCCGCCAGCGTCACCAAGCGCGAATCGCTGATCCGCGGCACCATCAGCCTCACGTCCAGGCCGCCCAGCGCGGCCGAGGTCAGCGCCATCATCGCCGCTTCGCCGGGAACGAAATACGGCGTGGTCAGCCATACGCGCTGGTGTGCCGCGTGGATCAGCCCGACATGCAGACGATGGATCGCTTCCCACGACGAATCCGGCCCGGAGGTCAGCACCTGCGCCGAGATTTCGCCGGGTGAAGCGGCGGGCAGCGTGCGCGCGATGTCGGAAATGAAGTCGCGATCGCCGGTGGCGTAGACCCAATCCTCCGCGAACACCAGCTGCAGCGAGCGCACCGCATCGCCTTCGATGCGCAGATGCAGATCGCGGTAGGCGTCGCTGCGCAGGCGTTCGTTCTCGTCGTCGGTGATGTTGATGCCGCCGGTGTAGGCGATACGGCTGTCGATCACCACGATCTTGCGGTGGGTGCGCATGTTCAGCCACGGCCGCGACCAGAACTTCCAGAACCGCGTTGGATGAAACCAGGCCAGCTCGCCGCCGGCATCGATCAGCGGCGCGAAAAAACCGCGCGAACACGCTCCCGAGCCGATCGCATCCAGAAGCACGCGCACGCGCACGCCGCGTTTCGCACAGGCTACCAATGCGTCTCGCAGTGCGGTGCCGCTGCGGTCGGGCATGTAAATGTAGTACTCCAGATGCACATGCTGCTGCGCGCCGCCCAGATCTTCGATCAGCGCATCGTATTTCGCCGCACCGTCGATCAACAGGCGCACGTTTTGCGCGGTGCTTGCGGGCAGGCCGGTCGACATCCTCGCCAAGGTTGCCAGCTCCAATGCCGCGGGCGAATCCGCTGCGCCGCCCACATCGCTGCCAAGCGCATCGCCTTTCAGCCGGCTGCGCGCGCGACGCAGACGCTGACGATTGATTTTCTGCGGGCCCAGCAGGTGATAGATCAGAAAGCCCACATAAGGCAGCAGCGCCAGACCCAGCAGCCAGCTCAACGTCGCCACGGGCTCGCGCTTTTGGAGAACGATCCAACCGCCCAACAGGATCAGATACGTCAGCCAGCCGATCAGCAGGGCAAGGCCGAGCTTCGGCCCGATCACCGGGATGCGGTGCAGCCCGTCCCATACCCAATCCCACCGATCGAACATGCCGAGAACTCCGTCGCAACGACTGCGACTTGCGCGCGCTAGCGTAACCCGATGACACGCGGCTGCAAAATAGACGAAGCCACCCATAACCTGCTGCGCAGCGGGCCGATGAAAGGCCGCGGCGCGGCCTCGTTCGTGCGCGGACGCTTCGAGAAGACTGTCGCCGAAGCCGAAGACGACGGTTGGGGTTCGGTCTACGCCAGGGATGAAAAGCATGCAGATGCTGCGCCGCCGAAACTGCGTACCGAAGTCACCGAAGAACGCGCGCGCGGCATCGTCAGCCGCAACCCGTCGCCGGATATTCCCTTCAGCCAATCGCTCAACCCCTATCGCGGCTGCGAACACGGCTGCGTCTACTGCTTCGCGCGGCCGTCGCATGCGTATCTGGATCTATCGCCGGGGCTTGACTTCGAAACTAAGCTGTACGCGAAAACCAATGCTGATGACATGCTGCGCAAGGAATTCGCGAGAAAAGGCTACCGCTGTTCGCCGATCTCGCTGGGCATCAACACCGACGCCTACCAGCCTATCGAACGCCGCTACCGCATTACCCGCCAGCTGCTGGACGTATTCGCCGAATGCCGGCACCCGGTGAGCCTGATCACCAAGAGCGCGCTGATCCAGCGCGATATCGACCTGCTTGCGCCGATGGCGCAGCAGAGACTTGTGAGCGTATATGTGTCGATCACATCGCTCGATAATCAATTGTCATCGAAACTCGAACCCCGCGCCGCTGCCCCGCACACACGCCTGAAAACTCTAGCAGCGCTGCATGAGGCCGGCATTCCGGTTGGGGTGATGGTGGCGCCGATCATCCCGATGATCACCGACTGCGAAATCGAACATATCCTCGAAGCGGCGTACGCCCACGGTGCGCGCGCCGCCGGCTATGTGCTGCTGCGCCTGCCGCATGAACTGAGAGAAGTCTGGCGCGAATGGCTGGCGCTGCATTACCCCGAACGCGCCGTCCACGTAATGAGCCTCATCCAACAGATGCGCGGCGGTAAGGACTACGACAGCGGCTACGGCACCCGCATGCGCGGCGAAGGTCCGTTCGCGGATCTGATCGCGATGCGGTTCGCGAAAGCGCACAAGCGGATCGGGTACGGGCAGCTGGCAGGGTTGGACTGTTCGAAGTTTCTGCCGCCGGCGTTGGAGAACACCGCCTCCCCGCAGGGGTCGTTGTTTTAAAAACGCACGCTCAGTCGCAAGCTGCCCGCGTTCTTCCCTCTCCCGCATGGTGAGAGGCTGCCCGACAGAGTGGCGATGACGGGCGAATCATCCGCCGCGATACATCACTTCCGCCCGCTGAAACAAAATCCAGCTCGTCGCGATGAACTTGTCGCCGCACTGCGGGCGGTTGCCGCGATGCGTATGCGTGAAGGCGGTCGGCGCAATTAGCAGTGAGCCGGTCGCCGGTTTTATCTTGCGCTGCTGGAACAGGAATTCGGTTTCGCCTTCCGCGAAGTCGTCGTTGAGGTACAGCGTCCACAGCAGATGCCGGTGCAGGGATTCCGCGGTGCTGTCGCGCGGATACAGCTCGCAGTGCCAGTACGGGTACCCACCTTCGCCGGCGCGGTACCACTGCAGGTTGATGCTGCCGGGGCGCAGGCAGGTGCGGATGAGTTCGATGATGCCAGCGTCGTCTTTCGCCGCCAGCGTTTCTGCCGACAGCCGCTGCAGCCTTCCATCGGCGTTGGGCTGCTGCAGCATCAGCGGCGCGATCAGCGCCTGCGGATAGTCGCGCAGGTATTGGATCAGGCCGCGCAGCATCGCCATGTTCAGAGCCTCTTCGACCTGCTGCCACGCGGAGTTGCCGGTGAGGTTGATGTCGCGGCTGTGCTTGAGTTCGGGATACACGCCGCCGCCGATCTGTCCGGGCCGCAGGTCATCGCTGGTGCGCATGTAGGCAACGATGTTCGCGCAGACGTCGCGCGGCAGTGCGTTCGGTGTGACCGAAATGAAATCCCGTACAAGCATGTCGTTACTCATGCGCGGCGATCGGCCGCAACAGCCAGTCTTCCCCGTTCATGCTGCAGGCGGCGTCGACGATGAAATAGCCGGTTTGAAATCCCTTGGGGAATTTTCGTGGGTCGACTTTGCTGCCGAAGTCGCGAACGCCCACTTTCATCGTTGTACCAAAGCGCTGTTGGAATTCCGAAAGAGTCCTCGGAAGATCCGCGCCACGCATGAGCACGCTCCAGTTTTTCCGCGGCGGTCCTTGCAGAGTGCGGACAACGTCGAAGGTCACTTTTGACAGCGCGCCTGAGGTGACGCCCGGCACCGCACCGGAATGCAGGACATAGCTCGTTGGCCTGCCTTCGAACAGCACGCTTGCATCGTATTCCTGCGCAGACTCCGATTGCGGGCCCATGCATGCGGATGCCGGCATCGCAATCAACAGCAAAAGAGACAGCCCGATGGCAGCGGTGTTCATCGTGAAACTCCAGACGGTATCGAGGTACTGCAATCGAGCGTGCGATCCGGATGATCGGCCTGAAGATGGTAGCGGGTAGCGATCTCGACTTCTTCCTTCGACCCTAGAAATACCGGTACGCGCTGATGCAGATGGGTCGGGGCGATGTCGAGCATGCGCGTACGGCCGTCCGTGGCGGCGCCGCCGGCCTGTTCGATCAGCAGGCTCATCGGGTTGGCTTCGTACATCAGCCGCAGCTTGCCGGCCTTGCCCGGGTCTTTCTTATCCCATGGATAGATGAAGATGCCGCCGCGGGTGAGGATGCGGTGCACTTCGGCCACCATCGAGGCGATCCAGCGCGTGTTGAAATCCTTGCCGCGCGGACCTTCTTTTCCGATCAACAGGTCGCGCACGTAATCCTGCATCGGCGTTTCCCAATGGCGCTGGTTGGACATGTTGATCGCGAACTCCTTCGTTTGCTCAGGCACGCGGATGTGCTTGCGGGTGAGCAGGAACGCGCCGTGTTCGCGGTCAAGGGTGAAGGCGTGGGTGCCGTGGCCGATGGTCAGCACCAGCATCGTGCTGGGGCCATAAATGCAGTAGCCGGCGGCGACCTGCTCGGTGCCCGGCTGCAGGAAGTGCTCATCGCCGACGGTGGTCACGCCGTCCGGGCAGCGCAGCACCGAGAAGATGGTGCCCACCGCCACGTTCACGTCGATATTGCTGCTGCCGTCGAGGGGGTCGAACAGCAGCAGATAGTTGCCACGTGGAAACGCATCGGGGATGGGCTGGCAGTGGTCCATCTCCTCGGAGGCGCAGGCGGCGAGATGGCCGCCCCAGGCGTTGGCTTCCAGCAGGATCTCGTTGCTGAGCACATCCAGCTTCTTCTGGGCCTCGCCCTGCACATTGCCTGTGCCGGCATCGCCCAACACACCGCCCAGAGCGCCCTTGCCCACCGCCACCGCGATCTCTTTGCAGGCCCGGGCGGCCACTTCGATCAGCAGCCGCAGATCGGCGCTGATATAGTCTTGGCGCTCCTCTTCGATGAGATGCCGGGTCAGGGAAACGGGGGAACGGGTCTGAGGCTGGGTCATGGCGGCATGCGATGGGGCTGCAGGCGCTATGTTCGCCTACTAAACTGCCTTCGCCGTCTTACAGCCTCAAAAGATGCAGCAGCTCGAATCCGGTGCGGCATTTTCCGCTAAGTGTTTGCCAGCACTGGTATTCCCGGGCATAATCTGCGGTTCGTTACGCCCGGCCCGCTTGTACACGGTCGGAGGGCCGGCCCGCGATGCCGCCCGCCAGCGCAGCGACACCCAAACACATCCCGTCTCGCGAGGTGGCTGTCAGGATCGATTCGTCGAACCGGACCGCCGCCGGGGCCGCTGTCTCCCGGGCTACGGGAGGCCACCGCAGATCGCACGATTCCGTCGCGCGTTCTTATCGATAGAGGTTCGTATGTCCCGCGAATGCCAAGTGACCGGCAAGCGCGTGCAGAGCGGCAACAACGTCTCGCACGCCAACAACAAGACCCGCCGCCGCTTCATGCCCAATCTTCACGAACGCCGCTTCTGGGTGGCTTCCGAGAACCGTTGGATCAAGCTGCGCGTTTCCGCTAATGCCCTGCGCACCATCGACAAGAACGGCATCGACGCCGTGCTCGCCGACCTCCGCGCACGCGGCGAAAAGATCTGAGGAGGACTGAATCATGGCTTCCAAACGCGACAAAATCCGCCTGATCTCTTCAGCCGGTACCGGTCATTTTTATACGACCGACAAGAACAAGAAGAACACGCCCGCCAAGATGGAGATCAAGAAGTACGATCCCGTCGTCCGCAAGCACGTGATGTACAAGGAAGGCAAAATTAAATAAAGCAGTCCCAGATAAGTCCAACGACTTGTTCGGTCTCCAAGAAGCCCGCCGCATGGCGGGCTTCGTCGTTTCCGGCATTGTTTAAAGACGCTTCTCCATTACGAAATCATCCATCACATAGCCGTTGCCGATTTCGAACACCGCTTCTTCACGTACAACGAAGCCCGACTTCAGGTAAATCGCGATGGAATCGTTATTGCCCTTGTTGACCGTGAGATACAGCCGCGTCCGCTCCAGCGCGCGGGTTTTCCCTTCGACATGCCGCAGCATGCGGCCGCCCAGGCCCAAGCCTTTGTAGTCCGCCAACAGATACAGCTGCTCCAGCTTCATTGCGTCCGCAGCTTCGCCCAACGAACAGCTGCAGTATCCGGCCGGTACGCCGCCGACGCGCAGCATCCAGAGCCAGCGTTCCTGTGAATCCACATAGTTGCGCAGACGTTCCGGCACGTAGCGGCCATCCAGCATGTACTCGATCTGCGCGATGCTGATCATCGTGATGTAGTGCGATCGCCAGATACGGTCGGCGATATCCGCGAGGATGTCGAAATCGGCCTCGCACAGCGGATCGATTTGGACGTTTGGAGTCATATGCAATCTGTGGGTGGCGATGGAAGAAACCGTCGCTGGCAGTATCTCCGAAAGCCGCTGCGACTTTGGCCGCTTGCGATCGACCCGGCAATTTATGAAGCGGCCGTATTTCCGTGCTAACGTCGTTTCTGTTTAATCCAGCCC
>JAYVSK010000243.1:0-8263 GCA_043775395.1 Lysobacter sp. | reverse complement strand
GATGGTCTTGCGCAGATGCTGCAGTGCAGGCAGCAGATCCTCGACCACCGCAAGCTGGGCGCTGACCCGGATCGCAGTCGGCACCACGTCGTTCGAGCTCTGGCCGAGGTTCACGTGATCGTTGGGGTGCACCTTGCCCCGACCGCTGCGCATCACCAGCGCGGCGATCACCTCGTTGGCGTTCATATTGCTGGAAGTGCCCGAACCCGTCTGATAGATGTCGACCGGAAAGTGGTCGTCGTGCTCGCCTTCGGCCACCGCCATCGCCGCGCGGCGGATCGCAGCGGCGCGGGTTTTTGGCAGCAGGCCCAGATTGGCGTTGGTCTGCGCGGCAGCGGCCTTGATCAGTCCGAGCGCGCGAATGAAGCCGCGCGGCATCGGCCGGCCGGAAATCCGGAAGTTCTGCACCGCACGCTGGGTCTGCGCGCCCCATAGCGCTGCGGCGGGGACCTGGAGTTCGCCCATGCTGTCGCGTTCGGTGCGCATCGGGTTTGGAATATGACCTGCATGGGCCGTGCCCGGATGAGGGCTGCGTCTGGCCATGGTTTGCGCCTGCAATGATGGTGATCGGCCGAGGATACGCCTGCGAGCGTTTAGAATTACCGCCTTCCCGCACTGCAGCTCGCCATGTCCGACGCCCAGCTTCTTGCTCTGTCCCCGCTCGATGGCCGCTACGCCGGCAAGGTCGATACCCTGCGGCCGATCTTCTCCGAATTTGGCTTGATCAAGGCAAGAGTCAAGGTGGAAGTCGAATGGCTGCTGGCGCTGGCGGACGAGCCGGGCATCGTCGAACTGAAACCATTCTCGGATGCCGCGATCACCCGTCTGCGCGCGCTGGCCGATGGTCTGAATCTGGCCGATGCCGCACGGGTGAAAGCGATCGAGGGCACCACCAATCACGATGTGAAAGCAGTGGAATATCTGATCAAGGAGCGGCTGAGCGATGACGCCGAACTGGCGCCGGCGCTGGAATTCGTGCATTTCGCCTGCACCAGCGAGGACATCAACAATCTCAGCTATGCACTCATGTTGAGCGAGGCGCGGCAGACCGTGCTGCTGCCGACGCTGGACGCGCTGATCGGAACACTCCGCGCGATGGCGCACCAACACGCCGGCCTGCCGATGCTGTCGCGCACTCATGGCCAGACCGCATCGCCCACCACGGTCGGCAAGGAACTCGCGAATGTCGTCGCCCGTCTGCAGCGACAGGGCCAAACGCTTGCGGGCGCGCTGATCGCCGGCAAGATCAACGGCGCGGTCGGCAACTACAACGCGCATGTCGCTGCCTATCCCGATATCGACTGGACCGCGTTGTCGCGCCGCTTCGTCGAATCACTGGGCTTGGACTGGCAGCCCTACACCACGCAGATCGAGCCGCACGACGGCATCGCCGAACTGTGCGACGCGCAGAAACGCATCGACACCATCTGCATCGATCTGTGCCGCGATGTCTGGGGCTATATCTCGCTGGGTTATTTCAAACAGTCGGTGAAGGCCGGCGAAGTTGGCAGCTCGACCATGCCGCACAAGGTCAATCCAATCGATTTCGAGAACGCGGAGGGTAATTTCGGCATCGCCAACGCACTGCTGGAACACTTCGCCGCCAAGCTGCCGATCAGCCGCTGGCAGCGCGATCTCACCGACTCCACCGTGCTGCGCGCGCTGGGCACCGCGTTCGGCCATGCGCTGATCGGCTACGACGCACTGCTGCGCGGGCTGAACAAACTCAGCGCGAATCCCGAGCGGCTCACCGCCGATCTCGACAGCGCATGGGAAGTGCTGGCCGAAGCCGTACAGACGCTGATGCGCCGCCACGGTCTGCCCAGCCCGTACGAACAGCTGAAGGCGTTGACCCGCGGTCGGGGCATCGACGAAGCCTCGATGCGCGACTTCATCGCCGGCCTCGATCTGCCTGCCGACGCCAAACAACGGCTGCTGGACATGACGCCTGGCAGCTACACCGGTCTGGCCGAACGGCTGGCGAAGGAGATCTGAGATGTCAAAACGCCCCACGGCGCTTGTTTTCGAGATCGATGCGCGCAAGCAGGCTCCACTGGGCATGCCTGCAGCCGATTTTCTGCGCGACTACTGGCAGAAACGACCGCTGCTGATTCGCAACGCATGTCCGGATTTTGAAACGCCGGTGATGCCGGAAGATCTCGCGGGCTTGGCCTGTGAAGAGGCGGCACTGTCGCGAATTATCCTTCACGACAAGGCAACCGATGGTTGGACGGTTCGCACCGGGCCGTTCGCCGAGGAAGCATTTCCGGGCATGCCGGACCACGACTGGACCTTGCTGGTGCAGGACGTGGACAAGTGGGATCCGGATATCCGCGCCCTGCTCGACCACTTCGATTTCCTGCCGCGCTGGCGGATCGACGACGTGATGATCTCGTTCGCCGCGCCCGGCGGATCGGTCGGGGCGCACGTCGATCAATACGACGTATTTCTGCTGCAGGCGCACGGCCATCGCCGCTGGCAGATCGACGCCAGCGAGGCCATGGGCAAGGGCCGACCCTCGGCGGAATTCCGCGAAGGCGTCGAACTCAAACTGTTGCGCGAGTTCCACCCGACCCACGACTGGGTGCTGGGCCCCGGCGACATGCTGTACCTCCCGCCGAACGTGCCGCACCACGGCGTGGCCGAAGACGCCTGCCTGACGTTTTCGGTCGGCATGCGCGCGCCCAGTGCCGGTGAGCTGTTGGGCGATTTTGTCGACACATTGCTGGCGGATGCCGACGATTCGGTGCGTTATCGCGACGACGGCATGGCGCCCCCCATAGACCCGAACGAGATCGACGCCGACGCGATGCAGCGCGCTATCGCCGGGCTGAACGCACTGCGCATGAACGACCCGGAGCGGCTGGGCGACTGGTTCGGACGCTTTATGACCCTGTATCGCAGCGTCGGCGACAGCCTGATGCCGGATCCGCCGCGGTCGCGGATCGAAATCGAGTTTGATCTGCAGCAGGGCGCGCTGCTGCAGCGCCACCCGTGGACGCGGGTCGCGTGGCGGCGTAGCGGCGGTGACACGTTGGCGCTCGCCAAACTTTACGTTGCGGGACAGACCCATGCCCTTCCCCTGACCGATGCCCGCACGCTGGCTGCAGCCGACACGCTGGATGGCGATACGTACGCCGCGCTTTCGGCAGAAAGCCAGTCATTGGTGCTGGAACTGCTCGCCGAAGGCCATTACCGGCTGGAGAACGAAGGCGATGACACCGGTGAGGAGCACGATGACGACGCCTGAACAACGCTTCCGGGTCGAAGCCATCGACTACGCCACCGGCATCGACGCACTACGCGCGGTGCGTGAACCGGTGTTCGTACAGGAACAGCAGGTGCCAATCGCGCTGGAGTGGGACGCGCTGGACCCGCTGTGCGTACATGTGATCGCGCGCGACGCCGACGGCCAGCCCATCGGCACTGGGCGGCTGACGCCGGAGCGCAAGATCGGCCGCATGGCGGTGCTGCCGGAGTGGCGCGGACGCGGCGTCGGCGACGCCCTGCTGTTGGCGCTGATCGCTGAAGCCGCACAGCGACGTTGGCCGGAGCTGCGCCTGCATTCGCAGGTGTCGGCGCTGGGTTTCTACGTGAAACACGGCTTCGTGCCTTGCGGCGAACGCTTCATGGAAGCCGGCATCGAACACCAGAGCATGCGTCGCCAGATCGGTGGCGCCACCGCGATCGATACCCGCGAAGCCGCCGTTGCTATCACCACCGCTGTAGTCACCGCCGCGCGCCGCGCGCTGTGCCTCTACAGCCGGGCCCTGGATCCTGGACTCTTGGATACGCCTGAAGTGTTGGAGGCACTACGCCGGCTGGCAACACGTCGCCAGCGCGTGGATATCCGCATTCTGCTGCAGGATGCCGGCACGCCGCAGCGCGCGCATGCGCCCCTGATCGCCGTGGGCCAGCGTATGTCCAGCGTGTTCGGGTTCCGTGAAGTCAGCGACCCAGCCGATCGCGCTTACGCTTCAGCCTTCGTCGCCAACGACAGCGGCGGCTACTACTTCCGCACCCTAGGCAACCGCTTCGATGGCGAGGCCGCGCTCGATGTCGGCGGTCGCGCCCGTCAGCTGGCCGACAGCTTCATGCCGATGTGGGAGCGCGCGCGGCCCTGCAGCGAGTATCGGGCGCTGCAGATCTGAAGCAGTCGGATGAACTTGTTGTAGGAGCGGCGGGAGCCGCGAAACCAGCAACGTTTCGGATATCGCACTGCTTGCAATCCCGGATTCTCAGGGTTGCGGTTCGCCGCAGGCCTGACCCATCGCAGGCTTCGCGACTTGACCAGCCTTCGGCTGTTGAAAGCCGTCGCTGCTACAAAGTCAGATCCGCAGCATCATGTCGCGCTGCGGCAAAGGCTCCGGCTATAATTCCGATCCTTTCGCCCGCCCGTCATCCTGTCCGGGGATTTCCCGGTAGATCAAGCGGTTACCGTATTTTTCTCTGCGCTTTCCGACCTTCGAGTGTAACGACCGAGTGGACAGTCTCCTGAAGCAGTTTGCCCAGTCCTCGCAGCTTGGCGCCAATGCCGCCTACATCGAGGATCTCTACGAACAGTATCTGGTCGCCCCCGACAGCGTCGGGTCGAAGTGGAAGACCTATTTCGATGGGGTCAAGGGCCGCGACGGCACCGACGTTCCGCATTCGGCGGTCATTGCCGCCATCGCCGAGGCGGGTCGTCAGGCCGCGCGCGGAATGCTTGCGGCGGGCGCCGCCAGCAGCGACAGCCGCGAGTTCGCGGTGGGCAAACTGATCGTCGCCTACCGCTCGCGCGGCCATCTAGCGGCCGACCTCGACCCGTTGGGCATGTGGGAGAAGAGCGAGGCGCCGGATCTGGACATCGGCTTCCACGGCCTCTCCAGCGCCGATCTTGACGCCACCCTCTCCAGCGGCGGTGTCGGCGGCCAGGCGCAGATGAAACTGCGCGATCTGGTGGCACTGCTCAAGATCACTTACGCCGGCAGCATCGGCGCCGAATTCATGCACATCACCGATGTCGAACAGCGGCGCTGGATGTACGAGCGGCTGGAGGGCGCCGGCGGCGATTTCAAACGCAGCGACGACGACAAACGCCGGATTCTGGAACGTCTGACCGCCGCCGAAGGCCTCGAACGCTATCTGCATACCAAATACGTCGGTCAGAAGCGTTTCTCGCTGGAAGGCGGCGACGCGCTGATTCCGATGCTGGACGTGATGATCCGTCGCGCCGGCAGCGACGGCGTCAAGGATGTGGTGCTGGGCATGGCCCATCGCGGCCGTCTCAATGTGCTGGTCAACACGCTGGGCAAACCGCCGCGCAAGCTGTTCGACGAATTCGAGGGCAAGTTCGATCACGACGAACACGCCCACGCCGGCGACGTGAAATACCATATGGGTTTCAGCGCCGACGTTGCCACGCCGGGCGGCCCGGTGCACTTGGCGCTAGCGTTCAACCCGTCGCATCTTGAAATCGTCGATCCGGTGGTGGTGGGCAGCGTGCGTTCGCGCCAGCACCGACGCGGCGACAAGGCGCGTCGACAGGTCTTGCCGATTCTGATGCACGGCGACGCTGCGTTTGCGGGCCAGGGCGTGGTGATGGAGCTGTTCCAGATGTCGCAGGCCCGCGGTTTCCGGGTCGGCGGCACGGTACACATCGTGATCAACAACCAAGTGGGCTTCACCACCAGCGAACGTCAGGACGCGCGCTCCACGTTGTACTGCACCGATGTCGCCAAGATGGTCGGGGCGCCGGTGTTGCATGTCAACGGCGACGACCCGGAAGCGGTCGCGTTCTGCTCTGAACTGGCGTTCGATTTCCGCCAGAAGTTCGCGAAAGACGTGGTCATCGATCTGGTCTGCTACCGCCGCCACGGCCACAACGAAGCCGACGAACCGGCGGCAACCCAGCCGCTGATGTACCAGAACATCCGCAAACGAAAAACCACCCGCGAACTCTATGCCGAACGTCTGGTCGCTGGCGGCACGCTCAAGGCCGAAGAGGCGCAAGCGCTGGTCGACAATCACCGCGACAAGCTCGATGCGGGCGTGGTCACCACCGAGCTGGCGCAGGTGAAGCCCGATGCATTCGCAATCGACTGGCGTCCGTTGCTGAAAGGCAAACTCTCCGACCCGGTCGATACGCAGGTACCGCGCGAAAAACTCGACCAGCTTGCGAAGATCATCAACGAAATTCCTGCCGATGCCAGTTTGCATGCGCGCGTAGCCAAGATCTACGAAGACCGCCGCAAGATGTGCGCCGGCGAGCTGCCGGGCGACTGGGGTTTCGCCGAAAATCTGGCTTACGCCACCGTGCTGGATGAAGGCTACAAACTGCGCCTTGTCGGCCAGGACTGCGGTCGCGGCACGTTTTTTCACCGCCATGCGATTCTGCACGATCAGAAAACCGATATCGATCATATTCCTCTGCACCGGCTGGTCGACAATCCAGAAGATGCCACCATCATCGACTCGCTGCTCAGCGAAGAAGCGGTGATGGCGTTCGAATACGGCTACGCCACTGCCGACCCGATGACGTTGGATATCTGGGAAGCGCAGTTCGGCGATTTCGCCAACGGCGCGCAGGTGGTGATCGACCAGTTCCTGTCCTCGGGCGAAGCCAAATGGGGCCGCATCTGCAGCCTGGTGCTGCTGCTGCCGCACGGTTATGAAGGCCAGGGCCCCGAGCACAGCTCGGCGCGTCTGGAACGCTTCCTGCAGCTGTGCGCGCTGGAGAACATGATCGTCTGCACGCCGACCACACCGGCGCAGGCCTTCCACATGATCCGCCGGCAGATGCGCATGAAGACGCGCAAGCCGCTGGTGGTGATGACGCCCAAATCGCTGTTGCGTCACAAACTGGCGGTATCGTCGCTGGACGACCTGGCGAGCGGCGGATTCCAGCATCTCATTGCGGACGCCAGCGCCGACCCTAAAGCAGTCAAGCGCGTCGTGATCTGCGGCGGCAAAGTGTATTACGACCTGCTGGAAGATGCGCAGAAGCGTGGTCAGACCGATGTGGCGATCATACGCATCGAACAGCTATACCCGTTCCCGCGCGCCCAGCTCACCGTCGAGCTGAAACGCTACGCCAATGCGACCCAAGTGGTGTGGTGTCAGGAAGAGCCGCAGAATCAGGGCGCGTGGTACCAGATCCAGCACCATCTGCATGCCTGTCTGCAGGACACCGCACAGCACAAGCAGTCGCTCAGCTATGCCGGCCGCAGCCGTTCTCCCTCGCCCGCCGCCGGTCATTTCAACGACCATATCGAAGAGCAGCTGAAGCTGATCGCCGATGCGCTGGTCAATCCGCTGAACGGCCAACACACCGACGAATGACGCCCACCACCGGCGCATCCCGATATGCCGGCTTCTCACCTCAATCGCTCTCTCACGCTGTCAGGACGCCACCCATGGCCATCGAAATCAAGGTCCCCGTTCTTCCCGAGTCCGTCTCCGACGCGTTGATCGCCACCTGGCATAAAAAAGCCGGCGATACCGTGAAGCGCGACGAGAACATCGTCGACCTTGAAACCGACAAGGTTGTACTGGAAGTGCCTTCGACCGTCGATGGCGTGATCAAGGAGCTGAAGTTCGCAGAAGGCGCGACCGTGCTCAGCCAGCAGGTCATCGCGATTATCGAGGAAGGTGCAGCCGCAGCAGCCGCGACACCTGCTTCTGTAGGAGCGACGGAAGTCGCGACAGCCGCAGCAGCCGCAGCGTCAGCAACACCGACCAAAACACCCGTCGCGGCTCCCGCCGCTCCTGCGAAGAGCCCCACCACCTCCAGCGAACTCCCGCCCGGTGCGCGCTTCGCCGCCGCAACCGCAGGCATCGATCCGGCGCAGGTCGCCGGCACCGGCCGCCGCGGCGCAGTCACCAAGGAAGACATCGTCAACTATGCCAGCGGCAAGACTACCGGTATCGCTGGCGGCGCCCGCCCGGAAGAGCGCGTGCCGATGACGCGCATGCGCACCCGCATCGCCGAACGCCTGATGCAATCGAAGAACTCCATCGCCATGCTTACTTCGTTCAACGAAGTAAACTTGGGCAAAGTCATGGCGATGCGCAAGGAGCTGGGCGAATCGTTCGAGAAAGCCAACGGCATCAAGCTGGGCTTCATGAGCTTCTTCGCCAAGGCCGCTGCCAACGCGCTGCAGCGCCATCCGATCGTCAACGCGTCGGTCGACGGCAGCGACGTGATCTATCACGGCTATGCCGACATCAGCATCGCGGTATCCACCGAAAAAGGCCTGGTCACGCCGGTACTGCGCAACGTCGA
>JAYVSK010000242.1:0-1588 GCA_043775395.1 Lysobacter sp. | reverse complement strand
CCGACAACCTGGTGGACAACCTTGGCGTGTCGCTGAAAACCTCAACCGCCTTGTTTGGCGGCGCGCTGCTGGCTACCTTTGTTGCCTGGTACTCGAGCGAGAAGACGCTGTCGATCCACAGCATCTACACCACCCGGCGCGAGCTGTTCTACTGGACGGCCATCCTGTTTACGTTTGCGTTGGGGACCGCCGCCGGTGACCTGGCCGCAGAAGGCCTGCAACTCGGCTACGGCTTGTCGGTGCTGATCTTCGGCGGTGTGATTGCTGCAGTCACGCTGGCGCATTACCGGTTCGGGCTGAACGCGATTGCGGCGTTCTGGATCGCCTATATTCTTACCCGTCCGCTCGGCGCGTCGTTCGGTGATTTGCTGGCCAAGCCGCTGGCCGATGGCGGTCTGGGTTTGGGTAACGTCGTCACCAGTGGTTTGTTCCTGGTGACCATCCTGGCCCTGGTGTCGTACCTCACTATCGGCCAGAAGAAGGTAGCGGTGACTCAATATGGCAATAAGGCTTGAAAGCTTCCCTATGCGCGTACTGTTGGTAGAAGACGACCGGATGATCGGTGAGGCGGTTGACCAGGCGCTCAAGGAAGCCACGTATGCGGTGGACTGGGTGCGTGACGGTCAGGCTGCCTTGAACACGCTTGAAACACAGGACTACGGGCTTGTGCTGCTGGATCTGGGTCTTCCCAAAAAAGACGGTCTGGATGTACTGCAGTCGATGCGGCTGAGAAAAAATAACGTCCCGGTCATCATCATCACGGCCCGCGATGCGCTCGAAGAGCGTGTCCGCGGCCTGGATGCCGGCGCGGATGACTATTTACTGAAACCCTTCGAGATGGCAGAGGTGCTTGCGCGGATGCGGGCGGTGGTCCGGCGCAAGGGCGGTGTCGCTGGCCCGAAGCTGACGAACGGCGTTTTGTCTCTGGACCCGGTGACCCGTGAAGTCAGCTTCAATGGCGAGCCGAAACAGCTTTCGGCGCGGGAATACGCCCTGCTTCATGCCCTGATGGTCCGGCCTGGTGCCATCCTGTCGCGGGCAGAACTGGAAGATCGCATCTATGGCTGGAACGAAGAGGTCGAGAGCAATGCCGTTGAATTTCTCATTCACGCGCTGCGCAAAAAATTGAGCGCCGATGCGATCAAGAATGTGAGGGGGGTGGGATGGATGGTTTCCAGGGAAAAATAGGACGTTCGCTTCAGTTCAGGCTGTCTTCGTGGCTGGCGCTGGTGATCGTTTGCGTTGCGGTAGCTGCCGGCATCTTTTCGTTTGCTGCCGCGCTGAATGAGGCCAACGAGCTTCAGGACGATCAGCTGCGCCAGGTTGCGGCGCTGCTCAATGACCATCGACTGTCTGCCGATCCACCGGTGGCCAGCAGGCATGCGGTCGATTCCGATCCCGAGTTCCGGGTTATTGTCCAGGCGTTGCCGCAAGCAGGCGCCGCCCCGGCGCTGCCCGTCGCCGGAATGATTCAGTTACCCGCCAACCTGAACGGTGGAATCCAAACGGTCGTCGTGAACGATGTCTCGTGGCGACTTCTTGTCAGGTCGCTGGATACGGGTGGACGGGTGGCGGTCGGACAGCAAAC
>JAYVSK010000241.1:0-5254 GCA_043775395.1 Lysobacter sp. | reverse complement strand
CGCATGGGGTTCGCTGAGATCGAAGGCGCTATCGCCGGTTATGCGAAAGCTGCGCGTGAAGGCGGACTGAAGTTGGAAGACCTGCAGGGCGGCACTTTCACCATCACCAACGGCGGCACGTTCGGCTCGCTGATGTCCACGCCGATCGTCAATCCGCCGCAGTCGGCGATTCTGGGCATGCATGCCATCAAAGAGCGCGCCATTGTGGAAAACGGCGTCGTGGTCGCGGCGCCGATGATGTACATCGCGCTCAGCTACGATCACCGCATCATTGATGGCAAAGACGCGGTGCTGTTTCTGGTCGATATCAAAAATCAGCTGGAAAATCCGCATCGGATGCTGTTGGGGATGTGATCGCGTTTCGAGCCCCTCTCCCGCAGATGAGAGAGGGGTTGAGGTGAGGGCTGCTAGCAGCGCCACTGCCTCTTTCCCTCATCCGGCGCTGCGCGCCACCTTCTCCCGCAGGCGGGAGAAGGGAAAAGCATCAAGGAATCATGGTTATGGCAGAACAATTCGACGTTATCGTCATCGGCGCTGGCCCGGCCGGCTATCACGCTGCGATCCGCGCTGCGCAGCTCGGCATGAAGGTCGCGTGCATCGACGCAGCGCTGGGCAAGGACGGCAAGCCTGCGCTTGGTGGCACCTGTCTGCGCGTGGGCTGTATTCCATCGAAGGCGCTGCTGGACTCGTCGCGCCAGTTCTGGAATATGGGTCATCTGTTCGGCGATCACGGCATCAGTTTCAAGGATGCCAAGATCGACGTAGGCACGATGATCGGCCGCAAGGACAAGATCGTGAAACAGTTCACCGGCGGCATCGCGATGCTGTTCAAGGCGAACAAGATCACCGCGCTCTACGGCTTCGCACAGCTGCAGCCGGGCAACGTGGTGAAGGTGAAGCAGCACGACGGCAGCGAGCTTGAACTGAAGGCGCCGAACGTAATTTTGGCTGCAGGTTCCGACTCGATCGAACTGCCGTTCGCAGCATTCGACGGCGACGCGATTGTCGACAACGTCGGTGGGCTGGATTTCGTCGAAGTGCCGAAGCGTCTGGGCGTGATCGGCGCCGGCGTGATCGGTCTTGAACTGGGCAGCGTCTGGAAACGTCTGGGCGCCGACGTGCTGATCCTCGAAGCATCACCGGATTTCCTCGCGCTCGCCGACGCCGAAGCGGCGAAGACCGCGCTGAAGGAATTCAAGAAGCAGGGCCTCGACATCAGGCTGGGCGCCAAAGTCAGCAAGGCCGTGGTCGAAAAGAAGGGCAAGGTCAGCGAAGTGCACGTGACCTATACCGACGCTGCGGGCGAACAGAACGCGGTATTCGACAAGCTGCTGGTCGCGGTGGGCCGCAAGGCTGCCAGCAAAGGCCTGCTGGCCGACGGCACCGGCGTGCAGCTGGACGAGCGCGGTCGCATCGTGGTCGACGAGCACTGTCACACCGGCGTCGATGGGGTCTGGGCGATCGGCGACTGCGTGCGCGGCCCGATGCTGGCCCACAAAGGTTTCGAGGAAGGCATCGCGGTGGCCGAGTTGATCGCCGGCCTGCCCGGCCACGTCAATCTGGACACCATTCCGTGGGTGATCTACACCGAGCCGGAAATCGCCTGGGTCGGCAAGACCGAAGAACAGCTCAAGGCCGAAGGCATCCCGTACAAGGCCGGCAGCTTCCCGTTCGCGGCCGTCGGACGCGCGGTGGCGATGGGCGAACCGGCCGGCTTCGTGAAAGTGTTGGCGCACGCCGAAACCGACCGCGTGCTGGGCATGCATCTGGTCGGCGCGAATGTGTCAGAACTGGTGCACGAAGGCGTGTTGACCATGGAGTTCAGCGGCTCCGCCGACGATCTCGCCCGCATCTGCCACGCGCATCCCAGCATGTCCGAAGCCGTGCACGACGCCGCGATGGCAGTGCACAAGCGCGCGATCCACAAAGCGAATTGACAGCAGAATGTCGTCAGTTTGCGCTGCGTACGGATGTGCGTGAGTAGCATTCCGCAAGCATGAACGCCCAATTCCTGCTTAAAACCGCCATTACCGTTGTGCTGGTGCTGGCGGCTTCTGTGGTGTCGCGACGTCCCGGTCTTGCAGGCGCGCTGATCGCATCGCTGCCGTTGACTTCGCTGCTGGTGCTGGGCTGGCTGTATTTCGACACCCGCGATCCGCGCCAGATCGCGGATCTCGCGATGAACATCTTCTGGTTCGTGCTGGGCAGCCTGCCGTTCTTTGTCGTATTGGCATTGGCCCTGCGCGGCGGTGTGAACGTCACGCTGTCGTTTGTCCTGGCATCGGCGGCCGGGTTCGCTGGCGTGTCAGTCGTGCAATGGTTGCTTACCCGCGCTGCAGACGCCCCGTAAACACCTTTTTTGAAAGCAAAGATCTCCGGACTTCGACGGCACCCTATGAAATCAATCTGTGTTTACTGCGGCTCTAATGCCGGCAACAAACCCGTCTATGCCGAACGCGCGCATGCGCTGGGCGCGCGTATCGCCGCCGAAGGCCTGCAGCTGGTGTATGGCGGCGGCAACGTCGGGCTGATGGGCATCGTCGCCGATGCGGTGCTGGCGAACGGCGGCGAAGTGATCGGCGTGATCCCCGAGCAGCTGGTGCAATGGGAAGTCGCCCACAAGGGCGTGACCCGGCTGGAAGTGGTCGCCAACATGCACGCGCGGAAGGCACGGATGTTCGATCTGGCCGATGCTTTCGTCGCCTTGCCCGGCGGCTTCGGCACCCTCGACGAGATGTTCGAAATGCTGACTTGGCGCCAACTGGGCCTTGGCAAAAAACCATGCGCATTTCTCGACGTCGACGGCTTCTACGCGCCGCTGATGAGTATGATCGACCGTATGGTCGAAGCGCGCTTCCTGCACGCCGAACAGCGTCAGGACCTTTGGCACGGGGAAAATATCGACACGCTGTTCGCTTGGATGCGCGACTACATGCCGGCGCAGGCGGACAAATGGCTGGATGAGAAGCGGCGGCGGGAGCTGCGATAATCCCGCGATCATGCTTATCGGAACGACCGCAATGAACACTTTCCAAGCCTTCCGTATCCGCAGCGACAGCACCGGCTACCGCAGCGGCGTAGAAGAGATATCGATCAGCGACCTCGCGCCCGGCGAGATCGTGATCAAGACCGCGTACTCGTCGATCAATTACAAGGACGCGCTGGCCGCAACCGGCGAAGGCAAGATCCTGCGCTTCTTTCCGTTGGTCGGCGGCATCGATGCGGCCGGCCATGTGGTGTCGTCTACCGACCCCAAGTTCAAAGAAGGCGATGCGGTGTTGGTCACCGGCAGCGGGCTGAGCGAAGTGCGCGACGGCGGCTACAGCGAATATGCGCGGATCGAAGCGAAATGGGCCATTCCGCTGCCCGCCGGTTTGACGCTGCGCGAAAGCATGATCATCGGTACTGCCGGGTTCACCGCCGCGCTCGCGCTGTTGCGGATGCAGGACAACCGGCAGACGCCGGCGCAGGGGCCGCTTGCCGTGACCGGTGCGACCGGAGGCGTTGGCTCGCTGGCGCTGGATATCTTCAGCCGCGCCGGCTACGAAGTGCACGCGATCAGCGGCAAACCCGAGCACACCGATTATCTGCATGGCATTGGCGCCAGCCAGGTGTTGGGGCGCGAGGTCTTGGGCGAGGCCAAGCCGCTGGAAGCCGGGCGCTTCGGAGGCGGGCTGGACAACGTTGGCGGGCCGATGCTGGCCAGCCTCCTGGCCCGCACGCGGCCCTACGGCAATGTCGCCAGTGCCGGTCTGGCCGCTTCGGCGGAGCTGCCGACCTCGGTGATGCCATTCATCATCCGCGGCGTCTCGCTGATCGGCGTGGCCTCGGCTGGCACTGCTCGCGATCTGCGGGATGAAGTGTGGAAACGGTTGGCGTCGGATTGGAAACCCGCGCATCTGGATACGATCTGTACCCGCGAAGTCGATCTGGACGGGCTGGCGAACGTATTCGCCAGTATGCTGGCGGGAGGTTCGTTTGGCCGGACGCTGGTACGTATCAGCTGAAGCCGGCTCCGGCGGGCCGTGCGTTGGATCAACAATCGGGCTGGATCGCTTTCGGGCGACCTTCCGGACGACTACACTAGCGGCAGATTTGAACTGGGGACCCGCATGGCACGCATCCTGATCGTCGACGATTCGCCGTCGCAGCTGATGGGCATCCGCCGCATCGTCGAGAAACTGGGCCATGAAGCGCTGACCGCTGAGGATGGTGCCGCTGGCGTCGAGGTGGCCAAGCGCGAAATCCCGGACCTGATCCTGATGGACGTGGTGATGCCGAACCTCAACGGATTCCAGGCCACACGCACCATTTGCCGCGATGCAGCGACCAAACACATTCCGATTGTGCTGGTGACCACAAAGGACCAGGACACCGACCGCATGTGGGGCATGCGTCAGGGCGCCAAAGCTTACCTGACCAAGCCTTTCAGCGAAGACGAGCTGTCGGACGCCATCACCAAATACGTCACCGGCCTGTAATCCGACCGCAGCTGGTCCGGCGCAGCGTACGACAGGTAGAGCGGGCTTGAGTCCGCTGCCATCCAAGCAACAATTTCAGTCGATCAAGCCCGGCGCCAGTCGTCCCCGAACACATCGCGCAGACGTCGATAAGCATCGCGTTCGTCGTCGGTATTCGCTCTAGGCGCCAGCACTTCCAGTTCAACGATCTGATCGCCCGCAGGCGCGTTGGCGGCACCCGGCAGCCCACGTCCACGCAGCCGCAGTTTGCGTCCGCCTTCGGAGTCCGCGGGAATCTTCAGTTCGACCGGTCCGCCCAGCGTAGGCACGCTGATCGAAGCGCCCAAGGCCGCTTCCCACGGCGCCACCGGCAGCACGTGAATCACGTTGCGATCGTCGATTTCGAATTGCGGGTGTGCGGCATATTCGAT
Source organism: Lysobacter sp. (assembly GCA_043775395.1). Lineage (GTDB taxonomy): Bacteria > Pseudomonadota > Gammaproteobacteria > Xanthomonadales > Xanthomonadaceae > Lysobacter_I. Next base: position 363 of record JAYVSK010000241.1, on the reverse strand, counting down.
TTCCAGCAGCAGATCGCCGCCGTTGTTCCCCTGCCCCGCGAGCCGGATCGACTGCCCGGGCTTGATGCCTTTGGGAATACGCACTTCAAGCGATTTTCCGCCCACCGAAACCCGCACCGGATCGCCGCGATAGATCGCTTCAAGCGGCACCGCGACCTTGGCGCGGGTCGGGCCATCGCTGCGTGCCCGCGGGCCGGCGCTAGACGGACCGCCTCCCGCGCGACGGCGACCGAACATTTCCTGAAAGAAATCGCTGAAACCGCCGCTGCCGCCGCCTGCGAAAATTTCTTCGAAATCCACACCGCCATGACCGCCGCCGAAACCACCGGGCGGTGGCTGCACTTCATCGCCGGGCCGATACCC
>JAYVSK010000240.1:0-15597 GCA_043775395.1 Lysobacter sp. | reverse complement strand
CGGCTTGGCGCGGCTAATCGCAAGACAGCTGCTGTGGTGTCCGTGTTGCGGAGAACGAGCGGATAGGCGAGATGTTTTTTATTAACACAGTAGAATTAGGTCTTGGTGCGTGCGCGGCGACACTTGAATCAAGCGTCAAAGATCACAATGACAGTGGTAGGGCGGAACGAAATTGCCGCATGAGTTATCCAAGCCCGAGGACATAGGCAAGGTGAACATCAGTGACACCATCAAAGTTATCGCTGTCGTCGCTTTGCTGGTCTTCAGCATGTATGTGGCGCACCAGAACAAGGACGATCGCATCCGTAGACAATGGAAGAACATCATTGCGGCCATCGTGCTGGTGTACCTCGCCGGCGAGTTCATCGATGAATTCGCCCTAGTCTGACCCGCCCCAAAAGCGCAGCTCATCAGGCTTTCGGCCACTTTCTCCCCGCATGCAGGGAGAAAGAACAGCGAGCGAGAGCGCGCCCTATGCGAACGGATCCCTCAGCACGATATTCGCATCGCGATCCGGGCCGGTGGAAACGATGGCCAGCGGGCAGCCAGCAAGCTCTTCCAGCGAGCGCAGATAGGCGCGTGCTGCGGCGGGCAGTTTGTCCCATTCGGTGATGCCGGCGGTGGACTCGCTCCAGCCCGGGAACTCAAGGTACACGGGCGTGCACTCGTCCCAGCCGTCGGCGTCCAGCGGCGCGTATTCGGTGCGCTTGCCGCGATACTCATACGCGACGCACATCTTCAGTTTGTCCATGCCGTCGAGAATGTCGAGTTTGGTGATGCACAGGCCGCTGATGCCGTTGATGGCGACCGCGCGCTTCAGCGCGACGATATCCATCCAGCCGCAGCGGCGTGGCCGGCCGGTGGTAGCGCCGTACTCCTGACCCCGATCGCGGATGCCTTGACCGATGGCGTCGTCCAGTTCGGTCGGAAACGGGCCGCCGCCGACGCGCGTCGCATACGCCTTCGCAATCCCCAGCACGTAGTCGATCGCATCCGCGCCCACGCCGGTGCCCGCAAGCGCGCCGCCGACGGTGGTATTGCTGGAAGTGACATAGGGATACGTGCCGTGATCAATATCGAGCAGCGAGCCCTGCGCGCCTTCGAACAACACGCGCTTGCCCTGCTTGCGCAGCTCGTGGAGGATTCCGGCCACATCTGATTTCATGGGTTCGACGTATTCGCCGAACGCCAGCGCTTCGTCGAGGGTTTTCTGGAAATCGATGGCATCGACCTTCAGATACTGGGTCAGCACGAAGTTGTGGTAGTCGAGGGTGCTGCGCAGCTTTTCCGCGAGTTCCTTCGGATAGCTGAGGTCGGCGACGCGGATCCCGCGGCGCGCGACTTTGTCTTCGTAGGCCGGGCCGATACCGCGGCCGGTAGTGCCGATGGCTTTGCCGCCAGCGGCTTTTTCGCGGGCCTGATCCAATGCGATGTGATACGGCATGATGACCGGAGTTGCCGGTGAAATTTTGAGGCGCGCGCGAACATCGACACCGGTGGCTTCGAGTTCGGCGATTTCCTTCTGCAGCGCGCCGGGATGCAGCACCACGCCGTTGCCTATCAGGCAAAGCGCATCAGGACGCAGGATGCCGGCGGGAATCAGATGCAGCACGGTCTTCTTGCCGTTGATCACCAGCGTATGGCCGGCGTTGTGTCCGCCTTGAAAGCGCACGACCGCACCGATGTTCTCGGTGAGCAAATCGACGATCTTGCCCTTGCCTTCGTCGCCCCACTGGGCTCCAAGCACCACCACTGACTGACCCATTTCGTTCTCCGGAATTCTGGATGTAGGAGCGACGGAAGTCGCAAGCTGCTGGTCGAGATGGGGCGCGGGATCGCGGCTCCTGCCGCTCCCACAAAAATATCCTCACCGACACAGAAAAAGCCGGAGGGGCAGATGCCCCGTCCGGCTTTTGCGCATTATCCGGGTTTCGGGAGGCTGGGGCCACCCGTGGTCCGTTTTTCGTGAATGTGGCAGAAGCCCTTCACCCAGGCTGTCGGCACCCTCCCTCCTCAACGCGGGGAGAGGGAAAGCCCAGTGCCAGTGAGAACACAGGAAAGCATTCAGAACCCGCGTGAACTGAAGGCACTGAAATCCACCGGGAGGCACTCGGCTTCGGTTGTGCAATTGAAGCCGGGCCACTGCAACACCATCTTTACCGGTTGCTGCGGGGTATTCTGGATGAAGCTGCGGATGGCATTCGCGGCCACACTCGAACGCCCGTCGGTTTCGCCGATCACCCAGGGCCGGGCGCCAAAATTCGCAGTCACCAGTGCGGCGCGGCGCAGACCGCTGTAGATGTCGTTACCGGCGCCGGTATAGCTGTGCAGCTCCAAGACCGGCGGCATCGGCGAGAGGAACTGCGGCATGCGCGCGAGGCGGTTGTCGGCATCCCATGTGTTACCGACGATCACCGAGAACCCGACGGTATCCTGATTGCCATAGGCAGCGACATAGCGGCCCCACAGGAAACGAAGATAACCCGGGCTATTGGCGGTACCTTCGACAATGTCTTTGGCGCACTGGCCGAAGTCGATCAGATTAGAAGGCGGCATGTACTCGTTGCCAAGGTCGATCAGATACGGCATGCCGGAGCCCACCGCGATGGCGCGCACTTCCTTCGCCACGCCCCAGGCTTCCTCGAACAGCTCGTTGACCAACGGCGAACCCGCGTACAACTGCTGACGCAGCGACGCTGGAATATCAGGGTTGTTGCACGACATGAAGTCGTTGATCCACTGCGGTCCCAGCGCAACCATCACCCGCTCGAAACCGGCTGCGCGTATGTCTGCAAGGTAATCACGCATGTTCTGCTGGTACTGCTGCGGGATGAAATATTCATCCCCCGGTGGGCAACTGTTCGTGCCCGTGTTCAAACATTTACGCGACGTCTCGGCCGGTGAAGAGGTGAACGTCTCGCCAGGCGCATGCCCGAAAAAAACAATCACCCGTAGCGAACGCTGACCGTTCGCGTACATCTGCTGCAACTGGCCCTGGACGGTCTGGCGCACGCCCGGCTCGTGATAATGCAGCATGATTCCGTAGTTGTAGCCTCCTTCTGGAGTCGACGGGGGGTGCCGATATGAATTGTGATTCGAGCCGCCGCGGTGACTGGTGATCGGCGGAACGCCCTGTCCCTGCTGACCCGTAACCGTGACCGAGCCGAGCAGCTGTCCGGCCGTGCCGTTGGCACGCAGTTGGAACGTGCACGACGAACCGATCGTGATCCACGGTGCATCGACGTTGTAACTGCCTGCGCCGGTGGAGGCCATCAGCTGTTCGCCGCCACCGCAATTGACAGTGATATGGAAGGCGTTGGCGCCGTTGGCGGTCCAGGCGATGTTGCTGGTGCCGACGCTGCCACCGATGGGGATGACGACGACCGTGGGGGAAGCACTGAGCGTGCCGCTTTGGGCAAATACCGTCGGCACGATGCCGAAGCAGAGCAGCACGACAAACAGTCTGTAGAGCGTTCTCATCGAATGGCGGTCCTGTGATGGGTCACGGATGCGGACTGGCCCGAAAGGGCCTGTTCCCGCGTTGCGCAGAGCGCACAAATAGTGAAGCGTGGAATACAACGCAACAGGATCATACATGGCCTGAAACCGCCCAGCTCGGGCTGCATCGCTCCAGCAGGCTGCTGAAATACCTGCGCAAACAGGCTTTCAGCTGCCCAGAGTTTCAGCAACATGGGTTTTCAAGCGCTTGTTGGAGCCTGTTCAAAGGGATGTGCTGTTGTGACAACACCGAACACAAGCAGGCCCCTCCTCAGGGTTCGCCTTCGTTCGGGATGACCGCTTTTCAAGATCAGAGGTTTTGAACACGCACTTGGCACAGCCATGATGGGTGAGTGTGACCGCAAAGCAAATGCGCGAGCGATTGTGATTTGGCATGAGACCGTCGGCGCTTGCGCCGGACTGGCGATCTGAGATATCTGCGGGAGGTGGGTTTTTCAGCCACCCGCGAGGCAGCGCTGCTGTTGACGACGAAATCACCCGCCGCGAACGAGATACAGCGCGATCAATCCGCCGCCCAGCATCACCCCGCCGATCAGCCGCAGCTGTCGCGCAGGCAGGGCCAGCAGTTGTTCGGCCGTGCGCTTCCACACGTTGGGAAAAGCGAACAGCAGCAGGCCTTCAAGCACCGCGACGAGGGCCAGTGCGGCCCACAGGTCGTTCACGGGCAGCGGGCCGCAGTCAGCGATCGCTGCGCATGTATTGCAGGAACGGGTCGTCCTTGTCCAGCACGATCACCGCCTCACCGTCCGAAAACGAGCCGCGATAGGCTTCGAGGCTGCGCTGGAATGCATAGAACGCGGGATCCGCATTGGCGGCGCCGCCGTAAAGACGCGCGGCCTCGGCATCGCCTTCACCGCGCATCTTCTGCGCGTCGCGTTCGGCTTCGGCCAAGATCACATTGCGGTCGCGGTCGGCCTGCGCCGTGACCTGATTGGCCTGCTCGACGCCTTCGGCACGGAGCTTGCTGGCGACCTGCTGGCGCTGCGCGCTCATCCGGCGATAGACGTCGCGGATGACTTGGCTGTCGGTGGGCAGATCGATCTGCTTGATGCGCAGATCGACAATGCGCACGCCCAGCGTGGCGGCGGCTTTGTTGATGACGATGAGCTGGGCGCTGGCGATCTTGCTGCGTTCGCCCGAGACCACTTCAGAGAGCGTTCGCGCGTTGATTTCGTTGCGCAGCGCGTCCTTGATGATCGGTTCAAGGCGGGCGATGGCGAGGCTTTCGTCGCCTGCGGTGGCGCGGTAAAACGCACGATTGTCGAGGATCTGGCCGACGGCGAAGAAATCGACGCTCACGTCCTTCCGCTCGGAGGTCAGATAGCGCTCGGGCTCAGCCGGCAGCACCTGGAAGCGGCCGTCGAAAATGCGCGCGCTCTCAACCAGCGGTACTTTGAAGTGCAGGCCGGGGCCAAGGTCGCTGCGTACGACTTTACCGAGGTTGAGCACGATGGCGGTGTGGCCTTCGCGCACCACAAACACCGAACCCATAAGCGCGAACAGCGCGGTCAAAACCAGCGGAATCCAGAGAGATATTTTCATCGGCTGCCTCCATTGCGGCCAGCACTTCGTGCTTTGCGGGCGGTTGTGGGTTCTTCAGGCGTAGCGGTCACGGTGGGCGCAATCAGTTCCGGCGGCGGGGCATCGTTCGCGGTCGGGGCCGCGCCGCGAGCGGGGGCCACCGGCATATACAGCAGCTGGCGACTGTCGCCGCCGATGATCTTGCGGTTGTCGGCCAATACTTGCTGCACGGTTTCCAGCCACAGGCGCTTGCGGGTGACGTCCGGCGCACTGCGGTACTGCTGCAGCAGCAGGGTGAAGCGGGTGGCGTCGCCGGTCGCACGGGCAATGGATGCGGTTTTATAACCTTCGGCGACGGTGCGGGTGCGCGCGGCTTCACCGCGTGCTTCCGGCACGATCTTCGCGGCGTAGGCGCGGGCCTCGCTGATCAGACGGTCCTTGTCCTGTTGTGCGCTGTTGACGTCATCGAAGGCGGGCTTCACTTCTTCGGGCGGGCGCGCATTAGGCAGGTTCAGCTCGGTGACAGCCAGGCCAGTGTTGTAGTTCTGCAGCGATTTTTGTAGACGCACGCGCGCGGCGACGGCCAGCGCGTCGCGTGCGCCCAGTACGGTATCGAGGGTCGAGCGGCCGACCTGTTCGCGCACCGAACTCAGCGCAGCCTGCTTCAGCATTTCCTCGGCATCGCGGGTGCCGAACAGCGCCAGCCGCGGGTTGCTGATGCGGTACTGCACGTTGATCTCGACCTGGACGATATTCTCGTCGCTGGTCAGCACGGGCACGCTGTCGCTGTAGTTCTTGATCTCGGTCGCATTGACCTTGTAAACGCTTTCGATCGGCCATGGCAGCTTCAAGCCCGGTCCGGGATCCATGGTCCGCGAGAATTTGCCGAAGCGCAGCACGACAGCGCGTTCCTGCTCGGTGACCAGCACGAAGCTGCTGAAGATCAACCACAGCGCGATAGCCGCGCCGATCCAGCGCAGCGGATGACCCGCACCGCCGCCGTCGAAGATGCCGCGCAGGCGGTTGAGGATGTCGTCGAAACCACCGCCACCGCCGCCACGACCGTTCGGGCGTGGCTTCCACGGCGATCGCTGATTTCCGCCGCCGGAAGAGGAATCGTCGTTCTTGTTACCGGGAGTATTCCAGGCCATGCCTGCTCCAAAGCGAGTGTGCTCCGCAGGAGTGCGGGCGCGAGGTGGATATTACAAGGGAAGCGCGTCAGTAAAGATCGTCTTCGCCAGCCGGCAGCAGCGGTTCAAGCGCATCGCCACCGGGGCCAGCGGCAAGCTTCTCGGCGTCGTTCAACGCCAGATCGACTTCAATCATCCAATCGCCGCTGTCGTCGTGCGTTTCCGCGCGCACCGACTCGAGCGCATACAGCCGCGCGCGCAGCTGTCCAGCGCGTGCAGGCAGGCGCACGGTACCGGCGACGCGGCGCAGCCCCAGACGCGCCACCAGCGCAGCGCGCAGCAGATCGATACCCGTACCGTCTCGCGCCGAAAGCCAGACCCTTTCCCGGGCGATTTCCTCAAGGCCGTGGCCGTCAGCGGACTCGCTCTCGCCCGCTGGCTGGATGGTGAGGTCGCGGTGCGGCGCAAGTCCTTCGACCCGATCGATCTTGTTGTAGACCAGCAGCTGCGGGATTTCGCCCGCGCCGATCTCTTCCAGCACCGCTTCGACCTGGGCGATACGCTCGTCGCGCAGCGGATCGGCCGCGTCGATCACGTGCAGCAACAGATCGGCTTCGCGCGCTTCGGACAGTGTCGAACGGAACGCGGCCACCAGGTCGTGCGGCAGGTCGCGGACGAAGCCGACAGTATCGGCCAGCATCGCCGCACCGCCGGGCAGAGAGATGCGGCGTACGGTGGGGTCGAGGGTTGCGAACAGACGGTCGTCGGCATAGGCATCAGCGCCGGTCATCGTATTGAACAGCGTGGATTTGCCGGCGTTGGTGTAGCCGACCAGCGCGACCCGGGGCAGTTCGCTGCGAACGCGCGCGCGGCGCATCTGGGTGTGCTGCACTTCGACCTTTTCCAGCCGCTTCTGAAGCTGCTCGACCCGCTTCTGCAGCAGGCGGCGGTCGGTTTCGAGCTGGGTTTCGCCGGGGCCGCGCAGGCCAATCGCGCCGCCGCGCTGGCGTTCCAGATGGCTCCAGCCGCGTACGAGGCGCGTGGCCATATGCCGCAGCTGCGCAAGTTCAACCTGCAGCTTGCCTTCATGGCTGCGCGCACGCTGGGCAAAGATATCGAGGATCAAACCGGTGCGGTCGACCACGCGGCGGCCAAGCGCCTTTTCGAGATTGCGCTCCTGCACTGGACTGAGCCTGTGGTTGACCAGGATCAGATCGGCGCCGGTGGCATCAGCAGCAGCTTTGACCTCTTCCAGTTTGCCGCTGCCAATCAGGATCGCGGCGTTGGGGCGGTCGATGCGGGCGTTGAGCAGCACCGCGACCGTGGCGCCGGCGGAGCGGGCAAGATCGGCGAACTCTTCCAGCACATCCGGTTCCGGCGGTCCGCCGGCATGGGGCTGGATCAACAGAGCAATTTCGCCCTTTCGGGATCGTTCAAACAAACCGGAGACATCCATGAAAGATACGAGCGCACAGTATGACCCGCGCAGCGCTCCGGTGCGCGTCAGCGCGACGGATACCAGAACAGATACGGGCCGTGGATGACGGCCCGGAGATCACGAAAGGGCGCCACAGGCATCGAGCGCCTTGTCGATCAGTCGACGATAGCGCTGTCGGCCGGCGCGCCGTCGTCATCGTGATCGGAAGAATGCACATAGCCGCCACCCGGCCCCACGCGCACGTTGCGCGCCGGCACCACGGTGGAAATGGCGTGCTTGTAGACCATCTGGCTGACGGTATTGCGCAGCAGGACAACGAACTGGTCGAAGGATTCGATCGTGCCCTGCAATTTGATGCCGTTGACGAGATAGATCGACACCGGTACGCGCTCGCGACGCAATGCGTTGAGAAAAGGATCCTGCAAAGACTGCCCCTTGGACATGGTGTTCCCCATTTGGATTCTTGTTATTGGATGCCGCGCGATGACGACGACTGCTTGCCAGCGGTCCCGGTCGCAATGCGACACGGCACGCCCCTGCCGGACGCCACGATGGTTGCACAACTGCGTGCGGACCGGAAGCCGGTCGAAAGGCGAACCCGTCGCGAGCCGGATTGGGCCGATCAGTTCCCCAGAAAACCGTGCAGGGCCGTCTGCAGCCTTGCGCCATCGGCTTGAGGATCGAACCACGACAGGCACAAATCGCTGCGCAGCCAGGTCAACTGACGCTTGGCAAGCTGGCGGGTGGCGAAGATGGCGCGATCGCGCAACCCGTCCACGGACAGCGTGCCTTCGAGATGCTCCCACGCCTGGCGGTAGCCCACAGCGCGCATTGCCGGAAGGTCGAGCGGCGCCGGATGCGACCACAGCGCAGGCAGTGCACGCAACATGCGCATCTCGTCGAGAAATCCTGCGGCGAGCATCGCATCGAAACGGCACTCGATGCGCGCATGCAGCACCGCGCGGTCGTGCGGCGCCACCGCCACTTTCAGCACGCGGCATGGGAATCGTTGCGATGCTGCGATGGACTCGCGCTGCCAGTCGCTGATCGAACGCCCGCTGATGCGGTACACCTCCAGCGCCCGCTGGATCCGCTGCGGGTCGTTGATGTGAATGCGCGCAGCGGCTGCGGGATCGAATGCGGCAAGCTCGGCATGCATCGCCGACCAACCGCGCAGAGCAGCTTCGGCTTCCAACTGCGCACGCATCGCAGGATCGGCTTCGGGCATCGGCGACAGGCCCTGCAGCAGCGCACGGAAATACAGCCCGGTACCGCCGGCCAGGATCGGCAGCCGGCCGCGCGCGACGATGTCATCGACCGCAGTGCGCGCGTCCTTGGCGAAGTCCGCCGCCGAATACGGCTGCCACGGTTCGCGCACATCGATCAAGTGATGCGTGACCGCTGCGCGTTCTTCAGCGGACGGCTTGGCAGCGCCGATGTCGAGCCCGCGATACACCAGCGCGGAATCGACGCTGACAATCTCGCCGCCGAAGCGCTGCGCCCAGTCAAGCGCAAGCGCGGTCTTCCCCGATGCGGTCGGGCCCATCAGCGCGATGGCGAGTGGGCGGGTGTCGGCAGACATGGCGATGTCGTTACTTTGTGGGAGCGGCAGAAGCCGTGATCATGGTTGATGATCGCGTCTTGACCAGCCATTCGGCTGTTGAAAGCCGCCGCTTCCACAAACGCTGCTCCCACAAAACATCAATAGCCATGCACGTTCAACGTCTCCATCACGCCCTTGTGCCGGAACTGGATGTCGTCGGAAGGCGCTTTGCCCAGACGGCTGACTACGAAGATCGCGATGCACGCGGCGATCACGCCTGGGACCATTTCGTACAGTTCGCTGGCGTGCTGCTTGACCGCGATCTCTTTCCACAGAATTACTGTGACCGCGCCCGCCAGCATGCCGGCAAGCGCGCCGTTGCGTGTCATCCGTGCCCAGAACAATGAGCACAGCACCACCGGTCCGAACGCAGCGCCGAAGCCGGCCCACGCATACGACACCAAGCCGAGCACGCGGCTGTCGGGATCCCGCGCGATCCAGATCGCCAGCAGCGCCACCATCAGCACCATGCTGCGGCCGAACCACACCAGCTCGCGCTGGCTCGCGCCGGGGCGCATGAAGCCTTTATAGAAATCCTCGGTGAGCGCGCTTGCGCACACCAGCAGCTGGCACGACAGCGTGCTCATGATCGCGGCCAGAATCGCCGACAGCAGCACGCCCGCCACCCATGGATTGAACAGCACAGTCGCAAGTTGAATAAAAACGCGCTCCGAATTTTCCGCAACCGGGCCGATTTGGTCGGGATGGCTGGCGAAATAAGCATTGCCGAAGAAGCCCACCGCCATTGCGCCGAACAGACACAGCACCATCCAAGTCATGCCGATGCGGCGCGCTTTGGGAATGGTGGTGAGCGAATCGGCGGCCATGAACCGGGCAAGGATATGCGGCTGTCCGAAATAACCCAGACCCCAAGCCAGCAGCGAGACGATGCCGACAAACCCCAGCGCGCCGCCCTTGAACCAATCGAGTTTCGCCGGGCTGGTCTGCTCGATCAACGCGAGGCTGGCGTCGACGCCGCCGCTGCCCAGCACCACCATGATGGGTGTCAGCACCAGCGCGAAGATCATCAGCGACGCCTGCACGGTGTCGGTCCAGCTCACTGCAAGAAACCCGCCGATCAGTGTGTACAGAATGGTCGCCGCTGCGCCCCACCACAGCGCTTCGGCATACGGCACGCCGAATACGCTTTCGAACAAGCGCGCGCCGGCGACGATGCCGCTGGCGCAGTAGACTGCAAAAAACACCAGAATCACGATCGCCGAAAACACCCGCAGCACTTTGCTGCGGTCCTCGAACCGGTGGGTGAAATAATCGGGCAGCGTCAGCGCATTGTGGGTGCGCTCGGTGTAGACGCGCAGCGGGCCGGCGACGAATTTCCAGTTGCACCACGCGCCGACGATCAGGCCCAGCGCGATCCACGCTTCCGATACGCCGCCCAGATACAGCGCGCCGGGCAAGCCCATCAGCAGCCAGCCGCTCATGTCCGACGCACCGGCCGACAGCGCGGTGACTACGCTGCCTAGCGAACGCCCGCCCAGAATGTAATCGTCGAAGCTGCGCGTGGAGCGCCAGGCCCACAGACCGATGAGGATCATCGCAAGCAGGTAGATGCCAAAGGTGATGAGCAGCGGCTGGCCAGCGGTCATGCGCGATGTCCGGATCAAAGTGGATGTGCTGCGCAGGATACCCCGGCAATGCCGTGGACAATGCCGCGCCGCAGCGGCCGATAGCATCGACGGCGAGGGGCTCGACGACGGATGCGATCGCCGGTTTTGAAACGGCCATCCGATGGCGTACGCTTGGGTCATGAATCTATGGAAACGCTTCGGATTTCTGTTGGTCTTCGTGGTGCCGGCGCTGATGCCGGCCGCCTCATGGCTTGGCGCGCTCACTGGCCGCATTGATCTGATGGCCTGGTTCCCGCTGTTCTTCCTGTTCGTGCTGCTGCCGGTAGCCGATTACGGCCTGGGCCACGACCCGCGAAATCCTTCCGATGAGCAAACCAAGTCGCTCGAAGGCGACGGCTGGTTTCGACTGATGACGCTCGCAGCGCTGCCGGCCCAGCTCGCCGTGCTGATCTGGTCCGGCTGGCATGTTGTGTATACCGATTTCGGTCCCGTCGGCATTGCCGGCTGGGTGCTGTCGCAGGGGATCGTCGGCGGTGTGCTGGCGATCAACGTCGCCCACGAGCTGATTCACAAGGACACCGCGCTTGAACGCGGCGCTGGAGGACTGTTGCTGACCAGCGTGGGTTATCACGGCTTCAAGATCGAGCATGTGCGCGGCCATCATGTGCACGTGTCGACTCCCGAAGACGCGTCCAGCGCGCGCTTCGGCCAGTCGCTGTGGGACTTTCTGCCGCGCGCGCTGGTGCGCAATACCTCGAACGCATGGAAGCTCGAAACCCAGCGTCTCGCCAAACAGGACAAACCTTGGTGGAACGCCGACAACGAGCTCATCCGCTGGACAGTACTTTGGCTGGCTTTGTGCGTCGGCTTCGGGTTATGGCTCGGCCTGCCCGGCCTGGCGTTCTTTGTCGTGCAGGGCTTCTTCGCCGCGTGTTCGCTGGAGATCATCAACTACATCGAACATTACGGACTGGAACGCCAGCGTCTGGCCGATGGCCGCTACGAGCGCACCACGCATCTGCATTCGTGGAACTCCGATTACCTGATCAGCAATCTGCTGCTGTTCCATCTGCAGCGGCACTCCGACCATCACGAAACGCCGCGTCGCCGCTATCAGAATCTGCTGCATCACGCGGACAGTCCGCAGCTGCCCGGCGGCTATGCTGCAATGTTCCTGCTGGCGCTGTGTCCGCCGCTGTGGTTCCGGATCGTAGATCCGCGGGTGCGCGCGTTTCGCGGCGAGCGGTAGTCTGATATTCCGGCGACAGCGGCATGACCGAAGCTTTGCGCGACCCGCTGCAATGCTGGAAACAGAATCTTGCTCCGGCCGAACGCAATCGTTCCCGCGCCAGAATTCGACCGCGCGCGGCGACACAAGCATCAATGACCGCATCATCGGCAGCGGCGGGCGACGCGAACGCGCCCATGCGACTGCGGGAGTATCCGGGACGCGAACGCATCCGGAGATAACATCCGCGTGCCATCCCACAGACCGCTAATCTTCATCCGGCCAGCGGATGCCTGAAGACGATGCCGGAAATGACTTCGGCATCGGCACAGCGGCCAGCGCATTCCATACCTTCAGCGCATCGACGGTTGCGGCGACATCGTGTACACGCAGCAGCTTGGCGCCTCGCTGCGCGGCGATCAGATGCGCGGCGACCGAACCGTGCACGCGGTCGTGAGGGTCGTCCCGGCCGGTCAGTTCGCCGATCGTGCGCTTGCGCGACAGCCCGGCCAGTATCGGTACGCCAAGGTCGGTAAAACGTTCGAGCCGCGCGAGCAGCGCCAGATTGTGCGCGGTGGTCTTGCCAAACCCGAAACCGGGATCGACCACGATTCTTTTTTTCGGAATGCCGGACATCTCCGCGGCGAAGATGCGCTCAGCGAGAAAGCGATGCACATCGGCGACGACATCGTCGTAATCGGATGCGGTCTGCATCGAATCCGGCGCGCCCGGCATATGCATCAGCACCACCGGCACGCCGAGTTCCGCCGCCACGTCCAGCGCGCCTGCGCGGCGCAGCGCAGACACATCGTTGATCATTCCGGCACCGGCGTCGACCGCAGCCCGCATCACCTCGGGCTTGGAAGTATCGATACTGATCGGCAGGGCTGTTTCTTTCGCAAGACGCTGGATCACCGGAATCACCCGGCGCAGCTCTTCCTCAAGCGACACGGCTTCCGCGCCCGGGCGCGTGGACTCGCCCCCGATATCGAGAATATCCGCGCCCTCTTCCGCCAGCCGCAGCGCATGTGCGACCGCTGCATCGACGGTCGCATGTTCGCCGCCATCCGAGAACGAGTCGGGCGTGACGTTGACGATGCCCAGAATGCGCGGGCGGTCGAGCACAAGAATCCGCCCTGCGCAGTCGAGTTGAGGCGACAGATCGAACATCGAAATTCCGGACATGAAAAAGGCCGGAGAAACTCTGGCCTTTTTCGCTTTGCGAGGCAAGCGCGGCGCATGCCGCGAACGCAGAGATTCAAGTCTGCGCAGCAGGCCCGCCGATCATCGATGCAGGCGGCCGCGCATCGTCCTCGGGCGGATTACGATCCCAGCCCATCGGCGGCAGCGGCTCGCGGCCTTCCATGATCGCGTCGATCTGCGGCGCATCGATGGTTTCGTACTGCAGCAGCAGCTTGGCCATCGTGTGCAGTTTGTCGATGTTGTCGGTCAGGAGCTTTCTGGTCCTGTTGTGCGCATTGTCGAGAATGCTGCGCACGACTTCATCGATCCTGCGCGCGGTGTCGTCGGAGACATTCTTGTGCTGAGTCACCGAGCGGCCGAGGAACACCTCGTCCTCTTCTTCGCCATAGGCGATCGGGCCGAGCTCTTCGGACAGGCCCCATTTGGTGACCATATTGCGGGCCATCTTGGTCGCACGCTCGATATCGTTGGAGGCGCCGGTAGTGACCTTGTCGGCACCGAAGATCAGCTCTTCGGCCACGCGCCCGCCGTACAGCGAACACAGCCGGCTGTGCAGACCTTCGCGGGTGATGCTGTAACGATCGCCTTCGGGCAGATACATGGTCACGCCCAGCGCGCGGCCGCGTGGGATGATCGTCACCTTGTAGACCGGGTCGTGATCCGGCACCAGGCGGCCGACGATGGCGTGACCCGCTTCGTGGTAAGCGGTGTTGCGCTTCTCGTCTTCGCTCATGGCCATCGAGCGGTTCTCGGTGCCCATCATAATCTTGTCGCGGGCCTTGTCGAAATGCTCCATCCGCACTTCCTTGCCGTTCTCGCGCGCTGCGAACAGCGCCGCCTCGTTGACCAGATTCGCAAGGTCCGCGCCCGAGAAGCCGGGCGTGCCGCGCGCAATCACCATCGGCACGACATCGTCAGCCAAAGGCACTTTGCGCATATGCACGCGCAGAATCTGTTCGCGACCTCTAACATCGGGAAGGCCAACAGTGACCTGGCGGTCGAAACGGCCCGGACGCAGCAGCGCAGGGTCCAGTACGTCGGGACGATTGGTCGCAGCGACCACGATCACACCTTCGCCGCCTTCAAAACCATCCATTTCGACCAGCAGCTGATTGAGCGTCTGCTCGCGCTCGTCGTGACCGCCGCCCAGACCAGCGCCGCGATGGCGGCCGACCGCGTCGATTTCATCGATGAAGATGATGCAGGGCGCGTGCTTTTTGGCCTGATCAAACATGTCGCGAACGCGGCTGGCGCCGACGCCAACGAACATCTCGACGAAGTCCGATCCGGAAATACTGAAGAACGGCACTTTAGCCTCGCCGGCGATCGCTTTCGCCAGCAAGGTCTTGCCGGTGCCCGGGGGGCCGACCATCAGCACGCCGCGCGGAATCTTGCCGCCTAGTTTCTGGAACTTGCCCGGATCGCGCAGAAATTCAACCAGCTCGGCCACTTCCTCTTTCGCTTCGTCGCAGCCGGCGACATCAGCAAAAGTCGCCTTGGTCTGATCCTCGTTCAACAATTTGGCGCGCGAGCGGCCAAAGGACATGGCGCCCTTGCTGCCGCCCTGTTGCATCTGCCGGAGAAAATAGAAGAAAAAACCGACGATCAGCACGATCGGAAGCAAATTGAACAGCAAACCGATGAAGAGGTTCCGCCCCGAGGACGACGGCGTCTGCACGATCTCGACTTTATGATTGAGCAGGTCGCTGACCAGTTCGGTATCGCCTGGGCTGAAGGTCTGGAATTCGCTGTCGTCTTTGCGCAAGCCACGAATGGTCTTGCCGTCTTCGTCGATAATGACGCTCTTGACCTTGTCGGTCTGCACCTGTTGCACGAACTGGTCGTAGGTCAACGGCTTGTTGGCCGTGCCCAGCCCGGTTGGGGTGAAGCTCTGGAACACCGCCATCAGCACGATGGCAACGATCACCCATAGCAGCAGATTCTTGGCCAAGTGATTCATCCTTATTGCTCGTCGGCCCCATACGGACCGGGTATTGGAATTTCGGGAGTGATGACTGCGGTCAACCGACCGCAGCCTGATGTTTGCCCTGTGCCAGAGCGTAAACTTCCGTGGACCGCTTGCGCGATGCCGCCGGCTTGCGGATGACGACACGGGTATAGCGCTTGCGCAAGGCCCGGACGTAATCATCGAACCCGACTCCCTGGAACAGCTTGATCAGGAAGGCGCCACCGGGCCGCAGATGACGGTCGGCGAACTCCATCGCCAGCTCCGCCAGATGCATGGCCCGAGGCAGATCCACCGCAACTACGCCACTCATATTGGGGGCCATGTCGGAGAGCACAAGGTCCACGACCTGTCCATTCAGAGAGGCCTCGAGCTGGGCCAGCACTTCGTCCTCACGAAA
>JAYVSK010000239.1:0-18758 GCA_043775395.1 Lysobacter sp. | reverse complement strand
CGGCTGGCATCAGCCGACCCACCTGCTTCCATGCCCTGCTGTTCTCAACCGCATGCAAAGTAAGGCTCGCCTTCGCTAGATAGAGACCTGCTTTCAATTCAAACACTTTCGCTTGTCAACTGTCGGTCAAAAAAACTATTTTTGAAGCACTACACTAGTGTGGTGTCTCAAAAGTGAGTTGATGAATTTATTCGTAGAAATAGCTTAATTTGTGTAGTTCTTGGTTGAAAATTAGCCTGCGAACTTTTGAGACACCACACTAGCGCAGCGGGCAATACGTCTAATAATGATTTTCTACAGAATTATTTCACATGAAATCTGCGCTCTCACGATATAGCCAGCCGCCTATTGGCATCATGGCCTATGCACGTTTTCGTAAATAATTTCGTTTGATCCGATTTTTTTGCCTTCCTGCACTAAGTAAACTCGAAGGCTATATCTTCCTGGAAAAAGACAATATCTTCTCGCCAACATATCTTTTCTCCAGCGCCGCTCTAGATTTTTTTTTGGCTTTACTTCTGAAACTAAAATTTCATCCACTTCTCGTGATTTATCTATCATGGAGCACAGTTTTTTTTCGACTCCATTTTCATCTTTAATTAAGAAAAACAAACCAGACTCTTTTTGGTCAAGAGAAAAATCAAATAAATTACTTAATTTTTTTTCCTTAATAGAATTGTTATTGACCCGCACGAGGATTGACTCTTCTTCGTCATTAATTAGAACGGAAATTTCTTTATTTTTTGAATTTTCAGCGCAAGCCGAAAGAGCAAAAAAAATACCGACGGCTAGAATTAAAAAATGAAAAGATAATTTCATATTTCAATCTCCTATATTAGGTTTTTTCTTATCACAATAAAGTGAAAAAAACGAAAACTGTGTTCAAAATATACTCAGTATGGAGGATCGTAAATCCCTCTATCTACAAACCTCCTGCTTTCTTTGGTCAAGGCACCATAATGCTTATTTAATTGTTTTTCTGAGTTCTTAATTTGCGCTTCAGAAATACCAAATCTACGAGCGTTTGAAATTTCGTAGCGATCCGCTTCAACTTCTCTCATATTGTATTCTTGAGTCCAACTCTCAGGATCCATAGCGCCAAATTTTTTGAATTGTCTTTCCCAGTGAACCTCTATTTCATGGCCAAGCGTTATCCCAAGATCACTCCATGAGTAAAACGAAGCCGGGCCGAGCTCAAGCGTTCCAAAAGGGTTCATTGTTCCAAAATCATCTATTCCTGGAGCATAAACAATACCGTATCCATCCCCCACAATTTTGAAGTATTCGATGGCTGCATAGGCAGCTTTTAGCTTTTCATCAGGGTCAGGAGACAGCATCCACTGTGCAATTTCTTCTGTAGGAGCGCCGGTACTTGCCAATTTCTGCTTTGGACGAGCTTTCATTCGGAAGGAGCGGTTGTCTGACGTAGTCTCTAGCGCCCCCTGCAACGCAGCCATCGCGGCGCCATTGGCAAACTTCCCACCAGTCATCGCTGATACCGTTCCGCCTAACAATGCTCTGACCGCGACTTGGCCCGCATGACTGTCAATCTTGCTAATACCACGTGCCGCCATCGCGGTCACGCCAGCACTGATGAAGCCACTTCCAAAATCGCCGCCCTGCAGAGCTGAGATGACACCTCCAACAAAAGTACTGACGAAGACATTACCACCTCCGGCCGAAGCCAGCACTGAGGTGAACGCCCCCATCAACGCGCCCTGCGATCCGCCGGTGATGCCGCCGCTGATGGCGCCCCCAGCGGCAACGATACCAATCATTACAGCATTCGCGGCAAGCGTCGTCCCATAGAGCGCGTAGCCGATCTGCGGCGCGAAAGTACCCACAACAATCGCTACTGCTGTCCCCAACCACTGCCGCTCTTCCTGCCCGATCATCCCGGTTGGGTCGGTGTAGCGGTACGGGTTGTTGAAGCAGTAAGAGTAGGCGTTCCAGCTTTGCGGGTTGTCCGACGCTTGGATGACCGGATCGGCCTGCAGGAACCGCCCCAGCGTCGGGTCGTAGATGCGGCCGTTCATGTGGATCACGTCCAGACCGTCATCCAGCATTTCGTGGCCGGTAAAGCCGCGCGTGGTGCTGGCCAAGCCGGTGGTGGTGATATTGGTCGCGCTGCCGTTGGTTCTGCGCTCGCCAAAGGCGTTGAAGCCTCCGCCTTCGAGGATTGCGCCCGCCTCGTTGGTCGCGGCGACCACGCTGCCGATGTGATCGCTGAACAGATAGCGGTTCGCGGCCACGCCATTCACCACGTTCTGCACCAGCGCGCCGCCGATGTAGCGTTTGTAGGTGGTAGTGCCGTTCTCGCTGACGATCTCCAAGTTGCCGATGGTCAGCGTTCTTCTTGTGCCGATGATGCCCAGGCCGCTGTCCTCACGCTTGTAACGGTTGCCACTGGGGTCGTACCAGAACCGCGCCATGCGGTTCGGTGCAGCGGCCGTGCCCTTGAATATCTCGTAAGCCTGATCCTGCGCGTTATAGCGGATGGAGCGGTCCTGACTGTCGCTGCTCGCGGAATCGGCGAAGGTCTGGTTGCCGTGGCGGTCGTAGACCATGTTGCTGTAGGCGTTGACCTGCCGCACCTGATGCGGGCTGCCGGTCATGTCGCCATTGACGGTCCCGGTTTCGACATTGAGTCCGCAGCCGGCGCGGCCGTTGTAGTTGAGCCACGTCGCATCCGTACCGCGCATGAGATGCGCGCAGACATTGCCGAGCTTGTCGTAACGCTGCCAGTCGGTGACTTGCCCCGTGCCGCTGGCGTAGTTCGTAGTGCCGACCCGGCTGACCCGGGCGATATCCAAGCGATCGATGCTGTCGTACCAGAAGTCCTCGGCGTAGTCCTTGCGGTCGCGCCACGCCAGATTACCCACGCTATCCCACACATAGCGGTCGCGCATGATGGTGCAGTTCGTTGCGCTGCTGCCGCTACACAGCTCGCTCAACCGTCCGGTCAGCGGATCGTACTGCCGGAACGTCTGCATCGCCGCAGTGCCGCCGCGCGTGTCGCGGACCATGTTGCCGAAGGCGTCGGTTTCCTGATTTTCCAGGTAGGTGGTCGCTACGCCCGCTGCGCAGGTGGCCGTTGTATCGCCTGCGCTGGACTCGCACAGCCGCAGCGCCTGTCCCCGCGCGCCGAACTCCGTCTTGAGCCAATTGCCGCTGGGGTCTTGCACCCGCTGCGTGCGGCCCAGCCCGTCGAATTTCACCTCAGACGTGTAGCTGATGCCATCGATATAGGTCGCACTGGCGATCACCCGGCCCATGCTGTCGAAGCTGTTGCAGCGCGACCAGACTTGGGTCTTGTCGCTTTGGCCGACCCAACTCGCGTAACTGTAGCCCTCGGTGTAGCTGCACTGTTCCTGGCCGATGCCATTGGGCGCGGTGTCGAAATTCGTATACGCCGACTGATCCCAGGGCGTACTACCATCGGGTTTGGTGAACCAACTGCCGCGCCACTGCACACGCCCGCGGAAGTCGTAGCGCTGTTGATGGCCGATGCCCGCGCCGTCATGCTCGATCAATTGCTCGCCGGCCGCGTTGTAGCCGATGTATTGCACACCCGCATCCGGGTCGTTCATGTAGACCTTGCGGCCGAGGGCGTCGTAGCCCATTGAGGTGGTGATCGCGCCACGCCCCGCATTGCGGGTCACTGCGCCCAGATTGCCGGCGGCGTCATAGGCGTAGAACGTACTCAAGCCGGACGCATCGGTCGCCTGCGCCAGCTCGCCCAGCGCGTTCTTGATCTCGACCTTCGTAAATCCGCGCGCGTTGGTGGCGATGGTGGTGAGATTGCTGTACGCCATCGTGCTGACCGCTGCGTTGGCTTCGGTCACTTTCACCGGCCGGCCCAGCACATCGAACTCGGTGGTGGCCCATTTGCGCTCCGGCGCCGTGCAGACGCTCGCCACGTCCGGCTCGCCACCAGCGGTGGTGCCGGCCAGGAAGAACGGCGTCGAGGTGCGGTACGCGCGGCCCACGGCGTCGTAATCGATGCACACGCCGCTGGCGTCCTTGCCGGCGAGATCGGCATTGAAGCTCTGCGAGACCTTCAGCACCTCGCGTCCGAGCAGATCGAAGTACACCCACTGCGTCGGCGAGGCGGTCGCGGTGGTCTTGGCGCGGAATCTGGCGCGCGCCGGACAGCTGACCGCGCCGGTGCCGGTATTGCACCAGCGGAAGGTCGTGAGATTGCTCACGCCCACCGTGCCGGTCGCGTTCGGTACGGTGTTGGTGACATCGGACTGCTGCCATGCGTAGTAGGCGCGGCCCAGCGCGCCGAACCTTGCAACGCTGCGCACGTTATTGAGCCCGACCACTTCGGTGACGTTGCCGAACACATCGCGCGCCAGCACTTCGGAAGTGACCGTTTCGACCGGCGCGGCGTTGAGGTCGGTCGCGGTGCTGGGCCGGAACAGTTCGATGGTCCGGACCGGGAACCGGCCGCGCGCGTCAACCTCCTGTCGGCTGTAGCGGTGGATGCGCTCCCAGTCCCATAGGTTGTACTGGAGATTGGTCGAACGACAGTCCGCCACCTGCTGGGTACACACGAAGCTGGCGAGGCGATTGCCGTAATCGTCCAGCGTGTAGACCTTGCGCAGATCCGGCCAGACATCGACGTTCGGTTGCAGGCGCTCCTCGTTGAGCAGGCCAGTCTTCGGGCCGGTCATCGCATAGCCGAACCACGTCGAGCGGACCACATCGGGCATCCCCGGACGCTTGTGCGTCACGGTACTGCCAGCCAGCCGCCCCAGACGCCACGCGGCGGTGTCGTCGATGTAGGCATTGTTGGTGGTGATGGTGGAGACCGGCGTACCGCTGCTGCCAGCATAGGTATCGACCGAGGTCTGCAGCACGTTGCCGTTGGCGCCATAGGCGAAGGTGGTCGCGACCCAACTGGTCTGCGTCGCCGTGAACGGATCGGCGACCGCTTCTACAGTGCCGGCGGTACGCACCTGGATCGGCACCTGCGTGACCGGATTGAAGGCCGCGCCATTGCTGGCGAGAGCTTCCCACGACTGCGTGCTCTGCGAAAACGCGGTGCCGACCAAATCTGCGCCGGGTTGGCTGCGCGGCGCAAAGCAGCCTTCGGTCGGCGCACCGTTCAGACACGGCGACGGCACATAAACCAGATTGATCGCGGCGCGCTTGACCGTTTGCAGCGGCTGGCCGAGAAACGGAAACGGTTGCCTGTACTGGGTGGCGGTGGTGACATAGCCCCCGGTCTGGTTGGGATCGATCGCGATGACTTCGCGGAAGCCCAGGAAGCCGCGCCCGCCGGCCTGCAGCTTCGCGCCGTTGTAGCGGTAATACACGGTCGATTGCGCATTGGGGTCGCCGTTCTGCGCCGAGGTGCTGGAGACGCGGTGGGCGACGTACATCGGCCCCAGTACGTCCTGCACGGGCGAGCCACGGCCCCAGTTCGATTGGGTGTTGCGGCTGTTGCTGTCGGGCCGGTAGACATCCTTCAGCGTCAGTGGCGCATAGGCGATCCCGGTCTTCGCGCCGAAGCCGTTGGTGACGCGCACCAGCGCGTCGCGGGGGATGAAGCGGTGCTGCGGATTGGCGCGCGAGAACGCCACTGGCGAACTCGCATCGTTGTCCCACTTGATCCGCATGTACTCGACATTGCCGTCGCCGTCGATATCGACGAACAGATGGCTGCGGCTAGCGATGCAGGCCTGATCCGTGCAGCCGATTAGTGTATTGCCAAGATCGATGGCCGGCCCGAACACGCCGGAAGGCTGCGCCAGCATCGCCAGGAAATGATGGCCGGTGCCATCGGGGTAGAGCAGATCCGCGCGCCCATCGCCGTTGGCATCGACGAGCTGACTGTTCGCCAGACCGTTGAGGACGAAGGTTTCCTCCTGCACAAAATCCACGCCGGTATTGAGCTGGGTGCCGGCGATGTTCGATGTGCCCTCGCCCTGATAGACGTAATCAGTCAAGCCATCGCCGTTGAGATCGGCAAAACTGATCCGCGCCGCTGTCGACACAGCGAGCGTGCCGTAGCGCTTGGCCGTGATGGTCGTCGCCGACACGGTCTCGATGGCGAACAGCATGCCGACCGAACACACGCTGGCGGTGGTGAGGGTCGTCGCGGTGGTCGTACCGCCCGCGCGCTGCTGTTGGTTGCCGCCGCCGGGCGGACCACCCGGCGGGCCGCTACCACCGCCGCCGCTGCAGGTTGCCTGCACGTTCACGATCAGATCGGAGCGCGCATCGGCGTTGAAGTCGTTCAACTGCAGGTAGTTGTTTTTGCGATACAACCCGGTGACGGCGAAGCATGGGCTGGTGGTGCAGCCGTCGGCCGACAACGACACCGTGCGCGGCGCACCCCAGCGGAAACCGTAGCTGCCGCCGCGCTCCATGATCCGCGCGACCAGTCCGCCGCCGGAGGGATAGACCAGATCGGTCAGACCGTCGCCGTTGAGGTCGGCCTGCTGCGGCTCGGAGAATTTATCCGCGCCGGAGGGAATTGGCTGAGTCAGCCCGGCGAGCAGATTGACCGTGGTATCGAAGGGCTGCGCCGCATTGCCGGTGGCGCGATAGCCGATCCACGCCGTGTCGGTGCGCTGGAAATAATCGTCGCGGCCGTCACCGTCGTAATCGAGCAGAAACCAGCTGTAATCCTGCGGGCTCCAGTACAGGCCATTGGGCGCGCAGAAGACCATCCCCGCGTTCTGCAGCGTAGGGCTGCCGTTGGCATCCAGCCGCGCGTACAGCAGGTTGACCTGTTTGGAGACGCAGCTGTCGCCGGAGGAGCCGTCCTTGAGCCACACCATGTCCTGACGGCCGTCGCCGTCGATGTCGCCGAATTTCATGCCCTCGAACTTCGTCAGACTGCCGTTGGGCACCGTGGCGGTGGGCTCCCAAGTCTGGAACAGGTTGGTATCCGCGTCGTTGACGCGCGCCGTACTCCACTCGAAGGTGGTCGGTGCCGCACACACCTGCAGCGTGGCATCGCGGCATTCCTGCAGGCTGGTCAAGACCTGGGCGGTGCGGCCGCGCAGATAGCTCAATGCGTAGTGACGCACGGCGCTGAAGCTGCCATCGTCGTCGTGGTCGACCAGCGAGGTGACGCTCTGCAGCTGGCTGCGGCTGCGGATCAGACCACCGGCGACATAGGCGCGGTTGTCGAAAACGATCGGGTTGTAGGTGAAGACGACTTCGGCATAGGGCGCTTTGACGCTGCCCGCCTGCCCGGCCAGCACGGACTTGCCGGTGTAGCGCACCTTGCTGATCAGGTGCTCGCCCGGACTCTCCGGCGCTGTGCCTTCGCTATAGAGATAGTCGATGTAGTTTCCAGTGGAATCCTGAAATCGGGTCTGCGCCCAGCTCAGCGCGAACGCTTCCTTGCCCGGTGCGGTGCTGTTGACGTAGCCATCCGCGCGATTGGCGGACAAGCTGTTGTCACGATCGCCATACCAGCTGGTGGAGCCGTCCTTGCGCTCAACGGTAAAGAACGCCACGCCGGCAGCGCCGCCGCTGGGCGTGTATGCGCACACGCGCTGGAACGACTGCAGTTCGGTGCGCAAGTTCTCCGCTGTCATGCCGGAGACGGCGGGACACGCGGCCCCGTCGTCGGCCGGCAGCAGACGCTGGCCATCAAGGCAATAGCGGTCGGTCGCAGAGAAATTGACGGGCGCGGGATTGCCGTCGGTGACGACACCGCCGACGATGAAGTCGCCCGACTCGCGGGTTGCGCGGCAGCGGGACACCGACGACAGGCCGCCGATCGACCAGCCCATGCCAACCGGACCGCTACCGCCTTGACTGGAATAGCCAAGCGACAGCTGCGGCGCGACGCCTGCGGTGCCGGGCACGGTGAACAGGGGAATCGAATAGGTCGCCGCACCGGACTCGGCCACGCGAAGTTGTGCGGGCGTGGCGGTGACGCTGTCCGAGACCGTGTCCGGCGCGATCAAAAAGCCGTTCGCTGCTGGCGAGCCGGCGAGACTGTCGCGCAGCACTACGCCAACCGGCAGCAGCAAGATCGAGACCACGAGCAACAGAAGCCCGGCAGCCAGTCGATTCCGTACCGCAGCACCCATGCTGCACATATCGCCCTGTTTTTCGCTCATCTCGACACTCCCCTGTGATTGCTTCACGTATTTTTCCTGCGTGTAGTTGCATAGATCAGCGCCATAGCGACACGCCTTGCCGATCAATCATCAAACCGCTCCCCCCATTGCATTGTGGCGAGAGGCGATATCACCCTTTGAGACTGCGTCAGTCAACCTAGACATCGCGTCTGATGCCAGAAGCGTCTGGCAATCGACACAGGGTTCAACAGAATGTCAGCAGCACAAATAAAAACAAGTTTTTTGCGATCAACAGCACCACATCCAGCCATGAAAACCGCCACCGCTTTCGACGCACGGCGCGCTATGCCGCCGCACGATGGGATACCGCAAGATTCGCCCGATGTAGCCACGCCGAAAAAGGCATGGCGGGCAGCCGCTTGCCAGCGTCTTGCAGCCGGCGCAGATAAATTTCTTCGCGGTAGATATCGACCGACTGCGGCGCGTCGATATCGATCTTCACTTGGCGCATGCGCAATGATGCGGCGCTCAGGTAGGTGGGGTTGAAGCGGACGCGGACTTTGACAGTATCGATCCAGAAGGCGTCCTGGCTCAGCATCGTCAGCAGATAGAACCGCTCGCCGTCCGGAAGAATCGCGGGACGCAAGTATGCTTCGCCGAACTGGATGCGCGCATTCACTGGCGTCAACACCCCGATCATGACGTGATAGCGCAACCGGTCGTAGACGGTGATACAGATGTCATCACCCACGTAGATGGTCTGGCCGGTACGGCGGGTCAGGGTCAGCATGTCGCGCGCTCTTTGCGTCTGTCGCCATCTGCATCCCGGACGCAGCGGTGCCGCACCCACGCCATCGCTTTGGGCGCATCAATCCGCAGGCGCACGTCGCGGAGTGCCTGCGCGCCGTCGATGTCGATGCGCACGTCCGCGATCTCAATGCGCACCGGCCCGATCTCGAAACTGTCGTGGTTGCGCAATACGAGGACATGCGCGTGATATCCAAGACGGCACGGCGCGCTCGCGTGGAATCCATCGCCGCCCTCAAGCGCATGAGCGCTTGCAGCATCTATGTACACGTACAAAACGTCGTCGATGCGTCCGGTGAGACCGATTCGGATGTCATCGCCGAAGCTGAGTTTTTCGCCGATGGCGCAGTCGATACTGTCCATTCATGCGCCCCCGAAGATCAGGGGGATATCGGCCGGCGAAACGATGCCCAGACCGATCCGATCCGCTTGATGGCAACGGATAACAACCTTGGGCCTGTCTACAGGGCATAGCGCCCCCCGGCCCCGCCACGTGATGACCTGCATCCTGCCCCCTCCTTGCGTCAATGGGCGTCAGTTGCGCCCGGCTGGAAATCCGCTTTATGAAATTAGTAGCATTGCTATTGTTCCAATGTCAATTTATTTCTGATATACGTTGTCCCACTATCAGTAGGCAAAACACTTCCGGCATGGACAAGTACACGCGGGCCTTCATCGAAGCGCTGGATGCGACCAAGACACGCAGCAGCGAGGTCGCCAAGCGCGCGGGCGTCGTCGATGCCTATGTCTCGCAATGGCGGTGTGGCCGGCGTCCGATTCCGGCAGGCCGCGCGCCGATCGTTGCGGAGATGCTGGGCGTACCGCCGGAACGGATCAGCGAGCCGTATGCACGCCTGCTACTGTCCGGCTGCATTCCGCGTAACGGGATCGGGGCTGGCACGGTGCCGAACGGACACCTCGCGGTGGACCGGCTGCACTCGTTCGACTACGGCGACGGCCCCGGTTTCATCCTGCTACCGGAGTTTCTTGTGCGCCTGAAAATCGGCATGACCCCACTGGACGAGGTGCGTTGGACGTTTCAGCCTAACGAGGCGATGATGCCGTTGATTCCGCCGCGCACAGTCGTGCTGATCGATGTCCGCACGCTGACGCTGGACCGGGTCGTCGATGGCGGCCTGTACGCCTTCACGCTGCATGGACGGCCGCACATACGCCGCATCCAGATTCGCCGCGAAGGTTGGGGGCTGTGTATGCAGGACACCGAAAAAGACCGCATCCTGGTCGAAGACCCGACGACACCGGAACTGGCGCTGCGCGGCGCGGTGGTCGGCTGGTTGTAAGAGCCGCGCAGTAGAAAGCCATGCAAGCCGTTGACACAATGACGATTCCCCCGTAAGACGATAAGCGTCTATTGGGGCAGACGGAACAGGGAGCGGCATGGACGCACAGGCGTGGAAAACAATCGGGCGAGGCCTAGCAATAGGTGCTGCCTATTGCGTCGGATTCTCAGTTTTGTAGCGATTTTCCGTCGACCAATGGTACCTGCCGGCCGGGTTACGCCTTGCCTGCCTGTTGTTGGTACCCACCCGCTATTGGCCCTATGTGTTCGCAGGCGATGCCGCTGCATTGTTGAATATGCGCATCCCCAAGGCCGAACAGTACAGCATGCAATGGGCATACCTAAGCCCATTCCTATTCATTCCTGTTTATTCGCTCGTCCCGTATTACTCCCAGAAGAAGCTCGCTAGCGCGCGGGACATGATTCTCTGGCTGCCCGTGATAGCGATCGCCGCTGCAGTAATGAAGTCGGCCTGGACAATCACTTTGAACTATTCGCTGCAAGGGCCCCCTCCAAATATCAGTCTCGATTATTTTGTTCGCTTTGCGATTGGCGATTATTTCGGCATCATGCTTGTATTACTCCCTTGCTTCTTATGGCGACAGCGCGGAGAGTGGCACAACACTCGCCGCCACATCACACAGAGCATCGCCATCGCGACGCTGACCATCGCGGCACTCTATGCAGCTGCATTGATTCCGGGTGTGCAAGGTCTGACAGTACGGGTAATTCCGTTGGCGTTGATGCTGATCGCCATCGCATATTTGACCCTCCTCCACGGTTGGCATGGCGCAGCGATTGGCACACTGCTAGTGAGTGCTGCGATTGCATTCGCTTTGCCGCGCATCGAACTGGCTGGCGCTGCGGACGACGCCGTCCTGATGGCCCAGATCGTTCTCGCGATCGCGTCTGCGATCTTCCTCGTAGGGGGCGTCTATTTATCCAGATTGCACGAACGCTCAGGCGAATCCCTGCGCAATGAACTGCTTGTCATGCAATTGCAACAACAGCACGCGCATGAGGAGGCACGAACGATGGGCGCAGTGCGCAGCATCGTTCAGTCGTTCGAGCAGCAATTCCGCGAGAAGGCACTGACGCTGGCATATGCTCGAGATGATCTCGATGCGTATCGCAACGCGGTGGCGCAGACGCTCAAAAATGAGGGACTGTACCGACAGGCAATGGATGCCATCTCGGCGGGCGTGGAGTCCTCCCGCGCTTTGCAGCGACACAGTGAACTGCTCTACCCCTTCGAGATCGAGACCTACGGCTTGCACGCAGTGTTGCTGTCGGAGTATTTCAAGGAGCGGTGGACCGGTCGCGTTTACCTGCAATGCATCGTGCCCAGCCCCACCTCCTCCAAACGTCCACCGCTGAGCCTGCCGTTGCAGCTGGCCGCCTACCGCGCCATTTGCAGCGGCATGGACCTGCTGGCCGCGATGACACCGACCGAGTACACCCTGCGCGTGCGCCAATGGCGGCGCGGTGGGCGCAAGGGGCTCACCGTGTTTATCGACTGTTCGCCGACGACCAGCTTCGCGCTCACCTCAGACACACAGCGCGCGTTACAAGAGTTAGCGATGCTGGCGCGGGCATATGACGGCACCTTTCAGCACCGTCATACGCATCGCATCGGGTTCTTGGTGTCCGAACCCCAGCCCATGCCTTAGTCGGCCGACTTCAGCGCACGCACCCACCAGTATTGCGTCGCGCCGTTTTCGATCAGCATGACCTCGACTTCTTTCGAGCGCAGCAGCACGCGCGCATTGCCTGCCGGTAACGCATCGCCACGTAGCCGCACGCGATCCGCATCGCGCCCAATCGGCAAGACCCACGCCGTCTCACCGATCCGACCGACTGCTGCACGCACATTGCCAGCGCTATCGTTGACCTGCGTGTAACGAACGCCGTCGCGCTCAAACTCGTAAACTTGCCACGCCGCATCGTCAGCCAGATCGAGCGCGGCGGGCGCGGATTCACCCAATCCACGCGCGGCCTTCAGCGAGGTATTGCCATCGGACGGGCAGCATGCCCAAGCCATTGAAGGCAATGCCAGCATCGTCACGGTCAGCATCGCAGCGCGCAGCGCAGTCACTTGCATGTTGTACACGTTCATCGCGTTCTCCTTGAAAAAGTCCATGAGGTATTCGGAACGCCACCAACGCCAACGCCGCCGAGGTGGCGGCGACAGGCGCGCAGGGCAGCGAATCGAGGCTACGCGATGGGTGTTTAAGCAGGCAGTGCGACGGGCCTGAGCGATACGATAGCGCGGCTATGCGCGCGCGTATCGATGGCGCTGCGGATCGCAGGCCGCAGACGCGACAACACCCGGCGGACCTGCGTCACGCCGGGTGCCATTAATCGGGGAAGGCGCGGTTGGACTATACCCCGAGCAGTTCGCCCGCTTTCGCGAATCCGACCCAGCGGCCGTCGCCGTTGAGGCCGCGATTCATGAGTTCCTGCCGGACCAGTTTCAGGATATCGATGTCGCCGTGATGGATCGCGACGAAGAACCGCGTGTCGAAAGAGGTCAACGGGCTGCTCATCAATGCCGCCGAATATCGCCGACGTGCGCGCCAGTGGCGCGAGGAGCGGTTGGCTTTGAGTGCGCTTTCAACAATCGAACCAGAAGCGTGACAGTACTGCAAACGGTCGGCGCTCCACTTGGGCAGATGCTGCGGATGCCTGCGGTGACCTCATTGACGGGGCTCAGCAGGTCGACGATCTATCGCCTCATCGAGAGCGGTGATTTTCCTAAAGGAGTCAAGCTAACAAAGCACACCACCGCGTGGCCGGCCACGGAAGTTACGGATTGGATACAATCGCGCATCAGCACTCGAAAATTAGGGTGATGTCGTCAACCGGCGGCGGCGCTATTAATAAACGGTAACTCTTGCGGTAACTATAGTTTTCTACCTTCAATTTATTATTTTTTATCAATGACTTGGGCTGACTTTTCGGAGGCACCCATAGCCACCAAGTCAATTGTCCAGCCCTCCTATTATCCACGCGGTTGATTGCATTCCCGAGACGCCAATGAGCGTCAACGACGATCATCGCGGTCCGCAGTGGCACCTATGCGGCCTTCCCCTCCGATCCGGCGCCTGCATGGATATCTTCAAAATTTTCACCATCGAAGCGGCGCATCGCTTGCCGCACGTCCCGCCCGGACATAAGTGCGCGCGGCTGCACGGCCATTCTTTCCGGGTCGAACTGCACGTGAGCGGCGAGATCGATCCGCAGACCGGTTGGGTCATGGATTTTGCCGACATCAAGGCGGCGTTCATGCCTTTCTACGACCAGTTGGATCATCACTATCTCAACGATATCGAAGGCCTCGATAACCCCACCAGCGAACGTCTGGCGCTCTGGATCTGGCGCCAGCTCAAGCCGGTGCTGCCTTTGCTGAGCGAAGTGGTGGTCCATGAAACCTGCACCTCGGGCTGCAGATATCGCGGTTGAATCCATCCCGCTATTCCTCACTGAGGAGATGCGCAATCATGAATTTCAAAGAATCTGAATGTTTCAAGGGCCGCTTGTCGGATAATGTTGCGGTGCAACAAAAACAGCGCTATGTTGCACCGCACAAATACCGGCATCCCCTGCCGGCCAACAAGCCTCAGGAGCCCGCCATGTACCAGCAGTACAACAACCCCTTCAGCCATCAGTTCAGCAATTCGACCCGCCAGTTCGCCGACACTTCGGCCCAGGTTGGCCGTCTTGCTCTGGAAAATACCCAAGCCGTCTTCGGCCTGCAGCTTTCGACCCTCGAAGAAAACATGAGCGCTGCGTTTGCGTTCTGGGGTGAGCTGGCCGAAGTGCGCGATATGGATGCCTTGAAAACCGTGTGGCCGAAAGGCGTGCAGATGGCACGCGAAAACGTCGAGCGCAGCATCCTCTCCGGCCAGCAAGTGTTCGGTTGTAGCGTGAAAACCAGCGAAGCCATTGCCCACATTGCCAAGGGCCAGTTCGAGACCGTCGCCGCCACCGTGCAGGTTGAGGCAGAGAATGCGGACAAGACAGCAGGCCGCAAAGCTTCGCCTTGACTTGAGCCGCTGCCCGCGCCCGCGCGGGTCGCTTGAGCTCTTTCAAACCCGGCAGCGCAGGCTGCCGGGTTTTTTGTTTTCAGAAAGCCATGGCACGGCCTGTCGTGGGTCACGGCGTACATCAATGGAACCCTTTCATTCATAAAATAATGATTGCTCAAATATTGAATTGAATTCAATATTTGAATTCCATCGGTTGGCAGCTGCCCCATCATGAGTACCAAAGACCGCCGCGTGCGCGAGCGCGGCGAACGCGAACATCGGTTTCTCGACAAGGCACAGGCCTTGATCCAACGTGATGGATTGCTGTCCCTGCAGATGACCCGTATCGCCGAAGAATGCGACTACGCCATCGGCACGCTGTATCAGCATTTCGCCAGTAAGGAAGATCTGCTGGTCACGCTCGCCACCCGCAACTGCCTGAGCCGGGTCGATCTTTTCGAACGCGCAGCGCGTTGGGATGGCCCAAGCCGTGAACGCATGGTGGCGATCGCCTTGGCTGATTTGATAGTCATCCGTGAGCAGCCAGAACACTTCCGTCTGGCCCAGTTCGTCTGGACCGATGTGATCTGGGGCGCAGCATCCGCGCAGGCCCGGCAACGCTCGCTGGAGGCCAGTGCACCGCTGGGGGCGATGATTGATGGCATCGTCGAAAGCGCGATTGCTGCAGGCGATTTGCGCGCCGATATCGGTCTGTCGCCGCAGGCCGTGACGATCGGGCCTTGGACGCTGTGTCTGGGGATGCATACGCTAAGCCACACCGAGGGACTGCTCGAAGCGCATGCGCTGGGCGATCCCTACCGGCTGCTGATGAAACATCTGCATTTTCTGCTCAACGGCTATGGATGGCAGCCGCTGTTCGACCCCGCCGACGATGCCGCCCTGGACGCGCTCAACACGCGGCTCTGCCAGGCGGTTTTCGACAGTGCATGTCCACAGCGTCATCCCGATACCGGCACGCCCACCGCCGCGATCGCACTTCGCTCCGAGGTTTCTCCATGACCGACCACAACCATCCGATCCTCCCTGATGAGTCCCGCCTCAATCAGGAGCGTTTCAAAGATCCTCCTCTCGATAATCGCCGCGCAGCGTCGCGAAGGCCGTCTTCGAAAAAAAGAATGCTCTGGATGCTGGTCGGCGCGATGGTGGTGTTTGGGGGCGTGTTCGGCGTGAAAGCTTTTTTGAACGCGCGTATGCACCAGTATTTCGACACCAAATCGCAGCCGCCGGCGTCGGTCAGCGTCGCTGTTGCCAAAGCAGAGCGTTGGCGCGATAGCGCAGAAGCCGTCGGCACCTTTGTCGCGGTGAATGGGACGGATGTCACCACCGAAGCCGGCGGCGTGATCCGCGAGATTCTGTTCAATCCCGGTCAGCGCGTGAAAGCGGGCACCGTGCTGGTACGTCTGAATACTGCCAATGAAGAAGCCACGCTGCGCGCGCTGGATGCTGCTGCAAAGCTTGCGGTCTCGCAGCGCGACCGCTGGCGCGAACTGGGCCAGCAGAAACTCGTATCGCTGGCCGACGTCGAACAGCGCGCGGTCGATGCGGCATCGGCGCTCGCGCAGGTCGAGGCGCAGCGTGCGTTGATTGCGCAAAAAACCATCCGCGCCCCGTTCGACGGCACGCTCGGCATTCGCAAAGCGAATCTGGGCCAGTACATCGCACCGGGCAGCCCGATCGTCAATCTGCAATCGATCAGCCCGATCTTCCTGGACTTCACGCTGCCGCAGCAGCGTATGGATCAGCTGATAGAGGGCGCGACGATCCGCGCAACCCTCGACTCGCTGCCGGGCAGGAACTTCGATGGTCGGATCACTGCGATCGAGCCGTTGATCGATACCGAAACCCGCAGCGTGAAAGTACAGGCGACCTTCGCCAACGACGACAGCGCACTGCGTCCCGGCACCTTCGCCAAGGTCGGTTTCGACCTTGGCGGCCAACAGTCGGTGGTGGTGATTCCGCAGACTGCGGTCAGCTTCAACCCCTACGGCAACGCCGTGTTCGTGGTCCGTGAAACGCGCTACGGCCCGGACGAGAAAGGCATGGACGGCAAGCCGCTGACCGGCGTCAAACTTGTGGTCCAGCAGCGCTTCATCAAGACCGGCGCCACGCGCGGCGATTTGGTCGCGGTGACCGACGGCCTGAAGCCCGGCGAGCGCGTGGTGACCAGCGGCCTGCTGAAACTGCACAACGATGCAGTAGTGACCATCAACAACAAGGTCGAACCGTCGGCGGAAAGCGCGCCGAAACCCGACAACAGCTGACGCTGCGGCGCACGCCAAGCCATGTCCGCATTCACCGCCCTACTCCACCCAGCGTCGTGCGCGATGCACGGGAGAACACGATGAAATTCACCGATATCTTCATCAACAAGCCCGTGCTTGCGGTCGTCGTCAGCCTGTTCATTCTGCTGTTCGGTCTGCGCGCGTTCAACTCGCTCAACGTGCGCGAGTATCCGGAGCTGCAGAACGCGGTCGTCAACGTCAACACGACGTATTTCGGCGCCGATGCAGATCTCATCCAGGGCTTCATCACCACGCCGCTGGAGCGCGAGATCGCCAGCGCGGAGGGCATCGAATATCTCACGTCTTCCAGCGCAGCGGGCGTCAGTACGATCCAGGCCTATATCCGTCTTGACCAGGATCCCAACGAAGCTCTGACCCAGATCTCGGCCAAGATCAACAAACTGCGCGGCGAGCTGCCGCAGGAGTCGGAAGATCCGGTCATCGACCTGCAGCAGGGCCAGCAGATCGCGGCGATGTACGTGTCGTTCGCCAGCGAACGTCTGAACAATAATCAGATCACCGATTATCTGACCCGCGTGATCCAGCCGAAGCTGGTCACAGTGCCGGGTGTGCAGCGTGCCGACATTCTGGGCGCCGGCTCGTTTGCGATGCGCGTCTGGCTGAAACCCGATCGCATGACCGCGCTGAAAGTTACCGCCAGCGATATCGACGCCGCACTGCGCAACAACAACGTGCTGTCCGCGCTGGGTTCGACCAAGGGCCAGATGGTGTCGGTGGATCTCACCGCGCGCACCGATCTGCGCACCCCGGACGAATTCCGGGGACTGGTCATCCGTGAGGAGAATGGCGCCATCGTGCGCCTTGGCGATGTCGCCGACGTGGTGCTGGGCTCCGAAAACTACGGCACATCGGTGCGCATCAACGGTCAGGCCGCTACATTCATGGCGATCTACGTATCGCCGGACGCCAACTCGCTGGATGTGATCAAAGCCGTGCGCAAAGCGTGGGATGCGGACATCATTCCACAGCTGCCCGAGGGCATGGTCGGCACGATTCCCTACGACAGCACCAAGGCCATCCAGGACGCGATCGACGAAGTCATCAGTACCATCATCGAAGCGGTCATCATCGTGATCGTGGTCATCTATCTGTTTTTGGGGTCGTTCCGCAGCGTGCTGATTCCCGCAGTGACGGTGCCGCTGTCGCTGGTCGGCACTTTGTTCCTGATGTTAATCATGGGCTTCACCATCAATCTCCTGACTTTGCTGGCGATGGTGCTGGCGATCGGCATCGTGGTCGACGATGCGATCATCGTGCTGGAGAACATCCACCGCCATATCGAAGAAGGCATGTCGCCGCGCGATGCGGCGATCCGCGGCGCGCGCGAGCTCGCATGGCCGGTGGTGGCGATGACCACGACACTCGTTGCAGTGTATCTGCCGATCGGTTTCCAGGGCGGCCTGACCGGCGTGCTGTTCACCGAGTTCGCGTTCACGCTGGCCGGCTCGGTGCTGCTGTCGGGCGTGATCGCACTGACGCTGTCGCCGATGATGAGCGCGAAAATGCTCAAGCCGCATGCCGATGGCAGCAGCAGCCGGTTTCAACGCTGGCTCGATGCACGCTTCGACCGTCTACGCCATGGATATCAGCGCAAACTGCACAGTGCGCTCGATACCAAGGGCGTGATCGCGGTGTTCGGCGCTATTGTCTTTGCTTCATGCATCTTCCTGTACATGCTGTCACCGAAAGAACCGGCACCGCCGGAGGATCAGGGCTTTATTTTCTCGATCGGCAGCGCCGATCCATCGGCGACGCTGGACTATGTCGAGCGCTACACCGAAGAAGTGACCAAGATCGCCAAGGGCGTACCCGAAGTCGAGAACTACTTCCTGTTCAACGGCGGCTTCGGCGGCGGCGGCGCCAGCAACAGCGCGATCGCGGGTTTCGTGCTGAAACCGTGGAGCGAGCGCACGCGCTCGACCAAACAGGTGCTGGAACAGACGCTGCAGCCGAAGATGGCCGAAGTCACCGGCCTGAATGTATTCGCGTTGATTCCGCCCGCGCTGCCCAGCGCCGGCGGCGACGGCGGCGGCGAATTCGTAATCGGCGGCATCGGTTCGCTGCAGCAGCTGCAGGAGCTGGCCGATGCGGTGCTGGCGAAAGCGTATGCCAGCAAGCGCTTCATTTTCCTCGACAAGGATCTGAAGATCGACAAGCCGCGGATCGAGGTGCAAATCGACCGCGACAAGGCCGCCGCGCTGGGCATCGATATGCGCACGCTGTCGGCGGACATGTCCGCCATGCT
>JAYVSK010000238.1:0-10616 GCA_043775395.1 Lysobacter sp. | reverse complement strand
AACACGTTGCGTTCGTGCAGCACTTTGTTGTGTTTGAGGTTGTGCATCAACGCGTGCGGAACCACGGTCTTGTCGGCAGTCATGAACACCGCGGTGCCCGGCACCCGTACCGGCGGGGCCAGCATCAAGCCGGGCAGGAAGCTGTCGAGCTGGATGCCTTCCTTGCGGATTTCGGCGTGCAACAGCTCGCGGCCTCGACGCCAGGTGCGCATCATCGTGAATGCGCCGATGCCGATGAACAGCGGCACCCAGGCGCCGATACCGGAGAACAGCTTCGCACCGTTGGCGATCAGGAATGCCAGATCGATCACCAGAAACATTGCGCACAGCGGCAATACCCATTTGCGGGTGTCGGGCCAACGCGTATACGCGACGATCGCCAGCAGCAGCGTATCGATCAGCATGGTGCCGGTCACCGATAGGCCATACGCCGTGGCCAGCGCGGTAGAACTGCGGAACGCGAACACCAGCATGATGACCGCGGCGAGCAGCATCCAGTTGATCGACGGCACATAGATCTGGCCGATGGTGTCCTTGGAGGTGTACTTGATCGCCAGCCGGGGCAGATAGCCCAGCTGGATCGCCTGACGGGTCACGGAAAAGGCGCCGGTGATCACCGCCTGCGAAGCGACCGCTGCGGCCACCGTGGCCAACACCAGCATCGGAATCTGCGCCCACTCGGGGATCGACATGTAAAACGGATTGACAACGGCTTGCGGATTCTCCAACAGCACCGCGCCCTGACCGAAGTAATTCAGTACCAGTGCAGGCAGAACAAAACTGAACCAACCCCAGCGGATCGGTTTTTTTCCGAAGTGGCCCATGTCGGCATACAGCGCCTCACCGCCGGTGACGGTCAACACCACCGCGCCGAGGATCAACAGCGCATGCCAATTGTGGGTGGCGAAAAAATTCCATGCCCAGTAGGGATTCATGGCCTTGAGTACGCTCGGATTCTGGGCGATGTTGTAGACACCGAACGCTGCGATCACTACGAACCAGGTGATCATGATCGGGCCGAAGGCTTTGCCGACTTTTGCGGTGCCGAAACGCTGGACTGCGAACAGCCCGCACAAAATTACCAGGCTGATCGGCACCACCCATTGTTTGAACACCGGCGAGATCACTTCCAGACCCTCGACCGCGCCGAGCACGGTGATCGGCGGGGTGATCATGCCGTCGCCGAAAAACAGCGCCGCGCCGAAAATGCCGAGGATGCCCACGATGTAACTCATGCGCGAGCCGGACTTGAGGCTGCGCTGCGCAAGCGCAGTGAGCGCCATGATGCCGCCCTCGCCTTCGTTGTCGGCACGCATGATCACGATCACGTACTTCAGCGTGACCACCAGCAGCAGCGACCAGAAACCGAGCGACAGCAGACCCTTGACCGTTGCCGCGTCGGGCACCAGACCGAAGTGCGGATGGAACATTTCCTTGATGGTGTACAGCGGGCTGGTGCCGATGTCGCCGAACACCACGCCGACTGCGCCGGCGACCAGCGCGACCATGCTGGCCGATGCGTGGCCGCTGGCGTGCTGGGAAGAGTCTTGGGAACTGGAAGTACTCATCGGAGAGAATGCCTGTGAAGGCCCTCGGTACGTGAAAGAAAGCGGGGATCAGCGCAGCGCGGACTGCAGCGCTTTGCGGATGATGGCGGCGGCATCGTCGCCCGGTGCGGTGGCATCGCGCGCCATGCGCGCGGCATCCGCCGGTTTATAGCCCAGCTGCAGCAGCGCACTGGTGGCTTCTGACTGCGCATCGCCACCGATGCCGAGACTCGATGTGGCGCCGCTGGATACGAAATCCGCAGCCCGGTCGCGCAGCTCGACGATCATGCGTTCGGCGGTTTTCTTGCCGATGCCGGGGATGCGGGTCAGCGCAGCCACGTCGCCGGTCTGCACCAGCCGCGCGAATTCATCGACGCTCGTGCCCGACAACACCGCCAGCGCGATCTTGGCGCCGATGCCGCTGACTTTCTGCACGTCGCGGAACAGCCTGCGCTCGGCATCGCGCAGGAAGCCGTACAGCGAAACGCTGTCTTCTTTCTGCGCGTAATGCGTGAACAGCGCCACTTCGCGGCCGATCTCGGGAAGATCGTAAAAGGTGCTCATCGGCGCTTCGAGCTCGTAGCCGACGCCGTGGACATCGATGACCAGCCATGGCGGCTGTTTGTGGATCAAGATGCCTTTCAAACGACCAATCACGACAGCACCCCCGACCACGACGGATACGACGGCCATCCTTGGCGATACGGATTCGGCTCCGGAAAGTCCTGCCCGGCCATGCTTGGCCGGGCGTTCAGCGGCGCGCGAGGCAATGCCTCGCAAGCGCGCCGCTTCACCCAAGGCGGCTGTTTGTGGATAAGGATGCCTTTCAGACGTCCGATCATAGGATCACTTCCTCCACGCTTGACGCGCGTTCACGCCCAGGCGCAGCGCAGTAGCGCGCACGTGCGCATGGGTGATGGCGATCGCCAGCGCATCGGCGGCGTCGGCCTGCAGCTTGCCTTTGAGATTGAGCATCATCCCGACCATGTGCTGGATCTGCGCCTTGTCCGCGCCGCCGCTGCCGACCACCGCTAACTTCACTTCTTTCGCCGAGTATTCGTGCACCGGCAGATCGCGCTGGACCACGGCGCAGATCGCAGCGCCGCGGGCCTGACCGAGCTTGAGCGCAGAATCCGGGTTGCGCGCCATGAAAACTTTTTCGATCGCAACCTCGTCGGGACGATGGATGTCGATGATGTCGCTCATCCCTAGAAGCAGACGCTTCAACCGCAGCGGAAAATTGTCGCGGGTGTCCTCGTCGGCGGACAGCAGATTCAACGGCGCATGGAAGACATGCGTGGTCTTGCCCGCCGCGTCGACATCGATGATGCCCACACCGGTGCGCTGCGAACCGGGATCGATGCCGAGGATGCGGGTCATGGGGTCGGGAGACGGGAAATGGCAGACCGGAGACGAATCACGGGGGATCTGCACTGCGTCATTCGCCTCGTGTCCCGTCTGCCTCTTCCCGTCTCATGCATACGCGTCGTGGCCGGGATCGGCGTTGGAATATACGCTCTGCACATCGTCCAGATCTTCCAGCCAGCGCAGCAGTTTCACCACCTGCTGCGCGGTGTCGCCGGACACCGCGATGTCGTTGTCGGCGCGGTAGGACACTTCGGCAAGATCGGGTTTGAGACCGGCGGTTTCCATCGCTACTTTTACGGCGACGAACGCATCCGGCGCGGTCATCACCTCGATAGCGCCGTCTTCGGCATACACCACCACGTCGTCGGCGCCGGCGTCGATCGCCGCTTCGGTGATCGCATCTTCATCCGCGCCCGCTGCGAACGACAGCACGCCGAACTTTTTGAACATGAACGACACCGAGCCTTCGGTGCCCATATTGCCGCCGCATTTGCTGAAGGCGTGGCGCACGTCGGCGACGGTGCGGACTTTGTTGTCGGTGAGGCAATCGACGATCACCGCGACGCCGCCGGGCGCGTAGCCCTCGTAGCGCACTTCTTCGTATTCGACGCCTTCGAGTTCGCCGGTGGCTTTTTTGATCGCGCGTTCGATCACGTCTTTCGACATGTTGACCGAGAGACCTTTGTCGATCGCGGTGCGCAGGCGCGGATTGATGGCGGTATCGCCGCCGCCGGCGCGCGCGGCGACGCCGATTTCACGAATGATCTTGGTGAAGATCTTGGCGCGCTGGGAGTCGACCGCGTTTTTACGCGACTCGATGGAAGGACCTCTACCCATGAATGCCCGGAACCTGTGCGAATGCCAAGCCAGCGATTTTACCCCGATCCCGCCGCCGCTGCGGCCGGTTGGGGATCGAAATAACCGTGGAGCAGAAAACGGACGGTTTGACGCGCGGCATCGGCGGACATCACCAGCCCGCTGTGACTGGCGGGAACGATGCAATGGTCAGTGAGCCCCGGAAGGCGGGTTTCGGTCACGCTGACGGTGCCGTCGGACTCGCCGTCCATGCGCGTGAACCAGCCGCCAACCCCGCGCGCACGGTTGCCGGCGACCACGCCCACCGCCGCCGGGCCCTGCCACGGCGCACAGCCGGTTTCGAGGATGCTGCGGCTGCGCCCCAGCAGCAGCGGGAGCGGCGGACGGCCGGACATCGCCGCCACCACCCCACTGCCGCACAGCGGCGAGCCCAGACAGACCACGCGCGTTACCGCCAGCTCCGGCGCCCGGCGCAGGGCTTCAAGGATGATCAGGCCGCCAAGGCTGTGGCCGACCAGCAGCGCGACCGGCTTTCGGCGCAGACGTTCGATCAAACGGTCGCCGGCATGCGCCGGATCGCGCAGCACGCTGTCGTAGCCGAACAGCTCGGACGCCAGGCCTTCGCGCCGCAGCCGCACCGCAAACGGCGCAAGCCAGTGCCTGGCATTCCAGATGCCGTGGACCAGCAATACCTTCGGCCGAAGCGCTGGATCCTTCGACATTCAGGCCGGATCCGCCCTGCGGCGCAGAATGAATTCATGATCAAGCGTGCCGCCGACCGGAAACAGATATTCGCCGACCTGTTCGAATCCGTAGCGGCCGTAGAACCGCTGTGCGCCGAAGTTTTCGCTCCACACCCCGATCCACAATGTGCGCGGACCATTGCGCCGCTGCCAGTCCAGCACGGTCTGGAACAACTGACCGCCCCAACCGCCGTTGTGCGCGTCTTCGAGAATGTAAAGCCGCTTCAGTTCGCTGTCGCCATCGGACACATCGGGATGCGGCAATCCGCAGGGACCGGCGACGGCATGACCGATTGCTTCGCCGTCGCGTTCAAGCAGCCAGATCGCGTAATCGTCATCGGTAAGCAGCGCGCGATGCGCCTCCAGCGAGTAACTGTTGTCGAGGAAATACGCGAGGTCTTCCGGCGGATACAGATGACCGAACGTCTCGGTGAAATTGCGCCGGGTGATGTCGACCACGCGCCCGGCGTCGGCAAGGGTGGCGCGGCGGATGGTGAGGGTCATGGCGTGGAAGCCTGTCTGCTGCGGGGTATTGTGGGAGGGGCTTCAGCCCCGATTGCGGTTGCCCGCAGACAAGTCAGGACTGAAGCCCCTCCCACAAAAACATCATGCTTTCGGCGGGCGCACCTGCACATGCACTTCGGACAGCTGCACATCCGGAATCGGCGACGGCGCGCCGGTCATCAGGCACTGAGCAGTGGTGGTTTTTGGAAAGGCAATGACATCGCGAATGGATTCGGTGCCGGCCATCAGCGCGGCGATGCGGTCGATGCCGAAGGCGATGCCGCCGTGTGGCGGTGCGCCATATTTCAGCGCATCCAGCAGGAAGCCGAACTTCAGCTCAGCTTCTTCGCGACCGATGCCCAGCAGATCGAACACCGCCGACTGCATCGACGAGCGGTGGATACGGATCGAGCCGCCGCCGATCTCGTTGCCGTTGAGCACCATGTCGTAGCCGCGCGACACTGCGGTCTTCGCGTTCGCGCGCAGATCGGCTTCGTCGTCGACCGCCGGCGCGGTGAACGGATGATGCAGGGCGACGTAGCGCTGCGCGTCCTCGTCCCATTCGAACATCGGAAAGTCCGTGACCCACAGCGGTGCCCAGCCGGCACCGACCAGATTCAGATCCTTGCCGAGTTTCAAGCGCAGTGCGCCCATGAAATCGCTGGCGGTTCTGTAACTCGCAGCGCCGAAGAAAATGGCGTCGCCGCTCTGCGCACCGGTCGCTTGCACGATGGCGGCGAGCGTGGCGTCGTCGAGAAACTTCGCGATCGGCGAGCTGATGCCGTCCCGGCCCGTGGCGGCGTCTTCGATCTTCATCCAAGCTACGCCCTTGGCGCCGTACTTCGCGGCATGCGCACCGAGGTCGTCGATCTGCTTGCGTGAGAACACCGCACCGCCCGGTGCGCGCAGTGCAACCACGCGGCCGTCTTCATGGCCATCCCTATGATTTGCCCAATCGGTGAACACCTTGAATTCGCAGGTTTTCACCAGCTCCGCGATATCGGTGAACTCCATCGTATTGCGCAAATCGGGCTTATCCGAACCGTAGCGACGCATCGCTTCGGCATAGGTCATGCGCGGGAATTCGCCAAGATCGACATCCATCACTTCGCGGAAGATCTCGCGGATCATCGTTTCAGTAGCGTCCTGCACGTCGCGCTCTTGCACCCACGCGAACTCCATGTCGAGCTGGGTGAACTCCAGCTGGCGGTCGGCGCGCAGCGCTTCGTCGCGGAAGCAGCGCGCGATCTGGTAGTAACGATCGAATCCCGCCACCATCAAAATCTGCTTGAACAACTGCGGCGACTGCGGCAGCGCGTAGAACTCGCCCGGATGCATGCGTGCGGGAACAAGGAAGTCGCGCGCGCCCTCGGGCGTAGCTTTGGTCAGGATCGGGGTTTCGATGTCCTGGAAACCGCGCGCATCGAGGTAACGGCGCAGCGCCTGCACCAGCTTGATGCGGGTGCGCATCATCGTCTGCATCTCGGGGCGGCGCAGATCCAGATAGCGGTAGGTCAGCCGGGTTTCTTCGCCGGCGTTCTCATGGGCGTGGAACGGCAGCGGCTCGGCCTTGTTCAACACGTCGATCGCGGTCGGCACAATCTCGATTTTTCCGGTCTTGATCTTGTCGTTCACCGCATGGCGCGCACGCACCGTGCCGGTGACGCGCAGGCAGTCTTCGTTGCCCAGCGCGCTGGCGGCCTTGAACAGTTCCGGCTGGTCGCTTTCGATCAACACCTGCACGATGCCCTCATGGTCGCGAAGATCGACAAAGACCTGATGGCTCTGGACGCGGGCGCTGTTAACCCAGCCGCACAGCGTGACGGTCTGGCCGGTCAGCGCCTCATCGATAAGGCCGCAGAAGTGGGTACGCATGGGGGCTCCGGGAATAGGGTCGTCCGGCGCTTGCCGGTCGGTCGTGCATTTTAGCGGGTGCAGGGGCCGAACGCGCCGACAGAGTCCCGCGTCGCGGAGCCCAGCCGCCCGATCTGCGATGATTCGCCACCCGATTACCCGCCACCGAAGGAGTCACGAATGAAAGGTGTACTCACACGTCTGTTTGCAGTCGCGCTGCTCGCCCTGAGCGCATGGCCGGCAGCGGCTCAGCAGATCTCGGCCAAGGCTTACGCGCCGGAACGGGTCTGGGAGCTGCCGGTCCAGGACCAGCGCCGGGTCATCGCCTTGGAATACAGCGACCAGTCCGGCGGCAGAACCGTGCCGGACGAACAGATGCGCTTTTATCTGGACCAGGTGCGACTGTCGAACTGGACCTTTCAGCAGATCAAGAACGATATTGCGCAATCGTTAGGCGA
Source organism: Lysobacter sp. (assembly GCA_043775395.1). Classification (GTDB taxonomy): domain Bacteria; phylum Pseudomonadota; class Gammaproteobacteria; order Xanthomonadales; family Xanthomonadaceae; genus Lysobacter_I. The sequence continues at coordinate 3,326 of JAYVSK010000238.1, read as the reverse complement.
TGCGGGTGGCGGCAATCCGACCACCGGCGGCGAGACCATCCGCTGCGAAAGCGCCGACGGCCGCCAACGCACCTGCACCACCGCTTGGCAGAGCGAATCGCGGCTGAGTCGGCAGCTCTCTTCCAGCCCGTGTATCGCCGGTCAGAACTGGTCGTCCAGCCGTGGCCAGGTCTGGGTCAGCGGTGGCTGCCGTGCCGAATTCTCCGCGCTGGTCACCAGCGCCGGCGGCGAAATCCAGTGCGAAAGCAGCGACGGCCGGCCGCGCACCTGCGCCACGCCGTGGCCGGGCAGCTCCGACCTGCTGCGCCAGCTGTCCGGCACGCCCTGCATTGCCGGCCAGAACTGGTCGTCCAGCCGCGCCGAAGTACGGGTCACGGGCGGCTGCCGGGGCGTGTTCGCGCCGATGGCGGAATCGGCGGCGCAGGAGATCCGCTGCGAAAGCAGCGACGGCCGCTACAAGCAGTGCGGCACCCATCTTTATGGCACTCCGCAGCTGGTGCGCCAACTGTCCGGCACCCGCTGCCTGCAGGGCACCAACTGGGGCCTGCGCGATGGTGCGCTGTGGGTCAACGGCGGCTGCCGCGCGGTTTTCAGCGTCGGCGGCAACGACAATGGCGGTTACAACAACGGCGGCTATGACAATGGTGGCTACAACAATGGCGGTTACGACAGCGACACCGTGACCTGCGAAAGCGCAAGCGGCCGCTATACGACCTGCGCCTGGGACCGCAACCGCGGTACCCCGCAGCTGCTGCAGACGTTGTCCGACAGCCCCTGTACGCAGGGCGCGACGTGGGGCTATACCCACCGCGCCGGGCTGTGGGTCAACCGCGGCTGCCGGGCGCGTTTCGGCGTACGCTGAGCGCCATCGCCATACGATCCATCCGCCAACATCTCCTTCAAACACGAGCCTACCGATGCCTACGATCCGAACCCTCATCCTGCTTGCGATCGCCGCAGCGGCCTGTCTTGCAGCGCCCAGCGCCTTCGCCCAACTCGGCGACAAGGACAGCGTCCGCTGCGAAAGCAAGGACACCCGCCGCGAAACCTGCGCAACCCCGTGGCCCGGCCAGACCCGCCTGACCCGGCAGATCTCGGCCACCGACTGCGTGCAAGGCCGCACTTGGGGCACTACGCCGGGCAAGGTGTGGGTGGAAAAAGGCTGCCGCGCCGAATTCGCCCCGCTGTACGCCGGCAAAGAAGTGAAGTGCGAAAGCAGCGACGGCCGCCGCAAGACCTGCGGTAAAGACCTGTACGGCAATGCCGACTTGATCCGCCAGCTCTCCGGCACGCCCTGCACCGAAGGCAGCAGCTGGGGCATGCGCGGCGGCGCGATCTGGGTGGACAAAGGCTGCCGCGGGGTGTTCCGCGTCGGCGAAAGCGGCGGCCGCTACAGCACCACCTGCGGCAGCGAAAACGGCAGGCGCCAGGCCTGCACCTGGGAGCGCAGCCGCGGCAAGCCGGTATTGCTGGAAAAACTGTCGGCATCGCCCTGTACCGAGGGCCGCTCATGGGGCTACGACAAACAGCAGGGACTGTGGGTGGACGAAGGCTGTCGCGCCCGGTTCGGCCTGCGCTGAGTAAGCAGGTTAAGCGCCAAGGTTTAGCGCCATTGTGAAGAAGCCGCCCACTGGGCGGTTTCTTCATTTCCGGGCCCGGCTCAAGCGGCAGGCTTGGTGTCGGCGGGCTTGCTCTGCGCAGGTTTGCTCTCGGCAGTTTTTTCGGCGGATTTAGCCGCAGGCGTTGATTCTGCGGCTTTGGCAGCCGGTGCCGCCTCGGTTTTCGTCTCCGGTTTCGGCGCGTCGCTTTGCTCAGTGAGGTTGCGCTTCTTGTCGCTGTCTTTCTTGAAGTCGGTTTCGTACCAGCCGCTGCCCGACAGACGGAACGACGGCGCGGTCAGCTGGCGTTTCACGTTAGACGCACCGCATTCGGGGCACGCGGTGGGATCGGGATCGGACATTTTCTGCAGACGGTCGAACTGGTGGCCGCAGGCGGCGCATTCAAAACCATAGATGGGCATAGCGGTCCGTCGATTATCGATAGGCCGCCATTCTGGGGCCGGACGGCTGGGAATCAAGCGACGGCATTGCATTCCAAGCCGCCCAAGTGCCAACAAAGTGCCGCACGACCGCCTGTCGGAGACTGTGGGGGCATGCGCTGCTGAATACGATTCCACGCCGATGGGCCTGCGCCATGTGCATTCGCACATCGGCCCACAGTGGCCGCCTGATGGCTTGGCCATGCATTGAATATGGAGACAAGACGATGATCGGCATAGGGAACGGATGGGGCAAGGCGGGTTTCAGCGCGATGCTGGCGTTACTGTTGAGCTGCGGACTACAACAATCAGCGCAAGCGGCGGTCGATGCTCAGGCGCTCGGCGCGACATACGACGCCACACAGGCCAACATTACCTTCCGCGTGTATTCGTCGCGGGCTACGCGGATCGAAGTCTGGGTCTACAAGACCGCCGCCGGTGCGCAGGAAGCCGTGAAATACGTGATGACCAAAGACGGCGCGACCAGCGTCTGGTCGAAAACCGCGTCGGCCGCGACCTTGAAGAATACGTATGGCATCACCGGCCCGGTCTATTACGGCTATCGCGCGTGGGGGCCGAACTGGACCTATGTCAGCACTTGGACAAAGGGCAGCGCTACTGGCTTTGTGGCCGACATCGACGCCAGCGGCAACCGCTTCAATCCGAACAAACTGCTGCTGGATCCGTATGCGCGCGAAATCAGTCAGGATCCGAACACGTCGACCTGCACCGACGGCACGATCTACGCATCAGGCGCGCTGCATCGCATCAAGGACAGCGGCGCCTGCGCCAGCAAGGGCATCGTGCTGACCACCGACATCACATCGTTCGGCATCAAACCCACGCGCGCGTTCAAGGACGACATCGTCTATGAAGTGCATGCGCGCGGCCTGAGCATGAACGACACCTCGATTCCGTTCTTCCAGCGCGGCACTTACGCGGGTGCGGCGCTGAAGGCGGCCCATCTGGCTGCGGTCGGCGTGACTGCGGTTGAATTCCTGCCGGTGCAGGAAACGCAGAACGACCAGAACGACATCGATCCGAATTCATCCAGCGGCGACAATTACTGGGGCTACATGACCCTCAACTATTTCGCGCCGGATCGCCGCTATTCTTCAGATAAAACCGCTGGCGGCCCGACTCGCGAGTTCAAGGCGATGGTAAAGGCGTATCACGACGCCGGCATCAAGGTCTATATCGACGTGGTCTACAACCACACTGGCGAAGGCGGCGCGTGGGGCGGCAGCGACGGCCTCACCGTCTACAACGTGATGTCCTGGCGCGGCCT
>JAYVSK010000237.1:0-4625 GCA_043775395.1 Lysobacter sp. | reverse complement strand
TCACCGAAGATAAACTCCACCCCAGCCAGCGATGGCATCTCCAGGATATCCAGCGCAACGATCCTGCCGCTGTCGCCCATCGCCTGCCTCACCCATTGCGACCAGCCCCCAGGGGCTGCGCCCAGATCCACGACCACCATGCCCGGCTTGAGCAGGCGGTCGCGCTCGACCAGTTCCTCCAGCTTATACGCAGCCCGCGACCGCAGACCTGCCGCCTGCGCCTTTTTGACGTAGGGATCGGCGAAGTGCTCTTTGAGCCAGCGTTGACTGCTCTTGCTGCGGGTGGCCATTGGGAAGACTACGGATACGGGTACAGCTGCGGATGCGAATGCCGATACGAAACTGACGCAAAGGCCTGGGGAATTGGGGAGCTTGCGGGCCATGATACCCTGCGCATCAATTCTTACCCGCTTTTCAAGCCCCTTCCCCGCATGTCGATCGCACTCACCAACGCCCAGAACCGGTTTCTACGCGGCCAAGCCCATGGTCTCAAAGCGATGTTGCAGATCGGAGCGAAGGGCGTCACCGATGCCGTAATCGCAGAAGTAGATGCCGCGCTGGAGCATCACGAGCTGATCAAAGTGAAGGTCGCTGCTGCCGACCGTGATGCCCGCGACGCGATGGTCTCGGACCTGGCCGGACGCTGCGAAGCGGCTCTGGTACAGCGCATCGGCAATATCGCTATTCTCTACCGCGCCAGCACCGACCACCGGCAAATCGTGCTGCCGCGGGGCTGACCGCTTCAGACCGGCAATGGGAAATCAATAGGCCATTGCGGTTCCGGCCTTACGATTACCCATCACCTCATCTTTCCGGTTTCGCATGCAACTGCATCTCGAACGCCCCGACTACACTTTTTTTCTGCGCGGTGCCGACGGCGCCAGCGCCCTGGTCAACGAGCGTCGGTTGACCGAGAGTTTCATCCTGTCGCCGAACACGCTGATCGAACAATGGCCGGTCAGCCATGTCACTGCGATGCTTCCAGCCGATCTGGATGCTCTGTTCGCGCTGCAGCCGGAGTTGATCCTGCTCGGTTGCGGCGCCGTCCAGGCGTTTCCGCCGCCAGCGACAATGGCTGCCTGCCTGTCGCGCGGCATCGGTCTGGAAACGATGACCAATCCGGCCGCCGCGCGTACGTTCAATGTGTTAGCCAGCGAAGGCCGGCGCGTGGTGTCGGGTTTCGTGCTGCAGGGCTGATCCGGCATCGCTGTGTCGCGCATAACGCAATTCGTCGCCATCGCAACGCTGCTGGCGTCCTGCAATGCGACCACGGAAACCCGATATCAGCGCTGGCTTGCCAGCGGCCATCAAGCAGCGTCCTCTCGATACGGCGCCTTCCTGAAGCGCGACAACGTTTTGGACGTCGTGCCGATGGAGGCGCTGTCGCGCACGTCCCGGCGCTGGCGCGTTTGCAGTCACGATGAGTTTTCGATACCGCCGCAGACACTGTGGCAGAACATGACGCCAACACTCCGGGGAGTGCGCACACTGCGGGATGCGGGGATCTTGGACCCGGCACTGGCGCGATCGGTCTATCGCGATGCGCTGGTCAACCGCTGCGCCGGCGGCAGCGCCGGCAGCAAGCATCGCGACAACCGCGCGATCGACTTCGATCTGCCGCCGAATCCCGACAATGTCGCGCGACTGTGCGCATTCTGGCGCAAGCGCGGTCCGTCTTTGAATCTCGGGCTGGGTTTCTACACGCCAACTGCGATCCATATCGATACAGCAGGCTTCCGCACGTGGGGCGAGGATCATCATCGCGCCACATCGCTATGCATAGATCAGACTGCTTTGTAAGAGCGACGGAAGTCGCGGCGCACTACGGAAACGTTTCCTCAGCCTGCCGCGACTTGCGTCGCTGCTACACAAGCGTCAACGCTTGGGCAGCGCCAGCAGCGGGTCCTGCGGCTTGCCGTTGTAGCGGATCTCGAAATGCAGCATGTCGCGCGACGCGCCGCTGCGGCCCATCTCCGCGATCTGCTCGCCGGCTTTCACGCGCTGGCCTTCGTTGACCAGGCGCGCACGGTTGTGGCCGTAGGCCGACAGCCACTGCTCGCTGTGTTTGACGATGATGAGTTCGCCATAGCCGACAAGACCCGCGCCCGAATAGACGACCACACCGTCGGCGGCGGCGCGCACCGGGGAACCGCTTTTGCCGGTGATATCCACGCCTTGGCGGGTGGGATCGCCCGCAGCGAACCGTTCGGCGAGCGCGCCATCGGCAGGCCAGCGCCAGTCGAAGGCAGCCTCGGGCGGCGGAACGGGAGCTTGCACCAACGGCTTCGGTGGCGATGTCGGTGGCCGTGTCGATCCCGTCGGTGGCCGCGTCGCGGGCGGTTTCAGCGGCGGCGTACCGACTATGCGCGGCGGATCGGCCCGACGCGCGTCGGGCGCGGTCAGGCGCAGGCGCTGTCCGGGATAGATGGTGTATGGCGGCGGGATACGGTTCCACATCGCCAGATCGAGCGGGCTCACGCCATGCGTGGTCGCGATGCGATACAGCGTTTCACCCGTACGCACCTGTGCGCTGGACCCCGGTTTGGGCGGCGATGCTGCGCGTGCGATGGAAGGCTTGCCGCGCGGCGACGTGCGCACCACCGTGCTTTGGGCGCAGGCCGCCAACAGCACCAGCATCGCGAACGCGGTAACGATAATGCTCAGACGACCGCGCCTCATCCGCCCCTCGCCTTGTAAATCAAATAAACAATCGCTGCCCCCAGCAGGATGGATGCGGCCCAGCCGACTGGTTCGATATAGCGATGCAGCGCGCGTTCGGCACGTTCGCCGCCAAGCCGGATCGCGATTGCGACCAGAAACACGCGCTTGCCGCGACCGATCGCCATTGCCGCGAGATACGGAACCCACGGCACACCGACCACGCCGGATGCCCAGGTGAAAACTTTCATCGGAATCGGGGCGAAACCGCCGGCGACCAGCAGCCAGAACACCGCCCAGGGCGATTCGATCATCTTGGCTTTGATGGTGTCGATGCCGGACTGGATGCCGTGCATCATGCCGAGCGACTCGAACAGCGGGCGCATGATTTCGAACGCGTAGTGCCCCAGCAGATACCCGACCACCGCGCCGCAGATCGAGCCCATCAAACTCAGGGTTGCGAACCACAGCGCGCGCTTGGGCTGCGACAGCGACATTGGCGCCAGCATCACTTCCGGCGGCACTGGAAAAATGATGGCTTCGACAAAACTCAAACCGGTGAGAAACGCCGGTGCCCGTGGATGACGGGACCAGGCAATGGCGCGCTGGTACATGGGTGCGAAGATCTTCATGCGCGATATGCGCTCATGCTTTGGATGATGCTTCGGCTCATGCTTCGGCTTATGGGTCGGCTCATCCGTCGATCATTCCCGACAGCAGCGGCACGAAGATAACCGGCGCCAGATCGCTGCGCTGGATGCTGTTGTCTTCCAGCCTGCGCAGTTTCACCAGCGTTTGCCCGCCGCTGCCGCCCACCGGTGCGATGAGCGTGCCGCCCACCGCGAGCTGCCCGGTCAGCGCATCCACCAGCGCCTGCGCGGCGGCGGTCACGATGATGGCATCGAACGGGCCGTTCTCCGCCCAGCCGATGCGGCCATCGTCGTGCTTGCTGCGGATATTCAGGCCGAGCGTACGGAACCGCTTGCGCGCATTGCGCAGCAGGTCGCCGATACGTTCGACCGTGTGTGCTTCCAACCCCAGCGCCGCGAGGATCGCAGCCTGGTAGCCAGAACCCGTGCCGATCTCAAGCACTTTCTTCGGCAAGGCGCCGTCCTCGAACAGTGCCTCGGTCATCCGCGCAACGACCCACGGCTGCGAAATCGTCTGGCCGTGGCCGATCGGCAGCGCATTGTCTTCGTAGGCGCGCGCGGCCAGCGCTTCGTCGACGAACAGATGCCGCGGCACGGTGCGAACAGCGTTGAGCACGTCTTCGTTGACGATTCCCTTCTCCCGCAGCCGCTCGATCAGACGGTCGCGCACGCGCTGCGAGGTCATGCCCATGCCGATGGCTTCGGGCTGCAGACGCATCCTCGCGGTCATGCCGCGTCTCCATCACGCAGTGCTGCAGCCAAGCCGCCGACCCAACTGGCGACGTGTTCCAGGGCCTGATAGCGGGTGAGATCGACATGGATCGGAGTGATGGAAATGCAGCTGCGGCGCACTGCATCGAAATCGGTGCCGGGGCCCGCGTCCTGTTCGGCGCCGGCGGCGCCAATCCACCACCACTGGCGGCCTCGAGGGTCGACCTGCGGCGTACAGGCCTCGGCGCGATGGCGATTGCCCAAGCGGGTGACCTCGAAGCCGGCGATCTCGCCCCACGGCAAATCGGGCACGTTGATATTGAGGATGGTGTCGGCCGGCAGCGGGTCGGCGCGCAAACGCGCGACGATCTCCACTGCGGCACGCGCGGCGGTTTGGTAATGGCGGCCTTTGTGATCGGCGGTGACCAGCGACATCGCGACGGCGGGCAGCCCCAGAAAGCGCCCCTCCATCGCCGCGGCGACGGTGCCGGAATAGATCACATCATCGCCGAGGTTCGCGGTGTTGTTGATGCCGGAGACAACGATGTCGGGCTCCTGCTGCAGCATGCCGGTGATGGCGACGTGGACGCAGTCGGTGGGCGTGCC
>JAYVSK010000236.1:0-9225 GCA_043775395.1 Lysobacter sp. | reverse complement strand
GCATCACTCAACACGACGCAAAGAAACATCCCGCAGGCGAGGTGCGAAAACTACACTGAACTCTTGAACTGACTGTCTCAAAGGTGTTGACGCGTTCCGTCCATACCGTGCAAATACCGTAGCCCAGGTAAGACCGCAGGCCGCATCCGGGGATTTTTCGTCGTTCATCCCGGGTGCGCTTCGCTTACCCGGGCTACGTTACTGAAATCAGGGTTCAGAACAGCCTGTCGGGCTATCGATATAACACCTGTATCCGCTGACAGCCTCCCAGCCATCCGGTGTACACAGGTACTCAGTGACCGTTATAAAAATGTTGCCATACGAATAGCTTACATACGAATCCCATAGATTCGCAGGTCCGCACTCTGGCAGTGGACCTGAATCAGCTTTCGCTGCAGGCGGCGCGGCCATCGCAAAGGCAAGCAAGCACACCGAAAGTCCAGTTCTCAAGTACGAAATCATACTGTCAACTCCTGTCATATACATGATACAGGTCTGTTTTTAATCAGCCGATACGTGCAACCTGCAAACGCCGCTCGCGGCTATATTCGCAGAATTTCAGCTGTACAGGGCGGACGCCGAACCGCATCAATGAAGTCGAGAAAGCGCGGCGGATCATGACGCACCTGCAGCAACGTATGGCGGGTCCCGACCCGCCATGATCGAAGCGATGAGCCGCACGCGCGCAACGGACGCTGAAGCATCTGCGGTTTCGAGTAGCGAACAACGGTTTCATTGCATAGGCGGGTCAAGACCCGCCCTACTCGCTGTGCCTCCAGATCAATGGCCGAACGCAGTAACATTCGTAATCGCCGCCAGGAACATCGCCATGAAATCACGCGCCGCCGTCGCTTTCGGTCCCGGTCAACCGCTGCAGATCGTCGAGATAGATGTCGCACCGCCGCATGCGGGGGAAGTGCTGGTAAAGATCAGCCACACCGGCGTGTGTCACACCGATGCCTTCACACTGAGCGGCGAAGACCCGGAGGGGATTTTTCCGTCGGTTCTCGGCCATGAGGGCGCAGGCGTGGTGGTGGAAGTGGGCGACGGCGTGACTTCACTGAAACCCGGAGATCACGTCATTCCGCTGTACACCGCAGAATGCCGCGAGTGCAAATTCTGCAAATCGGGCAAAACTAATCTGTGCCAGAAGGTGCGCGCGACTCAAGGCAAAGGGCTGATGCCGGACGGCACGTCGCGGTTTTCATACAACGGTGAGCCGATCTTTCACTATATGGGCTGCAGCACCTTCAGCGAATACACGGTCGTCAACGACATTTCATTAGCTAAAATCAATCCAGAAGCCGACCACGAAAAGGTGTGTCTGCTCGGCTGCGGCGTGACCACCGGCCTCGGTGCGGTGCACAACACGGCGAAGGTGAAAGAAGGCGACACCGTCGCGGTGTTCGGTCTGGGCGGGATTGGCCTTGCGGTGATTCAGGGCGCGCGTCAGGCCAAGGCGGGCCGCATCATCGGGATCGATACCAATGCCAGCAAGTTTGCGTTGGCGATACAAATGGGCGCGACCGACTGCGTCAATCCGAAGGATCACGACCGCCCGATCCAAGACGTGATCGTGGCGATGACCGACGGCGGCGTGGAGTACAGCTTCGAGTGCATCGGCAATGTGCAGGTGATGCGCGCGGCGCTGGAGTGCTGCCACAAAGGTTGGGGCGAGAGCATCATCATCGGCGTGGCCGGCGCGGGGCAGGAGATCAGCACGCGGCCGTTCCAGCTGGTCACTGGCCGTGTCTGGCGCGGTTCCGCGTTCGGTGGTGTCAAGGGCAGGACGCAGCTGCCGGGCATGGTGGAGCAGGCGATGCGCGGTGAGATCGACCTGGATCCGTTCGTGACCCACACCCTGCCGCTGGAACGGATTAACGACGCTTTCGATCTGATGCATGAAGGCAAGTCGATCCGCACTGTGATCCATTATTGAGTGCTTCCCTTCTCCCGATAGCAGAAGAACATCACCGGGGATTTCGTTTGAATCTGGAACGCATCGAACATCGCGCCTGTTTCGGCGGCTGGCAGGACGTCTACCGTCATCATTCCGACACGTTGAACTGCACGATGCAGTTCGCGGTCTATCTGCCGCCGCAGGCCGCGCAGCGCGCGTGCCCCGTGCTCTACTGGCTGTCGGGGTTGACCTGCACCGAGCAGAATTTCATCACCAAGTCCGGCGCGCAGCGTTATGCCGCCGAGCATGGCGTGATTGTAGTGGCGCCGGACACCAGCCCGCGCGGCGATGCGGTGGCTGATGCCGAGGGTTACGACATCGGCAAGGGCGCGGGTTTCTATGTCGATGCCACCCAAGCGCCGTGGTCGCAGCATTACCGCATGCAGGATTATGTGTCGCGCGAGCTGCCGATGCTGATCGAAGCGCATTTTCCGGTCAGCGATGCGCGTGCGATCAGCGGCCATTCGATGGGCGGACACGGTGCGCTGATCACTGCGCTGCGCAACCCGGGACGCTACCGCAGCGTGTCGGCGTTCTCGCCCATTGTTTCTCCATCGCAGGTGCCATGGGGGCAGAAAGCGTTTGCCGCATATCTGGGCGAAGATCGCGAGACATGGAAGGCGTGGGATGCCTGCGAACTGATCGCCACCGCAAGGGAGCGATGGCCGCTGTTGGTGGATCAGGGCGGCGCCGATGAATTCATCGGTACGCAACTGCAGCCCGAGCGCCTGCGCGCGGCCTGCGATGCGGCGGGACATCCGTTGGATCTACGCATCCGTCCCGGTTACGACCACAGCTATTATTTCATCGCCAGCGCGATCGGCGAGCATTTCATCTTTCATATGCGGCGACTGAATCTGGCGCGGTGAATCTTCTTTGCTCTGCGTGGGAGCGACGTAAGTCGCGATAAGGCTTTCGGAAAGACTTGCCGCAAGCTATCGCGACTTCCGTCGCTACCGCAAGAATATCGGCAAGCTCACGCGGCGCTGACGTCGCGCAGCTGCCAGCCGTTACCTGCAAGCAAGCGTAGACGATGCTTGAGGATCGCGCCGGGAATTGAAGTGATCGCGATGAGATCGATTTTCAGATCGTGCTGTTCGCCGCTCACGGTAGCGTCCGGGTCGGTCGCGCCAAGCGAAGGATCGACGGCATCCGGATCGTCCTGGATCGCGCGCCAGCGCTGGAACAGCGCGTCTTCGCGCAGCGCGGTCTGCAGTTCTTCAGCAAGCCCGTCCGCACCCTGCGAACGAAACGCGAGCGTACCTGCATCGCGCAGGCGCGAAGGGTCGGGGAAACTCAAATAATAACGATTGCGCATGGACACCTTCAGGAAGCTCGAAAGGACAATTCTATAAAGGCGATCCTTTATAAAAGCGATCCGCCGTGTATCAATCTTTGAACAGCTGGCCTTCAGCAGCAAAGCCGATCATCAGCGCGCCTTTGCCCAGATTGACCATGCCGGTCAGGCTCATCGTGCTTTCGTGCAAAACCACGCCTTGGCCCAGACAGAGGTCGCGCAGCGAATTGTAGCCGGGCAACGCGCGCATTTCTTCGAGAGGCCCGCCATAGCTCATGCAGATATTGGGGCTGAGCAATCCGCTGCGGATGCGATCCGCCACGTGCATCAGCAGTTTGCGTGCGGCATTGTCGAAACCGCGGACTTTGCCGACCGGAGCGGTCTCGCCGCGGTTGCCGTGCAGGATCGGTTTGATATCCAGCATCGAACCCAGCGAAGCGCTGAACAGACTGACGCTGGCCTCGCCTTTCTTGCGGGTGCGTGCGCGCATGTAGTGCAGATCCCGCACGATCAGATAGCCATGGGTGTTGGGCACCAGCTGTTCGATCCGGCTGCGGATCTTCGGCGGCTGCTCGCCGGCAGCGATCATCTGTGCGGCTTCGATCATGGTCACGCCTTGGGCGGCGAACACGTTCTGGGTATCGATGACCCGCAGCGAGAAGGGCGTGTTGTGACCTGCGGCAATGCGAATAGGCTTGTAGTCGTTGAGGATGACGAAGCTCGCCTGGGTCGCATTGCTAAAAATAGGGCTGCGGTTTTTCATCACCGTGAGGCAGAAAACGTAGTCGTAGTCGATCACCAGCCGCTTCAGAAACAGGTCGCGGATCTGATCGACAGTGAAAGAATTCGTTTCCGCATCGGCACCGCGTTCGCCGATGTCCGACTCGATGAACGCCTGCGCGGACGCTTCATCGCGGGTATCGGCAAAGACGGTGTCGCCGATCTTGATGCCGATGGGAAGAATGACAATGCCGTATGTTTCCAAAACATCCGACGGCATATCGCAGGTGGCGTCGACAACCAGACCTATGCGCATGATGGTGTCTTCCGAAAGGGAGCGAAAATACCGGCTGGTTGGATCAGCACATCGCGCCAACCCTCAGCAAGCCCTGTCCATCGTCATCAGTGCTGCCGCGCCTGCTCAGCCGCGCTGCACGCCAACCGGCATTTCCGCGACCCGGCGCATTTCGGCCTCTTCCAACAGCGCTGGATCCCGTAGAGCCGCCACCGCGAACTCATGGGCATCATTCCCCCAAAACAGCGAATTGCCAAGTGCTAATGTCGGTACTCCGAATACGCCCATGGTCAGCGCAATTTCGGTGCAGCTGCGCAGCATCGCTTTAGCCTCTGCGCAGTTCGCTACGCCGGCCGGCAGCCCCAACGCCTCGCGCACGGGCTCCAGTGCCTGCATGGTATCGGCGGCCTGTCCCTGCACCCAGATCCAATCGAAGATGGCATCGATCGACGCGGACGATGCGCCTGCTGCAATGCACAAACGCAGCGCAGGCAGCGGATTGAACGGATGCTTGGGCGGGAACCGCAGCGGCACGCCGGCCTCACGCGCCTGCCACAACACGTGGCGATAGGTGAATTCGCGCTTGCTGGGAATTTCCGCCGGGCCTTTCTGGCCGCGGGTATCGAGCACCGCTGCCAGCAGGATCGGCACCGGAACGATGGCATGCGCAGACATCAGCGCCCGCACTTTAGGCCACTGCAGATAGGCGAATGGCGAGATGAAATCGAAATACCAGCGATTAGCCGCGTCGGTCGTCATGGCTTCGCTCGATTCAATTGGCGGCGGCAGGATACGCGCGCGGCAGTTCGCCGGCCGCGCGCAGATAACGGTCGCGCAGCTCGGTCTGGCGGCTGCGCATCGGAATGGCGCGGCCGTCGAACCACACCTGTTTCGCCACCGTACTCACCTCCAGCGGATCGCCGGTCCACAGCACCAGATCGGCGCGCTTGCCGATGGCGATAGTGCCGATGCGGTCGCCCACGCCGAAGGCTTCGGCGGGAATACGGGTGAGACCGGCGAGGCCGTCTTCCCAAGGCAACCCGTTGGCGACCGCATTGCCGGCGGTCTGGCGGATCTTGCGCGCGTTGTGCGAGGCCTTGTCGGCCTGCGAAAACCCGACCTGCACGCCCGCTGCGCGCAGCCGCGCGGCGTTTTGCAGCGTAGCGCCGATTTCGTCGAAGCTGCGCGGCAGGTTGCCCAGCGGGTCGACGAACACCGGCACTTTCGCGGCGGCCAGCTGCGGCGCCAGCATCCACGCTTCGGCGCCGCCCTGGATCGCGATACGCACGCCGTGCCGCTGCGACCAGCGCAGCAGCTGGCGGATGTCGGCGGCGCGATGCACGCCCACCATCACCCGACCGCCACCGTTGAGATAGCGCGCCAGCGTCTCGCGGCCAGCGGGCGTGAGCATTGCCATCGGCGCGCCGGCGGGAATGCGCCCGCGCACTTCATCGATGAACTGATCGAGCAACATCCACTGGCTGGCGCGGCTGCCGCCGCTGAGGTCGGCGCCGTCGCTGCCCAGCTGCAGAAACAGCACTTTCGCGCCGATCGGATCGATGCTGCCGTCCAACCGCACCATCGCGCCCTGGCCAGCGATGATCGAGCCACCGTTAGCGGTGTCCGCGCCCAGCAGCGTAAAGCCGATGCCTTCCACGCGCGCGATCGGGATCAGGATCGAGGCCGGGTTGTAAGCCAGGGTCACATCGAACTCGGGCCGCACCACCATTTGCTTGCCCTGACCGAGCGCCAGCGACTGGTCGTTAGTGGCGTCCTCGGCGGACACTTCATCCAGACCGATCGCGGTCACGCCGCCGAACAGGGTCGGCGTCAGCGGTTTGCCGCCGGCATCGATCACCGGCGCGCCATTCGCGGACAGCCCGCGACCGATCGCGGCGATATTGCCATCCCGTACCAGCACATCGGTGTTCTGCAGCGTGCCCTGCGCACCGGCGGTGTGCACGGTGGCGTTGCGAATCAGCAGATTCTGCGCGAACGCATTGCCGATCAACAGCGACAAGCCCACTGCGAGCAGCGTTCGACGAAGACGGCGGCTCATCGCACCTCTCCTTCAAAACTCTGGCCCAGCATGAAATCGGACGTCGGCTGCCGCGACGGGTCATTGCGATCGTACACGCGGGCGCCGTCGACATAGACCTGATCGGCCTTGGCGTAGACGCTGAACGGGTTGCCGCTCCACAGCACCACATCGGCCATCTTTCCGGTCTCCAGCGTGCCGGTCTTGTCGAGAATGCCCAGCGCTTTCGCCGGATTGGAGGTGATCCAGCGCACCGCGCGCTCCGGCGGAATATCGATACCGATGCGCTGCGCGCTGGCCATCACTTTCGCCGCTTCCTGATTCAGACGCTGGATGCCTTCTTCCGAATCGGAATGCACGATCGCGCAGCCATTTTGCGGGCGGTCGACCAGCGCAATGTTTTCCTGGATGCCGTCGAACGCTTCCATTTTGAAGCCCCACCAGTCCGCCCACAGCGCACCGCAGATGTTTTCCTGCGCAAGGCGGTCGGCGATTTTGTACGCCTCAACGCCGTGATGGAACGCACTGATCCTGAAGCCGAACTCCTTCGCTAGATCCATCATCACCGCCATCTCGTCGGCGCGGTAGCAGTGGATGTGCACGAGGATGTCGCCGTTGATCGCACCGGCCAGCGTATCCATTTTCAGATCGCGCTTGCCGCCGCTGTCGTTGGCGCTGTCGGTGCTGCCGGAACTGCTCTGCCACCAACGTTTCTTCTGCGCGGCTGCCGCCTGCTTCGGGCGGTTCTTCTTCAGATATTCGCTGGCGTCGATAAACGCCGCGCGGTAGCCGGCGACATTGGCCATGCGCGTCGACGGGCCGCCGCGTTCGCCATACACGCGCTTCGGATTTTCGCCGCAGGCCATTTTGAGGCCCCAGGGCGCACCCGGAAATTTCATCGCCTGATACGTGGTGGCGGAAACGTTCTTCAAGGTCACGCCACGGCCGCCGATCAGATTGGCCGAGCCGGGCAATATCTGCAGCGAGGTGATGCCGCCGGCCAATGCAGTGATGAAACCCGGATCCTGGGGCCACACCGAGTGTTCGGCCCACACGTTCGGCGTGGTCGGCGCGGTGGCTTCGTTGCCGTCCTGGTGCGCTTTCACGCCCGGGCTTGGGTATACGCCCAGATGCGAATGCACATCGATGATGCCCGGCGTCACCCAACGGCCGCGGCCGTCCACGCGCAGCGCATCGGCCGGTACATCCAGATTTGCGCCGACCGCGACGATTCTGCTGTCGCGCATCAGCACATCGGCAGTCTCCAGACGCGTGCCGGTGCCGGTAAGCACGGTGGCGCCCTGGATCAATACCGATGGCGACGCGATTGCGCGATACGTGCTGGCATATGGATCCTGCGCGAAGCGCGATGCAGCCTGTTTTTTGGGCGCATGGGCACCCGCGTCTGCGGCATGGGCCGGCGCCAGCGCCAGTGCAGACAGCACAGTCGCGACAAGCGCGGCGATGAACATTCGATGCGTCACTGGGTATCCCCTGCCGAGGAGCCTCCTCGGGCGAGCCGTCACCCTAGCCCGCCGGGATCGGGCTGCCAACCATGACCTTGGTCATGGTGCGTGACAAAATAAGCCGACCACACGGAGAAGCGCATGAAAGAGAAAGACCAGATCGTCGAAAACTGGCTGCCGCGCTACACCGGCGTATCGTTGGACCAGTTCGGCCAACACATCCTGCTGACCAATTTCGGCGGCTACCTCAACCATTTCGCGCAGATGACCGGCGCGCCGATCGTCGGCCTGGATCGGCCGATGCCCAGCGCGACCGCCGACGGCATCACCATGATCAATTTCGGAATGGGCAGCCCCAACGCTGCGACCATGATGGATCTGCTCTCCGCGATCATGCCGCAGGCGGTGCTGTTCCTGGGCAAATGCGGCGGCCTGAAGCGCAAGAACGAACTGGGCGACCTGGTGCTGCCGATCGCCGCGATCCGCGGCGAAGGCACCAGCAACGATTATCTGTTGCCCGAGGTGCCGGCGCTTCCGGCATTCGCGCTGCAGCGCGCGGTGTCGACCATGATCCGCGACCTCGGCCACGATTACTGGACCGGCACCGTTTACACCACCAACCGCCGCGTGTGGGAACACGATGAAGACTTCAAAGAGAAGCTGCGGATGATGCGCTGCATGGCTATCGACATGGAGACCGCCACCATCTTCGCCGCCGGCTTCGCCAACCGCATTCCCGCCGGCGCATTGCTGCTGGTCAGCGACCAGCCGATGATCCCCGAAGGCGTGAAGACCGAAGCCAGCGACGCGAAGGTCAGCGCGGAATATGTGGAACGACACATCCAGATCGGCATCGAAGCGCTGCGATTGATCCGCCGGCATGGGAAGTCGGTGAAGCATCTGCGCTTCGACGAATGACACTCGCGCTTATTTATGCCCCCTCCCCCGCGTGCGGGGGAGGGTTGGGGTGGGGGCGCCGCGCCACTACGATCTGGCGGTAGCGCTGCACTTCATGCACTCGGGAGTTCCGATATGAAACATAGTCAAACAGAAGAAGTGCTGCTGCACATCGTGCGTTTCTGGAACGACGCCGGCCCGGCGAAATGGTTCGCGAAGGACGACGCTTTCGACGCTGAACTGCGCACGCGGTTTCTCGACGAACACTTCGCCGCCGCACGCCGCGAACGCGAAGCGCTGCTCGACGATGCCGACGGCGCGCTCGCGCTGATCCTGTTATTGGATCAAGTGCCGCGCAACGTCTTCCGCGACAGCGCGCACGCATTCGCCACCGACCCGCTGGCCCGCGAGTATGCAGACCGCGCGATCGCTGCGCGCTTCGATCAACATGTGGATTCCGCGCTGCGGATCTTTTTCTATATGCCATTCGAGCATTCCGAAGATATCGTTGACCAGCATCGTGCGGTCACACTGTGCGAAGCGCTTGGCGAT
>JAYVSK010000235.1:0-5783 GCA_043775395.1 Lysobacter sp. | reverse complement strand
ACATCGCGGCCTTCGTCGCGCAGCTGATTCGCGAATTCGACGATCAGGATGCCGTTCTTCGCAGCGAGGCCTACCAGCATCACGATGCCGATCTGGCTGTAAAGATTCAGCGTGCTGCCCGCCACCCACAGCCCCAGCAGCGCGCCGGCCACACCCAGCGGCACCGTGAGCATAATCACCAGCGGATGGATGAAGCTCTCAAACTGCGCCGCCAGCACTAGGTACACCACCAGCAGCGCCAGCGCGAACGTGATCAGCACGGCACCGCCAGCTTTGCGGAATTCACGCGACTCGCCCTTCCAATCGACCTGCGCGGTCGCGGGCAATTCCTCGCGCACCACCTGCTCGGCCCAGGCGATCGCATCGCCCATGCGATAACCGGGTGCGAGCCCTCCGGAAATGGTGATCGCACGCAGACGGTTGAAGCGGTTAAGGCTGCCGGCTTCGGCCAGTTCGGTCAGCGTGACCAGATTCGACAGTGGAATCAGTTCACGGTTGCGTCCACGCACCTGGATCGCGGACAGATCGGCTGGCGTCTCGCGCAACGTGCGATCCGCCTGCAGGATCACGTCGTATTCCTCGCCCTTGTCGACGAATGTGGTGACACGGCGGCTGCCCATCATGGTTTCCAGCGTGCGTCCGATCTCGCTGACCGACACGCCCAGATCGGCCGCACGGGCGCGATCAATCATCACCCGCATCTGCGGCCGCGTTTCCCTGTAGTCCGAATCCGCAGCGAAAAAGTTCGGGTTTTTTTCCATACGCGCGAGCACGCGATCACGCCACTGCGCGAGGTCGCCGTATTCGGGGCCACCCAGCACGATCTGGAACGGCTGGCCGCCGCCGCGCGTCAAGCCCGAGCGCACCTGCGGATTGACCCGGACCCCCGGCAACACGCCCAGGTCCCTGCGTACTTGTTGGACCACATCGTCGGTCGTCACATCGCGCTTGTTCCAGTCGTGCAGAAATACGATCGCCTGACCGGTGTGCATTTCCTCGCTGGCGCCGAAACCGCCGGGCACGCGCGTGTTCACGCGCTGCATCGGTTTGCCTTCACCCACCTGCTTGAGCAGGATCTGTTCGATCTGCTGCACCTGGCCGACGGTGTAATCGAAGCCCGCGCCTTCCGGACCGACCACTGATGCGAAGAACACGCCGCGATCCTCCGGCGGAGACAGTTCGCTCGGAACAAGCTTGAACAACACCGCACTGGCAGCGACCGCAAACAGCATCATCGCGACGAACAGCCAGATCCGATCGATGCTGCGTTCAAGCAGGCGGCGATAGCTGCGCGACACCCGGTCGAGCGCGCGCGCGATGCCACTGTGGAAACGGTTCGGTTTCTCGGCGTCATGCGCGCGCACCAGCTTCGACGACATCATGGGCGTCAGCGTCAGCGCCACCAACGCAGAGAGCGCGACCGCCGCAGCCAATGCCACCGACAGCTCGCGGAACAGGCGGCCGGTATTGCCTTCGAGCAGACCGATCGGCAGAAAAACCGCGACTAGCACCGCCGTGGTCGAGATCACCGCGAACGCGACTTGCCCGGTGCCACGCTTGGCCGCGACCAGCGCCGGCTCGCCTAAGTCCGCTCTACGCTGGATGTTCTCCAGCACCACGATGGCGTCGTCCACCACCAGACCGATGCACAGCACCAGTGCGAGCAGGGTCAGCAGATTGATCGAGAATCCGAACGCATACAGCGCGATGAATGAAGCGATCAGACAGACCGGCACCGTCACCGCTGGAATCAGCGCGGCGCGCACGCTGCCGAGGAACAGCCAGATCACCAGCAGCACCAGTGCGATCGCCTCGAACAGCGTCGCCCACACGCGCTCGACCGCTGCCTCGATGAACACGGTGCTGTCGAACGCGACGAAAATCTGGGTGCCGTTGGGCAGCGATGCCTGAATGCGTTCGGCCTCGGCGCGCGCGGCGCGGGCCACGTCCAGACTGTTGGCAGTCGAGGTCTTGATGATGCCCAGGCCGACGTTGGGCTCGCCGTTGCTGCGGAAATACGCACGAC
Source organism: Lysobacter sp. (assembly GCA_043775395.1). GTDB lineage: Bacteria > Pseudomonadota > Gammaproteobacteria > Xanthomonadales > Xanthomonadaceae > Lysobacter_I. Next base: position 3,757 of record JAYVSK010000235.1, on the reverse strand, counting down.
GTTCAGATGAGGCCAATTCGACCTTCGCCACATCGCCCAATCGCACGATATAACCATCGGCGCCCTTGCCCAGCGGAATCTGCGCAAAGTCTTCTGGTGTTCGGTAGCTGCGTTCGACGCGCAGTGTGAAATCACGGTCCTGCGATTCGATGCGTCCCGCAGGCAGTTCGATGTTCTCGCTGCGCAGCGCGGCTTCGGCATCGGCAGCGGTAAGCCCGCGTGCGGCAAGCGCGTCGCGATCCAGCCACACCCGCATCGCATACCGCTGTTGGCCGCCAACCCGGATCTGCGATACGCCGTTGAGCGCGGATAAACGATCAACGACATAGCGCTCGGCGTAATCGGTGATCTGCAGGGTATCCATCGCGGTCGAACTCATGTTCAACCACAGAATCACCTCCGAATCGCTGTCGGCCTTCTGCACTTCCGGCCGATCAGCTTCCACCGGCAAACGCCCGGCAACACGGCTGACCGCATCGCGCACATCGTTCGCGGCGGCTTCAATATCGCGATCAAGCGTGAACTCGATGGTGATCGATGAGCGACCGTTGACGCTGCGCGACTGCAGCGTTTCGATGCCTTCGATACCGGCCAACGCATCTTCAAGCACCTGCGTGACGCGGGTTTCGACCACGCCTGCTGATGCGCCGGAATAACTCACATCGACGGAAACCACCGGCGGATCGATCGCCGGCAGCTCGCGTAGCGTCAACCGCGCGTAGGCCATCAGCCCGACCACGATCAACAGCAGACTCAGCACCGTGGCGAGCACTGGCCGTTCGATCGAAATGTCGGACAGGCGCATGGTTCAGCCCTTCGCGGGTGCCGCAGGCGGCACCCGCGATACGGCATCCTTCGCAACGGGACCACCCTCACTGATCTTTCCGCCCGGGCGCAGCTTGCCGGTGCCTTCGACCACGATACGGTCGCCCGTCGCGAGGCCATCTGCGATTTCGACTTTGCCGCCGCGTCGCGCAGCGATGACCACCCTCACCTGCTCAACGCTGTCGTCGGCCTTCACCCGGAACACGACACTGTCGCGACCCACCTGGGTCACCGCAATCTCAGACAGCAGCAGCGCTTTGCGCGACGCGCCGGGCACTTCGACCGTCATCAGCATGCCCGGCCGCAGCAGGCGTTCGTCGTTCGCAATATCGGCACGCACCTGCACCGCGCGCGTCGCGGGGTCGAGCCGCGCATTGACGGTGGTCACCACACCATCGAAGACACGATCCGGATAGGCCGTAGCACGGGCGCTGATGCGTCGATCTGCTGCGACACGCGACAGCTGGGCCTCGGGCACCGGAAAGTCGACGTAGATGCGCGACAGATCGTCGAGCGTGGCAATCGCGACACCGGGCGTCACCAGCGCACCGGGGCTGACTTGGCGCAGACCGAGCACCCCGGAAAACGGTGCGCGGATCATGCGGTCGGCCAGCTGCGCACGGATCTGTGCAACGCGTGCCCGTGCGGCATCGCGCGCAGCGCGCTGATTATCCAGCTGCGCGCGCGCGATCAACTGCTGCTGCGCCAATTCGTTTTGACGGCGGTACAAGCGTTCTGACTCGTCAGCCGCGGCCTGCGCTTCAGCCAGCGACGCCTGCTGCTGACGGTCAGACAGCGTGATCAGCGGATCGCCTGCGCGCACTTGCTGGCCGCTGTCGAAATGCACCGTCTGCACGATCTCGCTGACCTTCGCGGTCACCGTCACCGATTCGCGCGCTTTGACCGTGCCGATCGCGGTTACGCTGTCGGCAAACGTCTCAGACTTCAGCCGCACCGTGGTAACCGGCGTCGGCCGGTCGCCGCCTTGCATCGCACTTTTTCCGTCGGCATTCGATGTGCCTTCGCCATTGCAAGCAGCGAGCACCAGCAAGAAACTCAACGCCGCGATGAATCGCCACAGACAACTGCGCTTCGCAACAGAGACAACCGCGTGGGTAGGCGAAGTGATGCGAAACATTCCGAAGCCCGGCTGACAAACTGTACGAATTGTAGCGGCAGGCTTATGACGTGGGGCAATCGATGCGGACTGCATGCCTGTATTGCAACGCCACACGCAGCTATAGCGTGCGTTTCGCGTGGAGTCGTTTCGGATGGAATCGTGACGTTCGGCCGATGCCCGTCATCATGCTTTCTCGCGGCGGACATCGCTCGCCCTGATGAGCGCCAATACTCAGTTGCCGGTCAGTGCGCCCTCCCTTTCGCCATAGACGAAGGGGAGGGTTGGGGAGGCGCTGGCAGAGCGCGTGTTGCCGGGTTTCAAAACCACCCCCTCCCAGCCTCCTCCTGCGCTGCGCGCAAGAGGAGGAGCAGACCGTCGCTGATTGAGATTCGAGGCTCATCAGCCCCCCGGTGAAGACGATACTCAGCCGTTCAACTGACCCAACGCAGCAAGACCATTGTCGCGGGCGCGCGCGAACACCGTCGCCTGCGCTTTGGCGAGATTGCTGACCAGATCCTGCGACCAGATCTTCAACGCAGCGGACTGCATCGCACGGCCGTACGAGAACGACAGCGGCCACGGATTCGGGCCCAGCTGGTTCATGGCGTTGAGATGCGCGGTGGCGTCCTCGTCGCTCTGTCCGCCGGACAGAAACACGATGCCCGGCAAAATCGCCGGCACGGTCGACTTCAGGCAGATCAGCGTGCTTTCGGCGACTTCCTCGACCGAGGCCTGCTCTTCGCAGCCCTTGCCCGAGATCACCATCGATGCTTTCAGAATAGTGCCTTCCAGCATCACGTTCTGCTGGTACAGCGCATCGAACAGCGAGCGCAGCGTCACTTCGGTCACTTCGTAGCAGGTCTCGATGTCGTGGTCGCCGTCCATCAGCACTTCCGGTTCCACCATCGGCACCAGGCCGCATTCCTGACACAGCGCCGCGTAGCGCGCCAGCGCGTGCGAGTTGGCCTCGATGCAGGTGCCCGATGGCGTGTCTTCGCCGATCGTGATCACTGCGCGCCACTTGGCGAAGCGCGCGCCGAGCTGTGCATATTCCTTCAGGCGGTCGCGCAGGCCGTCGAGGCCTTCGGTCACTACTTCGCCCGGAAAGCCGGCCAGCGCATGCGTGCCGCGGTCGACCTTGATGCCCGGGATGATGCCGTTGTCCATCATCAGCTTGGTGAACGGCACGCCGTCCCTGGTGGACTGGCGGATGGTTTCGTCGAACAAGATCGCGCCGGAAATGTGCTGGTTGAGGTTCGGCGTGGTCAGCAGCAGCTCGCGATAGGCGCGGCGCTGTTCTTCGCTGTTGGGGATGCCCACGCCTTCGAAGCGCTTGGCGATGGTAGCGTTGGATTCGTCGATGGCGATGATGCCCTTACCCGGCGCGACCATGGCGCGGGCGATATCGGCAAGCTGTTCGATGCTCATGGAGGGTCCTGGGTTGGGCGGAGAGAGGCAGCGGGAAAGTAGGCCATTATACCCGCTGGCGACAGCCGAAAGCCCATTGCGGATCAATCACTTAAGCCGTTCCAGAGCGGGTTTTGATCCGTTTGCTGCATACGAATTCATAGTCGGCCTGTCCAGACCCGTCCGCTCAGTCGACGATGAAGAGCGTCGCCCCCGCCTCAGTAGACGAACGGTGCGGCTCGGTGCCATCGGCGACCTGATAGCTCATGCCCGGCGCAAGCATGAATACGCGGCCGTCGGCCAACTCGGTGCGCAGCTCGCCTGCGAGACACAGCAGCACATGCCCTTTTTCGCACCAGTGATCGGCCAGATAGCCCGGCGAGTATTCGACCATGCGCACGCGGA
>JAYVSK010000234.1:0-2842 GCA_043775395.1 Lysobacter sp. | reverse complement strand
TACCAGGGCGGCGTGATGTCGCGCCTCGGCGAGCGCAAAGCGCAGCTCACCAATATGGAGCCCGACGGCAAAGGCCGGGTGCGTATCGATTTCATGATCCCGGCGCGCGGATTGATCGGTTTCCAGACTGAATTCCGCACGATTACGGCGGGTACGGGCCTGCTGTTCCACGTCTTCGACCATTACGGCCCGAAAAGCGACGGCGACATCGGTCAGCGTCAAAATGGCGTATTGATTTCCAACGGCACCGGCCCCTCGCCCGCGTATGCGCAGATAGCGATGCAGGAACGCGGCCGGCTGTTCATTGAGCCGGGCGACGAAATCTACGAAGGCCAGATCGTCGGTATCCACTCCAAGGACAACGACCTCACCGTCAATGCGCTGCGCGGCAAGCAGCTGACCAATTTCCGCGCCTCCGGCAAGGATGATGACGAGGGGCTGATCCCGGCGATCAAGTTTTCGCTGGAGCAGGCGCTGGAATTCATCGACGACGACGAGCTGGTCGAGATCACGCCCAAAGCGATTCGCTTGCGCAAGAAGCAGCGCACCGAGAACGACCGCAAGCGCGCGTCGCGCGGCGGCTGAGAGCTCACAACCATGCGAAAGGATGCGCCGCCGTACAATCCCAGTCCGCGCGCGCATCATGGGCTGCACGTCATCGCGATCATCGAACTGGTCAAGAGCGCGCTTGCGCTGTTGACTGCCAGCGGGCTGGAAGTGCTGGGCCCCGAGCCGATCCGGAACTTCATCCATCGGCTGATTGAGCTGTTCCAGTTCGACGCCCAGCACAGCGCCCTGTCGGTGTTCGTACAAAAGGTCAATCCGGAGTCGGTGCACTGGGCTGCGGCGGTTGTCGGTGCCTACGGTCTGCTGCATCTGATCGAAGCCTGGGGGCTGTGGCGCGCCAAAGCCTGGGCGTCCTGGTTGGGCTGTTTAGCAGCGGCGATCTATCTGCCGTTCGAGTTTTACGCCCTGATCACCCGGCCGGGCTGGATCGCGATGGTGGTGGTGGCGATCAATCTGGCGATCGTCTGGGTGCTGGCGCGCGACGTGTTCAAGCGCCGTGGCGCAGTGAAGCTCGCGGCACCATCGTCGCCCTGATCAGACGCCAAACACAGCCCGAACGGCACGTATGGACATCGAGCCTCGCCTCTGGCTGCTCACCGCGCTCGCCGGCTTCGCCGCCGGCCTGATCGACAGCATCGTCGGCGGCGGTGGTCTGGTACTGACCCCGGCGATGCTGAACCTGCATCCGGGGCTGCAGATCCTGCAGGCTATCGGCACGCAGCGCACCAGTTCGATCCTCGGCACCGGCGTCGCCGCATGGAATTATCTGCGTCGCATCCACATCGAGCGCCGGATCCTGCTACCTGCCTGCATTGCGGCGCTGAGCGCATCGGCCGTCGGCGTGCAGCTGGCGAAGCGCATCGATCCGGATACTCTGAAATGGACGGTACTCACGATCTGCGTCGTGCTGGCGCTGTATACGGTAGCGCGCAAGGATCTGGGCCTGCGCGAAGAACGCCGCTTCCATCCGAAGCACGAATCGATGGCTGCAGTGGGCATCGGTGTTGCGACAGGCTTCTACAACGGTTTGATCGGCCCGGGCACCGGCACGATCATGGTGTTCGCTTTCATCAGTTTCATGGGTCTGGATTTCCTGAAATCTTCGGCGGTCTCCAAAGCCACCAACGTCGCCGCCGACCTGAGCTCGTGGACGGTGCTGATGCTCAGCGGTTACGTGATCTGGGCACTGGCGGTGCCGCTGATCGTGGGCAATATCATCGGCAGCTATATCGGCAGCCATCTTGCGATCAAGCGCGGTCAGGGGTTTGTGCGCGCGATGTTCCTGATCATCGTGCTCGCGCTGATCGCGAGACAAGCCTGGCAGCTGTTGCAGGCCTGACTTGAGTTTTCTGGATTTCGGGGTGTTGAGCGACTTTCATACCCCAGCCGCATGCCGCCACAGCGCGCGGTTGAGCGGCACGAGTTTGCCGGCAAGCCCAAGCGCAGGGCCCCGCAGCAGGGTGCTGGCCAAGCCGTCGTTGGAAAACATCCGGTTGATCGCGCTGAAGGCGTAGGCCGAAGCGGTGGCGTCGCTGCGACGTGCGCGGGCCCAGCGCGCGAGGCGATGCGGCGCGGTCCAGTCCGTGCGCCGCGACTGCGCGGTCGCGACCGCATCGCGCAGTGCGGATACATCGCGCAGACCGAGATTCACGCCCTGCCCCGCCAGCGGATGCACCACGTGCGCGGCGTCGCCCATGGCCAGTACACGGCCGGCGACGAACGTGTCCGCAAGCTGTCGACGCAGCGGAAAGGCGATGCGCTTGCCCAGTGGGCGCACATCGCCCAGGCGCGACGCGAACGCGCGGGTAATCTCTTCGGCAAAGGCGGCATCGTCAAGCGCGATCACACGCGCCGCTTCGGCGTCGGGCAACGTCCAGACGATCGACGAGACGTTCGCCGCATCGGGCCAAGGTGCACACGGCAGAAACGCCAGCGGCCCGGTCGGCAAAAACCGTTGCCACGCGGTGTCTTCATGCGCATGCCCGGTGGCGATATAGGCGACCACGCCGCGCTGGCCGTAATCTGCGGTATTTGCGGCGATTCCTGCGAGTTGGCGCAGCGCGGAATGTCCACCGTCCGCAGCGATCGCGATGCGCGCTTCAACGCGAAGACCGTCATCGAGTTCCAAGGTGACGCCATCTTCATTCGGTTCCAGCGCGACGACGCTGGCGGGGCAGCGCACGGTCACATTCGACTGCCGCAATGCGGCCCACAGCCGGTCCTGCAGCAGCGCGTGCTCGACGATCCAACCAAGCTGCTGCACTGCGAACGCATC
>JAYVSK010000233.1:0-20893 GCA_043775395.1 Lysobacter sp. | reverse complement strand
AGTTCGGGCCTGAGCCGCACTGGATCGAGCCGCATCTGCTGTCCGCGCACGGCGCGACGGCGATGCTTGCGCTGTGGGTGTTCGGGCTGATCTGGCTGCCGCACGTGCGCCGCGGCTGGCATCAATCGCGAAATCGTCGGACGGGCATTGCAATGGTGGTGATCGCCATCGTCCTCGGCGCGAGCGGCTGGGGCCTGTATTACATCGGCAGCGAAAACTGGCGCCCTTGGATCAGCGTGCTGCATTGGGCGCTGGGGTTTTGTGCGATTGGCTGGCTGCCGCTGCACATCTGGCGCGGCCGGCGCAGTGCGCAGCACCGCTGAAGCGGACGGTGCGAAGAACTCGATTCCAATAACTTTCCACGGCGATGATGGCAATCGCTTGACTCGATAATGATAATCGTTATCATCTTCGCATCCTCATTCGATTGGGATGCGCACCGATGACTGCTTTACCGCTCGATCAATGCACGCATACGAGCATGCGACCTCCAACCTCGGACGCGCCGCACAGCGACTGCAGAACGCCCGTGTTCGACAGCGCGGGCCTGCTGCAGGGCGGGCGCGAAATCCTGATCCGCCACGGTGACGAATGCTATCGCCTGCGGCACACCCGCAACGACAAGCTGATCCTGACCAAATAAACCGAGTTTGAGTTTCCGTTGCGGGCTCAGGCCCCGACGCCATCCTGTTTCCAGGCACGCACGCCACCGGTTCGCCGGACGCCAGCCGCCTTGTGTTCACCCACACGAGCCCGCCATGCGTCCGAACGCCTTATCCCTGTCTCTCGCGCTGTGTCTCGCTTGGCCCGCCGCTGCATCGGCTGCGGAGACGGGCGGTGCGGTCACGCCTGCTGGCGTCATGCCCGATGGCGCGACCGTCCACGAACTGGATCGCGAAGTCGTCATCGCTACCTTGGCTGCGCGCGCGATCATCGATGTGCCGAACACGGTGGATGTGATCGACCGCAAAACGATGGACGAGCGTCTGATCCGCGACCTCAAAGATCTGTTTCGCTACGAACCCGGTATCTCCGTGACCTCAGGATTCGGCCGCTTCGGTTTAGGCAGCATCCGTATCCGTGGCCTTGGCGGCAACCGCGTGCGGATCCAGACCGACGGCATTCCGGTGTCGGATGCGTTCGCGATCGGCAGCTTCTCCAATGCCAACCGCAATTTCGTCGATCTCGATACCTTGAAGCAGGTCGAAGTGCTGCGCGGCCCCGGCAGCGCGCTGTACGGCTCCGATGCGCTGGGCGGTGTGGTCTCGTTCGTCACCAAAGATCCGCAGGACTATCTGGAGACGGGCAAACGCAGCCATGTCGGTATCAAATTCGGTTACGAAGGCGACTGGAACGGAGTATTCGGTGGTGCGACCTTGGCCGGCGGCGGCGACCGCTGGTCGTGGCTGGTTGCAGCGGGGCATCGTCAGGGCGAAGCGCAGGAGAACAGTGGCGATCGCGCCGTCGACGGCAGTCTGCGCACCGCGCCTAACCCGCAAAGCCGCGACGGCCGCAGCCTGTTGGCCAAGCTGGTCTATGCGCCGAGCGATACCCAGCGTTTGCGTCTGACCGTGGAGGGCAACGAAGACGCCAGCAACACCAACCTGCGCAGCGGTTTGGGCTTCTCCGCGTTCACCGGCGCAACCGTAAGCGCACTGCAGGCCGATGATCTGCAGACCCGCGCGCGGGTGTCGCTTGAACACGAGATCGATGTGCTGGAGATACCTTGGGCGGACACGCTGCGCTGGAAGATCTATCGCCAAGACAGCGAGACCACGCAGCAGACCGACGAAACCCGAACCACCGCAGCGCGCGTCCGCCAGCGCCGCCAGCGCGCCTTCAATGTCGATCAGCGCGTGTCTGGCGTGGATGCGCTGGCAGGCAAGGATGTCAACATCGGCGGGGTCGATCACGCGCTGAGCTACGGCATCGCACTGGCCCGCAACGAATCGCGGCAGAAGCGCGACGGTCGTGCGATCAATCTGACCACCGGCGTCGTGACCAATGTCGTTTCTCCCGATACCTATCCAGTGCGCGATTTCCCGAACAGCCGCACCACCACCGCCGCGCTGTTCGTGCAGGACGAGATGATGTTCGCCGACGGCGCGGTGCGGCTGATTCCGGCGCTGCGGATCGATCGCTATTCGCTGCGGCCTGCGGTTGATGCGATCTTCGCTGCCGACAATCCCGGCGTAGCGGTGGCCAACCTGGACAAGACCAGCGTCGCGCCGAAGCTCGGTGTGGTCTGGCATGTGGCGGGCGATTGGTCGCTGTTCGCCGGTTATGCCCGCGGCTTCCGCGCGCCGCCATACAACGATGTCAATATCGGCTTCACCAATCTGGCGTTCGGCTATACCGCGATCGCCAATCCGGATCTGAAGCCCGAGACCAGCGACGGCTTCGAGGCGGGCCTGCGTTACACCGGCGACGCGATGTGGTTCGGTGTTTCCATCTACGAGAACCGCTATCGCGATTTCATCGAATCACTGCGTTTCGTCGGGATCAACGACGCTGGACTGCAGGTGTTTCAGTCGCAGAACGCCGCCGATGCGCGCATCCGCGGTGCGGAATTGAAAGCTGGCGTCGACTTCGGCGCAATGCGTGAAGGTCTGCGCGGTTGGTCGCTGCGCGGTTCTGCCGCCTATGCACAGGGTGATGATCGGAGCCAAGAGCGTCCGCTGGATACGATTGACCCGCTGCGCGGCAGTCTCGGTTTGGCCTTCGAATGCGCGACGTGGGGTGCAGAGCTCGCCGGCACGTTTGCGCAAAGCAAAACGCGGGTTTCCGACGTGGCGTTATATCGGCCTGCGGGCTACGGCGTGCTGGATCTGCTCGCACACTGGCAGTTCGCGCCCGGCGCTCGCGTGAACCTTGGCGTGTTCAATCTCGGCGACAAGCGCTACACCGATTGGGCCGATGTGCCGGGCGTGGCTGCGACCAGCGCCACCCTGGACCGCTACGCCCGCCCGCGCCGGTCGCTGTCGCTGAGCGTGGCGATCGATTGGTAATCACGGAGACGCCATCATAATCACGGATGTATCGATGCACGCAATCGCACAGGACGCGCAGACCTGTCTGCCGTCGGCCGACGCGCTAGCGGCGCTGGGCGCGGTGCTGTGCCTGTATCGCAGCCGCTATGGCGGCGAACTCGGCGGCTGGGCGCAGGCCGCCAGCGCCGAAGTGCGCTGTGGTATCGACAGCGACGGCTGGTACGAGTGCGTGCAGTTCCGCGACCCCAACGGCATCTGCTGCTGGCGGCTGTACCTGCTGCCTGAAAGCGATTTTATGGCGTGGGAACAGATCCAGTCGCGGCTTCCGATCATCGAAGATTCGCGACCGCCGACCGAGCCGGTTGCAAGCCGGCTGTGGCATCGGCTGTCGTCGCGCGTCGACGGTGAACGCTGGCAGCCCAGCGTTGTTCGTCTGCATGCGCTGCGCCATCCGCAGCCGTCGCTCGCGGCAAGTCTTGCGCCGGTGTCGCCGCTTGGCGCCGAGATGGTGCGGCGGGTCGCCCGCATCGAAGGTCTTGACGCGGTCATCGGCGTCGATGACTGCTGCTGCCGCCCGTGTATAGATACCCACGACGGTTCGCACGCCCCTTTTGTTCATCGTCCGAGGACACCGCCATGCACCGATTTTCCGCATGCGCATCGTTGCGCCAGCTTCCGCTGCTGACACTGCTACTGCCCGGTCTGTCGTTTGCGCAAACCGAAACGCTCGACGCGCAACCGACGCAGACACGCGACCGCACCGCGATTCTGTCGATGCGCGGCGAATACATCGTCGGCTTCGATTTCAAAGAAACCGTCGCGCTACAGGCGGGTTACGTACGAAAGCCGGACAAGCACAGCGGCGGCAACGAAGTGGTGATCGTGGTAGAAGACACGCCGCAGACAATCGTGCTGCAACATCTGCTAGTGTCCGACGACGGCGCACACGTGACCAAGCACTGGCGGCAGGACTGGACGTACGAAGCGCCGCGCCGGTTCGAGTTCAGCGCCGACCAGACTTGGACCGTGCGCACGATTCCAGCCCAGATCACTCGCGGCGCATGGACCCAGTGCGTATATGAAGTGAGCGATGCGCCGCGCTACTGCGGCACCGGGCGCTGGAACCACCGCTACGGTGTATCCACGTGGACCTCCGACCGCAGCTGGCGGCCGCTGCCGCGCCGCGAGTACACCACCCGCAATGATTACAACGCAATCAACGCCGAGAATCGCCACACCATCGTGCCCGGCGGCTGGACGCACGAGCAGGACAACACCAAAACCGTGCGCGGCGCTGACGGCGCGACCGCTAATACGCTGGTGAGGGAATCCGGTTTCAACGATTACCGCAAAACGGCAGGCTTCGACTTCGGCCCGGCGTATCACTATTGGGACAAGACCGCCGATTACTGGTCAAAAGTGCGCGCACGCTGGGATGCTTATTTAGTGAAAGGCAATGGACTGCGCCTGAAAACCAGAATCGACGGTATGGCGATGATCATTCCGCTGTTCGAGCAGGCAGCGAAACGAGAGACCGGTGAGGCAGTGAGCGAATCTGAGATCAATGCGGTGTTTGCGCAGTGGGTTGTGCCGATGGCTAATGCTGAACTTTCTGTCGGCACGGACTGAATCTGCATTCGCTGAAAACAATGACGCCCCGGTAGAGCGGGGCGTCGTTGCATCGGTTCCGGTCAACTCGCGCGCGGCGGCGGCGGCGGCGGAGGCGATGGTGGGGCAGGTGGCGCAGGCGGTTGCGGAGGTCTGGGCGGCGCGGGTGGTGCCGGTGGCATTGGCGGCATTGGTGGAAACAGCATCGCTTTGGGCACCTTGATCTGCGTGTTGCCGGTTTTTCGATCGCGCAGGTAGTCGACGGCGACCATGCTGTCTTCGGGCTTGTCGCGCAGCGTATCCATTACCGTGCGCGGGCTGTTCACTGCTTTGCCATCCATGCGCTGAATCACGTCGCCGGCCTGCAGTTGCCTCAACGTCGCGCCTGAGCTGAGTACCAGTACGCCGTTGTCGGTTCCGAAATAACGCCCCAGCTGCGCGTCGAGCGATGCCAGATTCAGCCCGTTCCAGCGGAAGGCTTCGGACAGACGCTGCTGGCTGCCGCAATCCTCGCCAGGTGTGCTGCAGTCGAAGCGGAAAACGTGGGTCTGCGTGCTGAGCGGGCGGCCGGTATCGATCGGCAAGCGCTGCTTCACCTGTTCTTCCGCCTGACGGCGGCATGCGTCCCGATCGCCTTTGCAGTCGATGCGGATCACGCGCCGATCGACGCGCGTTCCGCCGTCTTCGCCATCCATCGCATGGTTGTCGGAGAACACGAATACGCGCGGCGTGTCGCCGCCGGACAGCGGATGGCCATCGCGCAACGTTTGCAGATCGATGCGGTCGGTTTCGATCTCGATATTGCCGCTGTTCGACGGGCGTACGCTGGCGTTGCCGTCCAGACGCATCATTTTGCCGTCGCCGCCGAAGACCATGATCCGGCGGTCCATCGTCGGTTTCACCGCGACTTCGGTTTCGCGGTCGCCGCGTGCGTAACGCAGTACGACGGCGGTGTTCTCGTCGATGCTCTGCAGCATTCTGCGCGCGTTTTCGACACGGGCATCCGGCGCGTTGCCTTCGATGGTCTTGTTGTCGATACGCAGCAGGCGGTCGCCGGTCTTCAGACCCGCAGCGGCCCCGGCACCGTCGGGCGTGATGCCGGCGATACGCACGCCGCCGTCGGAGTCGGGCGCGAACAGCACGCCGATCAACGGACGTGCGGCGATCGCATGCGCGAAATCGACGCCTTGCCCGCCGTATCGGCCCGACAGTTCGGCGACGCGTTTGGCGGCGCGCTGCAGATCCTCGCGTGCGGCCTCCAGCTCTTTGCGCTGGGCCGGCGTGGGCGCGCTGGACTGCGACAGCGCACTGCCGGTGACCGACAGTCCTGCGAACAGGAGCCCGGAGGCGATTGCGGCTGCAAGAAGATTGGAGCGAAGCGATGTCATGGAAACCTCGATGCTGTAGCGACGTGAATGCGGGCGTGATGAAATAGGAAAGTGCGGGATGATGGGAACGCGATCAGTCGATGCTGACCAGCGCGCCGTCCAGTCGCTCGCCTTCTGCGGCGAGCAGTCGCAGATGGCTTTCGAAACCGGCCGATCGCTGCAGCGTTTCGACGCGCGCCTGCCAGAGCATCCGCTGCTCGCCGTTGCTCAACCCCGGCTGCGCCAGCTGTGCATCGATGGTGGCGAGTTCGGCGTCGAAAGCCCCTGCCAAAGACGCGGCCGGCGCGCTTTCGACGCGGACATCGCGAGCCATTGACAACAGACTTTCCAACTGCGCGGATGCGGCGTAGAGCGATTCGAGCGACTGCGCGCCGTCGTTGGGATTCTTCGCGGCGCTGGCGGATTGCGCAGCCAAAATCCTGCGTTCGCGCGAAGCATGGCGTCGTGTGTGCGCTCCGCTCGCTGCCCGGGTGATCGACGGACTGTTTCCGGTCAGTCGCCTGTCGATCTTCCCGACCGCCTGTGACGCGCGATCGGTCTGCGGCGCGATCGCATCGCGCGTCGCAGCGTCTTCAGTTGGCAGCGCGATTGGCAGCCCAGTCGGCGAAAGCCGCGTCGCGGCGGCCGATGGTGGTGTGTGTGCAGTGACGGCGGGCGCATGACGCAGCATCCACGCCGCCGGAAACGCGGCCATTGCGAACAGCGCTGCGGCCAGCGCCAGCCGGACAAGCCTGCGTTCGCGGTGCGTTCTGATGCCGCGCTGCATATCGATGTGCGCAGCTACGCCGGACCATCGCGAAGCACGCGGCGCTTGCAACGGCAGCGCGGCGAAGACATCGCCCCAGCCGGGCGGGTTGGCATCGGGTGCGTGTGGGAAACGGGAAGCGTCAGCCATGGACGGCCTCGCGGAGCGGCAGTGCGGTGGGTTCGAGCAGCTCGCGCAGGCGACGGGTGCCGCGCGCGAGTTGGGATTTCGAGAAGCTGGGCGTCCGCTGCATCAGCGCGGCGATCTCGTCGTGGGTATAGCCCTCGGCGTGATACAGCCAGAGCACGGTGCGGGTGTTCGCAGGCAGCGCGTCCAGCGCCCGCTGCAGACACGCGGCATCCGCAGCGGCGGGCGGTGGCGGGGTGCGGTCGTCGGTCAATGCATGGTCGGCAAGCAGGCTTCCATCGATATCGTCGGTGGATGCCATTTCGTGGCGACGACGACGGCGCAGCGCCATCAGTGCTTCATTGACCGCGATCTGCCGCAGCCAGCCCCAGAACGGGCTGTCTTCGGCATCCATTGCGCCTGTGCGGTTCTTGCGGTTGCCGCGAAACTCGCCGATTCGAGCGATGACTTTCAGCATGGTGTCCTGCAGTACGTCCGCCGCCTGCTCGCGCTCGCCGCAGATCCGCAATGCCAAGGTGAAGACCGGGCGCTCGAACCAGCGATAGATCTGCTCGAAGGCGGCGTGCTCGCCTTGGCGCATGCGCGCGAGCAGGGCGTCCGGGACATCGATGGCAAAGCGGGAAGCGGGGTGGGTCATCTCATCATCTGGATGCGGCAGTAGGGCAAACCGTCGCAGCGTTGCTGTCGCCACTGGCTCCTGGACAGGCAGCGCCTATACTGGGGCCTATTCAGCAGCGAGGATTCCACATGTTCCAGTTCGTTGGCTTCGTCATCGTTGTCCTTGCTGCGATCGGTTTTTTCAAGACCGTGCGGATGGTGCCGCAGGGTTACGAATGGACGGTCGAACGCTTCGGCAAATACACCCGTACCCTCAGCCCGGGCCTGCACTTCTTGATTCCCGGCGTCTACGGCGTGGGCCGCAAGATCAATATGATGGAGCAGGTGATGGACGTGCCCAGCCAGGACGTCATTACCAAAGACAATGCCGTGGTCAAGGTTGACGGCGTGGTCTATTTCCAAGTACTGGATGCCGCCAAGGCGGCATACGAAGTCGCCCAGCTCGAAGTGGCGATCATCAATCTGGTGATGACCAATATCCGTACTGCGATTGGCTCGATGGATCTCGACGAATCGCTGTCCAAGCGCGACGAGATCAACGCCAAGGTGCTGACCGCCGTCGACCACGCGACCCATCCGTGGGGGCTGAAGGTCAACCGCATCGAGCTGAAGGATATCCAGCCGCCGCGCGATCTGATCGCCTCGATGCAGCAGCAGAAGATGGCCGAACAAAACAAGCGCGCCGCGGTACTGGAAGCTGAGGGCGTACGCCAGTCGGCGATCCTGCGCGCCGAGGGCGAGAAGCAGGCGACGATGCTGGAAGCCGAGGGCAAGCGCGAAGCCTCCTTCCGCGAAGCCGAGGCCCGCGAGCGTCTGGCCGAAGCCGAAGCCAAAGCGACGCAGATGGTCTCCGAAGCGATCGCCGCCGGCAACGTCAATGCCATCAACTACTTCATCGCCCAAAAATACATCGAAGCGTTCAAGGCGCTGGCCGAAGCGCCGAACCAGAAATTCGTCATGCTGCCGATGGAGTCTGCAGGCATTCTCGGTTCTCTCGCCGGCATCACTGAGCTGGCCAAGGAAGCGCTGAGCCATCAGCAGGCCGGCAAGCCGCCGTCCATGCCGCGCAGCGGAGGCTGACTGTGCGTTGGGATGTATCCGCCTGGGCCGTGTTCGCACTCGTGCTGTATGCGCTGGAAATGTTGATGCCGGGTGCGTTCATGCTGTGGCTGGCGTTCGCTGCCAGCGCGGTGTGTCTGATCGTCTGGATGGCGCCCGGGCTGTCGTTCCTGATCCAGGCCGTGCTGTTCGTGGTGCTCGGCTGCATGTCCATTTTTGCGTACCGCAAGTGGTTTCGCGCCAATGAAGATGTGGTCACCGACCAGCCTGCACTGAATCGCCGCACGGACCAGTTGGTCGGGCGCGTGATCGCGCTGGAGTCCGCTATCGAATGCGGCGCCGGCCGGGTGCAGATCGCCGATGCTTATTGGAACGTGAGCGGCCCCGACCTGGCTGCCGGTGCCAGCGTGCGCATCGTCGGCGCCGACGGCATGGTGCTGATCGTGGAGGCGGCGGGCTGACCGGGCCCCGCGTGGACGATGACGGCTCGCGCACGCGACGTGCCGCTCTGGGATAATGCCGACCTTTCAGATCAGGCCGGCACCATGATGCAGAAGACCGTTCTCAACGACGCCCATCGCGCGCTCGGCGCCAGGATGGTCGACTTCGGCGGCTGGGACATGCCGATCAGCTACGGCTCGCAGATCGACGAACACCACCATGTGCGCCGCGACGCCGGCATGTTCGACGTTTCGCATATGACCGTGGTCGACCTGCGCGGCGCGCGCACGCGCGAGTTTCTGCGCCGTCTGGTTGCCAACGCGGTCGACAAGCTGCAGAAGCCGGGCAAGGCGCTGTACACCTGCATGCTCAATCCGCAGGGCGGCGTGATCGACGATCTCATCGTCTATTTCCTGTCCGAAGATGCGTTCCGCCTGGTCGTCAACGCCGCCACACGCGAGAAAGATCTCGCGTGGATCGGCCAGCAGGCTGCCGCGTACGCGGTAAGCGTCACCGAGCGTCCCGAGCTGGCGATGATCGCAGTGCAAGGTCCACATGCCCGCGAACGCGTCATCGCTCTGCTCTCTGCCGACACTGCGCCCCGCATCGCCAAGCTCGGCAAGTTTGTCGCCACCGAAGCGATGACGAAGGACGGCACGCCGCTGTTCGTGGCGCGCACCGGCTATACCGGCGAGGATGGTTTCGAGATTGTCGTTCCCGAGGGCAGCGCAGTTGCGCTATGGAATGCGCTGCTCGCCGCGGGCGTGAAGCCGGCCGGGCTCGGCGCGCGCGACACGCTGCGTCTGGAGGCCGGAATGAATCTCTATGGACAGGACATGGACGACACCGTCAGTCCTTACGAAACCGCGCTGGCCTGGACGGTGTCTCTGGATGGCGATGCCGATGGCAAGCCGCGCGACTTCATCGGCCGCGCCGCCCTTGAAGCGCAGCAGGCCGCAGGCGTCCCGAGACAGATGGTGGGTTTGGCGATGGACGAAAAAGGCGTGCTGCGTCACGGCCAAGCCGTGATGACCGCCGCCGGCGTTGGTGAAATCCTCTCCGGCACCTTCTCGCCGACGCTGGGCAAAGCGATCGCGTTCGCGCGCGTGCCCACGGGCGAGCTTGGCGATGTGCGCGTCGACATTCGCGGCAAGGCCGTGCCCGTGCGCGTCGTCAAGTTTCCGTTCGTGCGCGACGGCAAAGCGCAGGAAAGTATTTGATCCGCACCGCCACGCTTCTACACTAGACCTGAGTTTTCCTTTCCACCGCCAACCCCTGCGGAGCCCACGATGAGCGAGATCCCCGGCGATCTGAAATTCCTGAAGTCCCACGAATGGGCCCGCGTCGAAGGCGACGGCAAGATCACCGTGGGCATCTCCGATCACGCCCAGGGCCTGCTCGGCGATCTGGTTTACGTCGACCTGCCCAGCGTCGGCGACCGTATCGACGCCGGCAATGCCTGCGCCGTGGTCGAGTCGGTCAAGGCCGCGTCCGACGTGTATGCGCCGATCAGCGGCATCATCACTGCGGTCAACGCCGCGCTTGTCGACAAGCCGGAGACCATCAACGAGGACGCCTACGGCGAAGGCTGGCTGTTTGTGGTCGATGCCGAAGACAACGACCAAGTCAGCGACCAGCTCAATGAACTGCTGGCGCCGGACGACTACGCCGAGCTGCTGGAAGAAGACGAACACTGATCTGCGTTCCACATCGACAGGGTCAGATGTGCATGTCCTGTCATCCCCAAGCCGCTCGTGCCGACACGAGCGGCTTTTTTTTTCGCGCCCGGAGCGGCTGCGATCCGGAAACTGCAGCCGCCCCGCGATGCTGTTTCCGGATGTCGTTGCGACGCTGGTCCGGATCATGCGCATGCGCTTGAAGGCGGCATCTCCGGTGCGCACTCGCGTCGTCGGCAAGCTCGAACATGCCGCGATCGCATCGCTCGACACCGCTTCGACGCTGCGAAACGCATCCGAAAGTTCGCGCACTTTCGCGCAATCGGGGTTGTACGACGCGAAAAACAGACGGCGGGACGCAGTCGGAAAAATGATGCGTTCACTTGCCGGAACGCATCGCCCACGCATGCCCTCGTCATCGTCTCTCGCCGCTGCGGATCCGCCACACGCAACGAAGGCCGCAAATAAAACTGCTGTAAAGAAGATGTTTTGTTTCGCGTGTGTCGGTCGGCCGCGATGCCGCGCGCGTGATCGCGCCAAGCAGGCGTGCGACGATCTGCGCTTCGCAGGAGTGGACATGGAGCAGTGCGGAGCGATTTTTTTTCGTAGGGGGTGTTGACAGTGGAAAAAAGCGTGATTAGGTTTCGCCCCAAGTGTCGCCTTAGCAGAAGTGAGTGAGCCGCATCAAGACGCAAACGCGAAGCACAAACCGATCTTCCGCCCGGACTTACGTTTCGGTGGAAACAGGCTTCGTCTCCGCTGCGAATATCACCGACGCAATCCAACGCGTCAGCGTTTGTCTCCCAACCCGCGACTCAGCCGGTCACGGGTTTTCTGTTGCCTCGCGCTGCCGTGCGTCGGCAGCAACCCGGGCGGCAGGCATATCGAATATCCGGGTTTCGCGTTGGCGAGCCCGGCAAGCATCCGTACCGGCTTGCCTTGTGCGCCGGCGGTGGATAGTGGGTCCGACTCCCGCGATCCTGTTGTTGACTGGGCCGTAATACCCATATAGCTAGTTCACTGACGAGGAGCCATACCATGGCTGTTAAAAAAGCTGCGAAGAAAACCGCTAAGAAAGCGGCCAAGAAGACCGTGAAGAAAGCCGCCAAGAAGGCCGTCCGCAAGACCGCCAAGAAGGCCGCTAAAAAGGCTACCAAGAAGGTCGCCAAGAAAGCCGCCAAAAAGACCGTGAAGAAAGCTGCCAAGAAGACAGCCAAGAAGACAGCCAAGAAAACCGCGAAAAAGGCCGCCAAGAAGACGGCTAAGAAGCCGGCCAAGAAAGCTGCCAAGAAGACTGCAAAGAAGGCCGCCAAAAAAGCCGTCAAGAAGCCGGCCAAGAAGGCAGCCAAAAAAGTAGCAAAAAAAAAGGCTAAGAAAGCTGTGAAGCGCACCAAGAAGGTCGCGCCGGCCGCCGTGCCGGCAGCACCCGCGCCGATGATGTAAGCAACATCCCGATTAGCGGTACCCGAAACTCTCTCTCCGCGTGCCCAGGCGGAGAGGGAGTTTTTTTATGGGCGAACGCCAAACCCCGCACGGTGGCCGATGCTTCGACAGCTCTTGCTTGCGCTAGGATGTCGCGCGGTCCGTTTCAAAGGAGCTCGTCATGTCGATCCTGAAGCGGTTGCTGGTTGCGCTGCTGCTTTTTTCGAGTGCTGTGGTCGTTGCGGGCTTTGCGTTGCCCGCCAGCACCCACGTCGAGCGCTCCATCCGCATTGCCCGCCCGCCGGCGGAGGTGTTCGCGATGCTCAATTCCTATCGACGATTCAACGCATGGTCGCCATGGCACGGACGCGATCCCAAGACCGTGTACACCTACGAATGCCCCACTGACGGCGTCGGCGCCGGCATGCGCTGGTCCAGCCAGCAGTCGGATGTGGGCAAGGGCCGGCAGACGATTATCGAAAGTGTGCCGAACGACAAGGTGGCCACCCGGCTCGAATTCGAAGGTCAGAACGATGCGATCGCCACGTTTATGCTGACGTCCGAAAGTGACGGCACCCGGGTGGTATGGTCGTTCGATACCGACCACGGTAAAAATCCGGTTTCGCGCTGGTTCGGTCTGATGTTGGATCGCTGGGTCTGTGGAGACTTCGCGCAGGGGCTGGCGAAACTCAAAACCCTGTTTGAAAGCGATGTGGCTGAAAGCGCCGTGGCTGAAAGCGACAACGGTTAATCGCACGTCGCCACGGTGGCGCGACCGCCAGAGCGCGATTACTTCGGCTGTGCGTTGGACATCGACGCTTCGGCGCCGCCGCTCGATGCTGGCGGCTCCGGCAGCGCCGGCAGTCCCTGTGCGTACAGGCTCTCTTCCAGCGGCTCCGGCTCGGTATCGAGCCAACGTTGCGGCGTGACTCCCAGCGCGCGGTCGAGGATGGTCGGCAGCAGACCCGACGGCGCCGCGCTGTTGGCATTCCACAGGATCGCCACGCCAAGATCGCGTTCTGGCATCAGCGCGATCACGCCGCGATAGCCCTGCACGGCACCGCCATGAAACACCACGCGATGGCCAACGTAGTCGTAGACGCGCCAGCCCAGACCGTAGCCGGCCGAATTGAGGCGGTCGCGACGCCACTGCGACCCGCGCGTCTCACCGGGCGTATCGATCAGCGGTGCGTGCAGCGTCGCCAGCACCGATTCCGCCAGTACATCGGGACGATAGCCGCCCTGTGCGAGCAGCCACTGCGCCATGTCGCTGATGCTGGCATTGACGCCGGCAGCGGGCGCAACGCGATAGTAAGTGGGCTTGGGCATGACCGCAGACCAGCCGCGACCCGCGCGGATATGCGGCTTCGCCCAGCGCGCGCTGGCGGTGATGCCCTCCAGACCATAGCTGGCGTCCTGCATGCCCAGCGGTTTGAACAAGCGGCGCGCTACGACCTGGTCAAAGGGCTGACCGCTTGCGCCTTGGACCACATTGCCGATCAGGCTGTAGGCGATGTTCTGGTAGGCGTAGCACTCCCCGGGCGCGCATTTCATCGGCGCATACGCCATTTTCTGTACCAGCGCCGGATATTCGGCGTAACCCTCGAGATCGCGATCGAAGGCATTGCTGCCGATGCCGACCCGATGGCTCAACACTTCAGCCACAGTGAGCTGCTGGGTGGCCTGCGGCTGGGACAGCTGCAACGTCGGGTAGTAGTCGACCACATGGCTGTCCCAGCGCAGCTTGCCGTCGGCGACAAGCAGGGCAGTGGTGGCCGAAGCGAACGATTTGGACAGCGACGCGAGCCGGAACACGGTGTGCGCGTCCACGGACTCCGGCTGGTTCACGTCGGTCACCCCATAGCCGCGCGCGCTGACAATGCGTCCGCCCTGCACGATCGCCATCGCCAGCCCAGGCACTGTCTGGCCGGCGACAAGACGCTCGGCCAGCGTCTCGAACTCATGCACATCAAAGCCGGCCGCGATCGGCATGATCTGCAGGCCTGCGCCGGGATAGACCCGCGCCATCGTGGCTTTGGGTGAATACACGCTGCCGAAGTCGCCGGGCAGCGGCCCGCTGGCGCCAGCGGTGTTCCAGCGCAGCGGTGTCTGCGCCGACAAACCCGCTGCCAACGGCAGCAGCATCGTCACCAGGCCGGTCTGAAACGCCAGGATGATGGCGCGGGTCCGGGCGGAGCGACGCAATCCGCGGCGCCGAGTCTTGTCTTTCATCGCGAGCTACCCCTGCGTATGCTGCGCCTGCGGGCCAGTTTCGGAAGGAAGCGTGCCATCCGCCGGATGATCGGTGAAGGCCGCTTCCAGTTCATTCGATCCGATCATAGCGCCTGTTCCGACTTTTGCATGAACAAGGGGAGATTCGATGCTTATTTTGTTGATCCTGCTCGCAATTCTCGCGGCCGCTGCGTTCTGGACCATCGCTGTCTACAACGGTCTTGTGACCTCGCGCAACGGGTACAAGAACGCATTCGCCCAGATCGACGTGCAGCTGCAGCGACGTTTCGACTTGATCCCCAACCTCGTCGAAACCGCCAAGGGCTATCTCAAGCACGAGCGCGAAACCCTCGACGCAGTCATCTCGGCGCGCTCCGCCGCGCAGTCGGGCCTGGCTGCGGCCAAGGCCAATCCGGGAGATCCGGATGCCATGGCGACGCTCGCCGCCGCGCAGGGTCAGCTCAACGCCGGTCTGGGGCGTCTGCTTGCGATCGCCGAGGCCTATCCGGATCTGAAAGCCAACCAGAACATGATGCAGCTCACCGAAGAGTTGACCAGCACCGAGAACAAAGTGTCGTTCGCGCGCCAGGCCTTCAACGACGCGGTGATGGCGTTCAACAACCGGCGTGAAGTGTTCCCGTCGAGCCTGATCGCCGGCATGTTCAATTTCACCGCCGCCGCCCAGCTCGCCATCCCGGCCGACAAGCCCGAGATGCGGGATGCGCCGAAGGTGCAGTTCTAACGGCACGATCCGGTTTGTCGCCATTCGCACGCGGATCCGTGAGCGCTGTCATCCCGAGCCATCGGCGAGAGCCCTGTTTTTGATTGCGAACGTCCAATCAATAACGAGTCCCTATGTTGTGTTCGGAATGGCAATCACACATTGTCATTGCCACGAATCGCCATCCCGGGCTTCAGCATGAATTTCTTCGAACATCAGGCCGCCGCTCGCAAGGCCTCCACCCGACTGCTGCTGCTGTTCGTGCTGGCGGTCGTTGGAATGGTCTGCGCGGTGGATGCGGCGGTGCTGATCGCCATCGCTTCAGGCGATGAAAGCACGCCGACCCAGACCGTGGCCATGTTGATCACCGCCTCGGTGGTGACCGTCGCGATCATCGGCCTGGGCTCGCTGTACCGCATCGCCAGTCTGCGCGGTGGCGGCGAAAGCGTGGCGCTGCAGATGGGCGGCGTGCCGGTGTTCGAGCAGACGCGCGACCCGCAGCTGCGGCGGCTGCGCAACGTTGTCGAGGAAATCGCGATCGCGTCCGGCGTGCCGATGCCAAAACTCTACGTGCTGGAACACGAGGCCGGCATCAACGCTTTCGCCGCCGGTTATTCGCCTTCCGATGCGGTGATCGCGGTCACGCGCGGCACGCTGGACCGATTGAATCGCGACGAACTGCAGGGCGTGATCGCCCACGAATTCAGCCATATCCTCAATGGCGACATGCGTCTGAATATCCGTCTGATGGGCGTGCTGTTCGGCATCCTGATGTTGGCGATCATCGGCCGCAAGATTCTCGAACACGGCCGCTTCGGGGGCCGTGATAAGGGCGCCGGCGCGGTGCTGGCTGCTGCCTTGGTGACAATGGCCATCGGTTATCTTGGGCTGTTTTTCGGGCGCATGATCAAGGCTGGCGTCGGCCGCTCGCGCGAAATTCTGGCTGACGCTTCGGCGGTGCAGTTCACGCGCCAGACGGCTGGTCTGGCCGGCGCGCTGAAAAAAATCGGCGGCGTGGGCGATGGCGCAAAACTCGAACATGCCGGCGACGCCGAGGAAGTCAGCCATATGCTGTTCGGCGATGGTGTGGGTCTCAGCGGTCTGTTCGCTACTCATCCGCCGTTGCTGCAGCGCATCCAGGCGCTGGAGCCGAGCTTCCGCAAAGACCAGCTCGCTGGTCTGCATCAGCGCTGGCTCACGCAGCCGCCGAATGGTCTGGAAGAAGATGCGCGGCTTGGGTTTGTCGACCGTGACGCCTCTCGGTTGCCGGGCGCTGAAGCCGAATTCAACCTCAGCCCACCGATGGTGGTCGCCCAGGTCGCGCACCCGGCGGCGGACGACTACCGGCGCGCTGACGTGATCGTATCGACGATCCCCGAAGCGCTGCGCGCGCTGGCGTCCAATCGCGACGACGTGGTGCCGCTGATACTGGCGCTGCTGCTGGATGAAAACGCGGCGGTGCAGGCCAAGCAGCACACCGAGATCGCTGCGCGGCTTGGACGCGAGACTGCGGTGCTTGCCAAGGCGATGCGCGGCGAACAGTTGGGTGCGCTGCACCCGATGCAGCGGTTGCCGCTGGCGTCGCTCGCCTTCCCGGTGCTGCGTCTGCGCCCGCGTACGGAGCTGAGCGTGGTGCTCGACACCGTGCACGCCGTGGTCAACACCGACGGTCGCGTTTCGGTGTTCGAATATTGTCTGGGCACATTGTTGCAGCACCAACTGCGCGAGTCGCTGGATCCCTCGCGTCATGCGCAGTTCGGCAATCGCAACATCCCAGACGCCAAGCGCGAAACCGCGATCCTGCTCGCGCTGGTCGCTCAAGCCGGTCACGACAACCCACACGATGCGCTCCGCGCCTATCTCACCGGTCTGCAGCGCGTGCTGCCGCTCGAACACATCGACTACGCGCCGCCGCCGGAGGGCGTGATTGCGCTGGAAGCGGTGTGGCCCGCGTTGAACCGTCTGAACCCCGCCGCCAAACAGTTGATGGTGGAAGCGGTCACCGCTGCGGTCAGTCACGACGGCCGCGTCAGCGTTGAGGAAGCCGAGCTGCTGCGGACCGTCTGCGGCGTGATGCACTGCCCGCTGCCGCCGATGCTGGAGCGCGGGTAGGTCGGCCCTGGCCAGACACCGCGCAGTGCCCGTTTTCATTGTAGAAGCGACGGAAGTCGCGACAGACTGACGAAGCACTATCGGCAAGCAGTCGCGACTTCCGTCGTTCCTACAAGAAGCATTGCCGCGAGCCGTTGTCACTTGGACACGGAACTCCTCTGGCGCAGACTGCTCCAACGTTTATGCGCACACTCCCCAGATTCGTCATCGGCATGACCAGCCTGCTGTGCATCGCAGCGTTGTCAGCGCGTGTCTCTGCACAGGATACATCCGCGAACCCGCGCACCGTGCGCGCAGGCGATACCGAACTTCAGATCGAAGTCATCGGTATCGACGACCCCGCGCGCGTTGCCATGCTGCAGCGCTGGGCCGAAGAGGCTGCACGCGCGACGACGCTGGCCTCCGGCCGATTCCCGCTGCGCTCCGCAGATGTGCAGATCCGCAACATCGACAGCCGCAGCAGCAGTCCGGTGCCGTGGGGGCAGACTTCGCGCGACGATGGTGTTTCGGTATTGCTATACGTGCGGCGCGACGCGATCTATGCGCAACTGCGCGCGGACTGGACGGCAGCCCACGAATTTTCGCATCTGGCGCATCCTTATCTCGGCGAGCGTGGGCGCTGGCTGGCCGAAGGATTGGCCAGCTATCAACAGAATGTCCTGCGTGCGCGCGCGGGCCTGCTGATATCCAACGATGCGTGGCAGAGGCTCGATGCCGGATTCCGGCGCGGCGAAGCGGCGGGCAGCGGGCCGGCCCTGGATGCGATGGGTCGTCGTCGCGGCGCCACCATGCGCGTCTACTGGGCGGGCGCGGCGTACTGGCTGGAGATGGATCTGGCACTGCGCCGCGATCACAGCACCACCCTGCAGGACGTACTGGACCGATACGCGCAGTGCTGTCTCGACGGCACCGCGCACGTTGCGCCGGAGGACTTCGCCGCGGCGCTCGATCGCGCCGCAGGTGTCGAACTGTTCGCGCTGCGTTATCGCGACTACGCAGGTTCGACGCAATTTCCGTCTCTGACCGAGACGTATCGCGCACTCGGGATCGAACGCGAAGGCGAAGGGCTGAAGTTTTCGGATGCGCGCACCTCGCGTTTGTTGCGCGAGGCGATCATGGCGCCGCCGACCCGCTGAAGATACGACAACCGATGCGGCGCAAAACGGTGCTCAGTTCAAAGCGCCAGTCGAGATACGTTTCAGCAATGCGGTGAAGCCTGAACCGTCGTCCTCATCGGCGAAATCGCGAAACTCGCCGGCGTCGTAGAAGCGGCCGTAGCAGAACTTGCAGCTCTCGAAGCGGATATGCGGCTGGTGCGGGTCGACCATGTGGATCAGCGGATAGTGCTCGCAGGCCGGGCAGAGCATGACTTTCAGCGCAGGCGCTGTCGGATCGAAAAACGCGTCTTCGGCAGGCGGCGTGGGTTCGGACAGATCGATCAGTTCGGCTTCGTTGCGCAGCTGCTCATGCGCCATCATCTCGAACCACATGCCTTTGCAGTGCTCGCAGCGGTGGACGGGCTCTTCGTGCTGGGCGAGCAGGTGCATCGAGGATTTGCATTTGGGGCATTGCATGGGTGGCGGCCGGTGTCGGAAAAGAGGCCATTATCTTGCCGGAGCCAGCGGTTTAGTCGCCCAGCAATTTGACGAAACGCACTGCGCCATCCGAAAACCCGCACGCCCGGTAAAAAGCGTGGGCCTCGGTGCGATGGCCGGCACTGGTCACTTCAAGCCGCGCCGCGCCGCCGGTCCGGGCGCGACGCTCGGCATCGCGCAGCAACAGGCGGCCAAGACCATGGCCTTGGGCCGCTGGAGACACCACCAGTGCGGTGACGCGGCAGGTGGTGGTGCCCAGCGGCAGGTAATACATGTAGTCCAGCGACAGCAGGCCGCAGACCGCACCGCGGCGGCGGGCGAGGATCAGCGCCTGCCGGTCGTTGTGCAGGACGGTGGCGATGCGCTCGGCGGCGTCGGCCGCTTCGCAGGGATAGCCCAAGTGGGTCAGCAGCGCGGCGACATCATCGGCATCGGCCAGCACCGCGCCGCGCAGATCGAAATCCTCTGCGGCGGCATCGTGCGCATCACCCGCCACGTCTCAGCGGGTCCCGTAAATGACTACCGTCTTGCCCCGTGCGTGCAGCTTGCCGTCCACCTGCAACTTCTTGAGCACCCGGCCGGCCATTTCGCGCGAGCAGCCGACCAGACGCGCCAGCTCCTGGCGCGAAACGCGCAGTTGGGTCCCCTGCGGGTGGCTCATCGCCTCCGGCTCGCGGGTGAGGTCGTGCAGTGCGCGGATAATGCGGTCGGTCACATCGAGAAAGGCCAGACGCCCGGCCTTGCGGCTGGTGTCGAGCAGGCGGCGCGAGAGTTGGGCGCCGATGGCGTAGATCAACTGCGCGGCGTCGCCGCCCATCGGACCATCCAACAGCTGGTACAGGCGCTCGTAGCCGATCTCCGCCAGCTCGCACTGGGTGCGGGTGCGCAGGATGACTTCGCGGCGATCGCTTTCGACGAACAGGCCCATTTCGCCGACGAACTCGCCCGGGCCGAAATAGCCCAGCACCAGCTCACGGCCATCGTCTTCCTCGGTGATGATGCTGACCGAGCCGGAAATCACGTAATACAGGGTGCCGGCGGGGTCGCCCGGGCGGAAGACTTCAGTCCGCGGCGGATAACGGCGGCGATGGCAATGCGATAGAAACCGCTCGATGGTCGCCACGGTGGGGGCGAGCGGGTTCGCATTGCGGCGAATAGGCGAGAGTGTGGCTACGGGAGGTGTGTTCATGCGAGCCGGAACATGGGGATAGCGAAGAGTAGGCCTTTGTCACGTTTCGGGCAAACTGCGGTCGTAGACTGGATGTGATCGCCGGACGATGATGCGCCGCAGCGTCGACTCCCCCCGGGGGACGCAATGCCGCATAATCGCGCCCCCTATTACCCCCACAAAGGAATCGATGCCGTGGTCAAGCCACTGCCGCGTCTGAAGCTGCAAGGCTTCAACAACCTGACCAAAGCGCTGTCGTTCAACATCTACGACGTGTGCTATGCGGTGTCCGAGGAAGAGCGCCAGCGCTACATTGCCTACATCGACGAGGAATACAACGCCGACCGGCTGACCCAGATTCTCAGCGATGTGGCCGAGATCATCGGTGCCAACATCCTGAATATCGCCCGTCAGGATTACGACCCGCAGGGCGCTTCGGTCACCATCCTCATTTCCGAGGAGCCGGTGATTGACAAGAAAGACGCCGGCAGGGAGATCATCTCCGATGCGGTAGTCGCGCACCTGGATAAATCGCACATCACGGTGCACACCTATCCGGAGACTCATCCGGACAACGGCATCGCCACCTTCCGCGCCGATATTGATGTGGCTACCTGTGGCGTGATCTCGCCGCTGAAGGCATTGAACTACCTGATCGAAACCCTGGAGTCCGACATCGTCGTCATGGATTACCGGGTGCGCGGCTTCACCCGCGACATCAAGGGCCGCAAGCATTACATCGATCACAAGATCAATTCGATCCAGGATTATCTGGCGAAGAACATCAAGGCGCGCTACGAGATGCTCGATGTGAATGTGTATCAGGAAAATCTGTTCCACACGAAAATGCATATGAAGGAGTTCGACCTCGATACTTATCTGTTCGAGGAGAAGGCCAAAAATCTTTCGTTCAAGGAGCGGATGAAGATCGAAGCGCGTCTGCGCCGCGAGATCGAAGAGCTGTATCAGGG
>JAYVSK010000232.1:0-8049 GCA_043775395.1 Lysobacter sp. | reverse complement strand
CGAGCGTGTAACGCGCCCGGGTTGTCTTCGTCATGTCGTTCTCCTTGCCTGGATTGAATCACACGGCTAAGGGGGACGTTTCTTGGGGGCAAGGTCAATGAGCTAAAAAACCTGTCATCCCGAGCGAAGCGAGAGACCTGTTGTTGAGTATGGCGAGAAAAAAAGCTCTCTCGCTTCGCCCGGAATGACAAAAATAGCTGGGTTCCCGATCGTCGAAATTCCCGATCGTCTAATCACACGCTCCGCGTCGCTACCGCCGGCGGCACCGCCGCTGCGCGCTTGGCAGGCCCGTACACCGCGATCTGCCCCAGCATCCACAGCGCGACCGCGCCGATCGGCAGGTACATCGCCGGCAGTCGCGGCAGTTCGTAATACTTCATCAACAGCTGGTTCAATCCGAATGCGCCAAGCATGCCCAGGACGATGCCCAGCGTCGCCAAGAGGAAATTCTCGGTCTGGAAATAACGCAGGATCTGCCCGCGCGTGGCGCCCAGCGCACGGCGCACGCCGATTTGTTTGGTGCGCTGCTGCACCCAGAAACTGGCCAGGCCGACGATGCCCAGCGCCGTGACCACCATCAGCGCGATGCACACTGCGCCAAGCAGCCAGGCCATCGCTTTATCCTGCCGGTAGTATTCACCGATGACATCTGTGAACGTGCCTTGGTTCATGATGATACGGCTGCGATTGACCTTCTCCAATGCGGCGACGGCGGCTTTCAGCACGTCCTCGCGACGCTCGGGACTGGTGCGGATCACAAAGCGGCCCGAAGTCGGCCGGATCGGCAGCAGCATCGAATACTGCGCACTGGCAGAGCCTTCGTTGTCGTTCGGGCGGATCAATCGATCGACGATGCCAACGATCTTGATCGGCTCATC
The DNA here is from genome assembly GCA_043775395.1 of Lysobacter sp. Taxonomy (GTDB): domain Bacteria; phylum Pseudomonadota; class Gammaproteobacteria; order Xanthomonadales; family Xanthomonadaceae; genus Lysobacter_I. The sequence continues at coordinate 7,171 of JAYVSK010000232.1, read as the reverse complement.
GCCCCAGCTGTCGTGAAGCAGTTTTCCGACGGCGTTCTCGCCGGGGAAAAGTTTTTCAGCCATCGCACGGGTCACCAGCAGGGATGGAATAGCGAAGTCGCCTTCCAGCTGGCCCATGTCCAGATATTCCTCAGGCAGGAAATCGCGGCCAGCAACGATCTTCAGGCCGAAGGTTTCCAGCAGCTGTTCGTCGCCAAGATAGACGCCGACATTCATGCTGGGAATCTGCTGATCGGCCTTGATGCTGACCGACGAATTCCACGACGAATTGTCGAACGGCACATGATTGGTGCTGGTGGCGTACTTGACGCCCGGTACTGCACGCAATGCAGCGAGATCGGTTTTCACCGCAGCATCGGGATTGTCGTTGGTGCCGATGCCGGCGGTGTTGATCCGCACGATTTCGTCATTCGCCATGCCGGTATCGCGTCCGATGCGATCGAGGCGTGTACCGATCAGAAACAGCGCGTTGCACACGATCGCGCAGCTCAGCGCGATCTCGATCACGATCAACGCCGACGCGGTCTTGTGCCTGCGCAGCGTGGAAAGAATGGGGCGGATATCCATGAGAGGCTCCGTGACGGTGAGGTAGAGCGGGCTTCAGCCCGCCGAAGGTATGGCGGATACGGCAGCGGGCTGAAGCCCGCTCTACCGTGTCATTGCGATTTCAGCTGGATGGCCGGTGCGATCTGGCAGGCGCGCCACGCCGGCAACCATCCTGCGATCAAGCTGGCGCCCAGGCTCAGCCCCACTGCGGTCAGCAGCATCGTGCCGTTGAGATGCGCCAGCTCGGCATAGTCGGTCGGCTGTTGGCGTACCGCCCACAGCCCGAGCAGTGCGAAACACAGTCCCAGCGCGCCGCCGGCAAGACCAATGACGCCCGCTTCGACCAGATACTGGATGAAGATCGCACGCTTGGTCGCGCCAAGCGCACGCCTCACGCCGATCTCGGACGAACGCCGCAGGAATTTCGCCAGCAGCAGCCCGATGGTATTGACCAGACACACGAACAGAAAGCCGAACGCCAGCCAGCCCTGCAGGCGGACGTCCTGCGGTACCACGCCGTTCTCGTCCATCCAGCCCATCACATCGTCCAGACGCACATTGGTCTGACGCTCGAAACGGCCCGCAGCGCGCTGCTGATCGGAATAATTCTTAAGATATTGCAGGTATGCCGCGACCTTGGCAGGCGAATCCAGTTCGACCCAATACTGCAGCCACGCGCACTTTGCGTTGAGACCGTACTGGCCTTCCTTGTCCTTAGCCTCATCCTGGTCGTCTGCGCCGCCCCAGCAGTTCATATTGCCGTTCGGCGACATATCCAACGCGCGCGAAGTCCAGAACGGAATAAACACCTGTTCTTCGCTGCCGAAGCGGCTCTGGCTGAGATCGTAGAACTTCGGCTTCAGCTGCCAGGGTTTCAGTACGCCGATGATCTTGAATGCGGTCTGCTCCAAACGTACGGTCTTGCCGACGCTGTTGCCGCCGCCGAACAGTTTTTCGTTGAGCTTCGACGAAATCACCGCGACGCGTGCGCGCGCCTGATCGTCTGCACCGGTCCAAGCCCGTCCGTACGCCAGCGGCACATCGAACATCTGAAAAAAATCCGCACCGGTGAAGCGCGCATCGGCGATGAATGGCGGCATGCCGTTGCGGTCCGGTTCGATCGCCACCGCGCCGGCGGTCATGATCGCCTGACGGTCGCCGCGCTTGTCGCGCATCAGCGCTTCGGCATCGAAACGCGTCATCTGCCATTCGGGATCGTCGCCGGGGGTGAAGCCGCGCTTGCTGCGCGGGTCGATGCGCGGATAGAACAGTTTTTCGCTCTTCTGCGGAATCGGGTTTCCCGACAGCACATGGAAGACGGTCAGCGTGGTCATGCTGGCGCCGATGCCCAGCGCGATCGCCAACACCATCAGCGCGGTCAGGACTTTGTTGCGCTTGAAGCTGCGGATCGCCAGCGACACGTAATAAGCGAACATCGTATTGGATGACATGACGCTGCCCTCAGGCCGTGGGGATGGAGGTCTGCGTGCCGGGTGCGCGCAGCAGGCTGCTGTCGTTGCGCAGGTCAGTCACCATGCCGTCGACGATGTGCACGTTGCGCTGCGCGCGTGCGGCCAGTTCCGGGTCGTGCGTGACCATGATGATGGTCGTGCCCTGGCCGTTGATCTCCTCCAGCAGCTCCAGCACGCTGCGCGCCATCTGCGAATCGAGGTTGCCGGTGGGTTCGTCGGCGAGCAGCAGCTTCGGACTGCCGGCGAGCGCGCGTGCGATCGCGGCGCGCTGCTGCTGGCCGCCGGAGAGTTCGGACGGGTAGTGCTTCATGCGCGAACCCAGGCCGACCCGCGCCAGCGATTCTTCAATGCGCTTGCGGCGCTCCGCCGCCGACATGCCGCGATAGCGCAGCGGCGCATCGACGTTGTCGAACAGATTGAGATCTGGAATCAGGTTGAAGCTCTGGAAGATGAAGCCGATCTTGCGGTTGCGCAGCTTCGAGCGCGCATCGTCGCCGAGCTTGCTCACGTCTTCGCCGTCCAGCACATAGGTGCCGCCGGTGAATTCTTCCAGCAATCCAGCGATGTTGAGGAACGTGGTCTTGCCCGAGCCCGATGGCCCGGTGACCGCCACGAACTCGCCCTCGCGCACGTGCAGATCCAGCGCGCGCAGCGCATGGGTTTCGACCAGCTCGGTGCGATAGACCTTGGTGACGCCTTGCATGTGCAGCATGGGAAACTCCGGGGGCATTTTGTGGGCGCGGCGGGAGCCGCGAATGTGGGAACGGTTTCAGCCGCCAACCTATTGCTGGAAAAACAAAGCAGGTTTCTCCGTGCGCTTCGCGGGCGTGCGAGATGACAGTGTTTTTTTGGATTCTGGATGACAGTGTTTTCGGCTGTCGGGGAGGCGGCACGCGTGAGTAGCGAACATCAGCATGCTTATTCTCCCGAGATACGAATACGCTCGGCATCGCCGAACTGGTCGCTGCCGGAGACTACGATGCGGTCGCCGACCTTTGCGCCATCGACAATCTCTACCGCGCCCAGGCTGCTGACGCCGGTGCGCAGCGGACGCTTCACCGCGATGTTGCCGTCCATGACGTAGGCGAACTGGCCGCCGCCCTGTTCCAGAAACGGCCCGCGCTCGACGTTGAGCACGTTCTTGCGGGTATCCAGCACGATGCGCGCGCTGAGGCGCTGGTTCTGGCGCAGGCCGGGCGGCTGCTGGTCGGTGAAACGCAGGCGCGCGGCCACTTCGCCGTTCACCACTTCCGGTGATACTGCGGAGATCGCTGCGGCAAACGTACCGTTGTTGCTGCCCGCGCCGCTGTTGCCTATGACTTCAGCGGAGATGCCGATGCCCAGATCGCGGGCGAAACTTTCCGGTACCTTGATTTCGACTTCAAATACCGACAGGTCGACGAGACTCAGCACCGCCGCATTCGCGGTGACGTTCGCTCGCTGGGCGATCATCAGCTGGCCTACTTGTCCATCAAATGGCGCGCGCAGGGTCAGCGCATCGACCTGACGCTGCAGTTCGAGCACCGCCGAACGCTGGCGGTCCGCCTGCAGGTGTTTGTTGCGGGTGTCCAGCCCTGCGCCGCGACCCTGCAGCGCGAACTCCTGACGCGCGGCGGCCAGGCCGAGTTCGGATTTCTTCAATGCATCCTGCGCGCGGGCGACATCGATCTGCGCGACCGCGCCGCCATCGAACGCACGGCGGTTGCGCTCAAGATCGCGCTGCGCGGCAGTCTGGTCGATCATCGCCTGATCCAGCAGCTTGCGGGCGTTGGCGCGGATCAATTCGCCGTCCAGACCGGCACGGCTGGCTTCGGCCTCCAGACTCGCAAGCGTGGCGGCTTCTTGAGCCAACCGGCTGCGCAGCTCCGGGCTGTCGATTTCAGCCAGCGTCTGGCCCTGTTCCACCACATCGCCCGCGACTACCTTCAGCGTCACCGTGCCGGCGGCGATGGTGTAGAGCGTTGGGCTGTTGGCAGAGATCACCCGCCCCTCAGCGGACAGATCGCGGACCAGATCGCCCTGCTGCACGGCCGCGATCCGCAGCCGCGCCGTGTCGACCGAACGGCTGCCGCCGCTCCAGGACGACAGCACCCCGCCGATGGCGACCGTCAGCGCGATCGCGATGCCGCCGACGATCAGCCAGTGCCGTCGTTTCGCGGAGAAAGGCGAGGCGCGGAGTATCTGATCCTGGCCGGAGGTATCGCGGATGTTCATGGGGTCGTAGGCCGAAGTGATGTGTGGAGGAGATGCAGCGATCAGTTGACGACGCGGAACAGCCGCAGCGCGGGCCGGGCCGAGTAGCACAGTGCCATGCGGCGGCTGGGGCGATGCCGCTGGGCGGCATTGGCCGGCAGTTTGAATTCGAAGGTATGCAACGGCGGCAGCGGCGCGGCAACGGCGGCGGCCAGCGCATCGGCGGACCATTGCGGGAAGAAAGCGGTCTGGGGGGAGGTGGACATGGCGGACTCCGTGGACGAAAGAGGATGCGGTGGGTGCGACTCGGGAGCACTCTCCCGCAAGGGGAATACAGCAAGGCCCGTGCCAATTTCAAGGTATTGTTTTTATTGTATTTTCTGTGCGGACACGGGCGTCCGCACACTGTCCGGACGTGTCCGCGCGGACGCTATGCCGGGGTTTCGTCGTTACACTAGGCACACTCAATACAGTCAGCGGTGACTCACCTATGTGCGGCATTGTCGGCGCGATCGCGGATCGCGATGTAGTACCGGTGTTGGTCGAAGGGCTCAAGCGGCTCGAATATCGCGGTTACGACTCCGCCGGTATCGCGATCATCGATCGCAGCGACGTCGATGGCGCGGACGTGCGCCGCGTTCGTCGCACCGGCCGCGTGGTCGAGATGGAATCCGCCGCAGCGTCCGAAGCGTTCAGCGCCGGCCTGGGCATCGGCCACACCCGCTGGGCCACGCACGGTGGCGTGACCGAATCCAATGCGCATCCGCACATCAGCCACGGCGTGGCGCTGGTGCACAACGGCATCATCGAAAACCATGAGCAGCAGCGCGAACGTCTTCGCGCGCTGGGCTATACGTTCGAGTCGCAGACCGATACCGAAGTCATCGCGCATCTCATCCATCACTATTTGACGAAGGGCGACGACCTGCTGCGCGCGCTGCAGCGGGCGGTGAAAGAACTCGAAGGCGCTTACGCGCTGGCGGTGATCAGCCGCAAAGAGCCGGAGCGCATGGTCTGCGCGCGGATGGGCTGCCCGCTGTTGATCGGCTTGGGCGAGGGCGAAAACTTCATCGCCTCCGATGTGTCCGCCATCCTGCAAGCCACGCGTCGGGTGATATTTCTCGAAGAAGGCGACACCGCTGAAGTCACGCGCAGCGGCGTGCGCGTGTTCGACGCGACCGATGCCGAAATCAAGCGCGACGTGCACGTGTCCGACGTGTCGCTGGCCTCGCTGGAGCTGGGCCCGTATCGCCACTTCATGCAGAAGGAAATCCACGAGCAGCCGCGCGCGATTGCCGACACCATCGAGGCGATCATCGACCACGGCAGCTTCACGCCCGCGCTGTTCGGCAAAGACGCCGATGCGATCCTGCGCGACATCGACGGCCTGCAGATCCTCGCCTGCGGCACCAGCTATTACGCCGGCCTGACCGCACGCTATTGGTTCGAGGCCCTCACCGGCCTGCCGTGCAATGTCGAGATCGCCAGCGAATACCGTTACCGCAAAGTGGTGGCCAATCCGCGCCAGCTGATCGTCACCATCTCGCAGTCGGGCGAAACCCTCGACACCATGGAAGCGCTGAAATACGCGAAATCATTGGGCCACGACAAGACCCTGTCGATCTGCAACGTGCCCGAAAGCGCGATTCCGCGCGCCAGCAAACTGGTGTTCTACACCCGCGCCGGCGCCGAGATTGGTGTGGCTTCAACGAAAGCATTCACCACCCAGCTGGTGACACTGTTCGTACTCACTGCGACGGTTGCGAAAGCGCAGGGCAAACTGTCGGCGGAACAGGAAGCGGAGCTGCTCGACGCGCTGCGCCATCTGCCCGGCAGCGTGCAGCATGCGCTGAATCTGGAGCCGCAGATCGCGGTGTGGTCCGAGCGCTTCGCGCCGAAGCAGCACGCGCTGTTTCTCGGACGCGGTATTCACTACCCGATCGCACTGGAAGGCGCACTGAAGCTCAAGGAAATCTCCTATATCCACGCCGAAGCCTATCCGGCGGGCGAGCTGAAACACGGCCCGCTGGCGCTGGTGGATTCGGACATGCCGGTGGTGGTGATCGCACCGAACGACACGCTGCTGGAAAAAGTGAAGTCCAATATCCAGGAAGTCCGCGCCCGCGGCGGCGAGATGTATGTCTTCGCCGATGCGGACAGCCACTTCACCGAATCCGAAGGCGTCCACGTCATCCGTACCCCGCGCCATGTCGGCGTGCTGTCGCCGATCGTGCACGCAATTCCGGTGCAGCTGCTGGCGTATCACGCCGCTCTCGCGCGCGGCACCGATGTCGACAAGCCGCGTAATTTGGCGAAGTCGGTGACGGTGGAGTAAGAATAAAAATATGGAAATTGAACGAGTTATTGATAAAGATGGACACATGACGATGTGGGCGTTCGAGTGGGATATGTCTCAAACTCCTGCACGAAGAATAAACAGACGATTTATTGGGTATGAGCAGCCGGTGCGCTCAGCTAAAGAATATGCATCTGTGGTTCGAGAGGCTATTTGTTGGTCATACGGACGCACACTTGGAAATATCGCCGTATCAAACGAGGATTTATTAGGCAGCTTTCCTGCACAAGAAGGTGATGATGCTTTGTTGGCTTGCGATATTGTGGGCGCAGGAAAGATGCGTAACGGTAAACAGCGTTGGTGGTGCCGGACGCATCAAAAGCATTGGGGCATAAAAGCGGATATTGCTGACTCAGCCCAATGCGGACTCATGCGCTGCTCTAACTACGCTCAGCCTATGTCGTATGTCGTAAACCCGCATCACATCAATATCCAGAATCATGCAGAGGTAGGCATTTGGTGCTCGATGCCTCCTGCGCTCACACACAAAGGTGTTCCTCCTTCTCGTCGCCCAAAAATTCATGTTCATGTAAGGGATGTGCCTGGGCAAGATAAAGTTATTGATCAAGATTTCAAGGCGCTCTCTTTGCATTACAACTCGAAC
>JAYVSK010000231.1:0-27381 GCA_043775395.1 Lysobacter sp. | reverse complement strand
GTCGGTTTTGAAGTGCTTGGCGCGCTCAGAATTCCGGCGCTGGATGCGCTGCGTTTCGACGAGTTCGTGTTGCATCCGTCGCTGGTCGATTCCGCGTTTCAGGCTGCGATGGGCGCACGGCTCGCCGACGCTGGCGGCGAGATGTTCGTGCCGTATTCGCTGGGCGAAGTGGAGATCGTGCATCCGCTGACGCCGGTCTGCTACAGCTACGTGACCGAGGCCAACGACGGCAAGAAATCGTCGAATCTCTCGAAGATGAATGTGCTTATCGTCGACGAGCAGGGCAAGGTGCTGGTCAAGGTGCGCGATTCTGTCGGCGTACCGCTGCTCGACGTGCACGAAAAACCGGGGCAAAGTGGTGCATCCAAAGCACAGCCCGCAGCCGATGTCGCCTCTGAATTTTCAACGCTGTATTTTGGGACCGAATGGCAGCCGTCGCCGATCGAAGCCGCCCATACGGGTGAAGGGCTGCGGCAGACTGTCGTATTGTTTGCGCCGGATGAAGCCTCTGTCGACGCTTATCGGGCCGGTCTGGCCGCATCTGGCGGCGATACGGCCACGCTGATCGCGGCCCTTCCCGGAGATGGCTACATCCAGGTGGACGACCGTCAGTATCGGATCAATCCGACCAGTCGGATCGATTTCGAAACGCTGCTCTCGTCGCTGCGCAAACGTTCCGATGCGACGCTGCATCTGTGTTTCGCATGGTCCGCGCTGCCCGGCAACGACAATGATGGTCTGCCGGCCGAAGATCGGACGACCCAAGCGCTTGATCGCGGCGTGTATGCCTTCCTGTCCCTCAGTCAGGCCATCATCGCGCAGAAGTGCGAAGCCGATGTCCGCCTGCAGTACCTGTATTTCACGACGCCGGAAGAATCGCAGCCGCATAACGAAGCGATCCAGGGCTTCGCGACGATTCTTCGCGCGGAGTGTCCCAGGCTTTCGTGCAAGGTCGTCGAACTTCTGCAACCGGTCGCTGCGTTCGATGCGGCGGCGGTCGCCGCGATCGCGTCGGAATTCCGTCATGACACCAAAGCGCTCGCTGTGCGGTACAGCAGCGGCACGCGCTATCTGCGGCGGATCGAAGACTGCCCGGAACCCGTGCCTGCGACCCAGGACGCAGCGCCGATCAGGCACCGCGGCGTCTATCTCATCACCGGCGGCGCGGGTGGACTGGGTCTGATCTTCGCCGAATATTTGGCAAAGCAGTTCCAGGCGCGGATGGTTCTCAGCGGACGCGGTGCGTTGAAAACCGAAACGGAACTGGCGCTGGAATCGATGCGCGCCGCCGGCGGTGAAGTGATCTACGCTCAGGCCGACGTGTCCAAGCGCGAGGATGTCGAAAGACTCGTCCGCCTCTGCAAAGACCGCTACGGCGCACTGCACGGCATCATCCACAGTGCCGGCGTGCTGCGCGACGCTTATCTGCGCAACAAGACGCGTGAGGAAATGCAGGCTGTGTTCGCGCCCAAGATCCGTGGATCCGTGCTGCTGGACGACGCAACCCGTGACGAGCCGATGGATTTCTTCGTGATGTTCTCGTCGCTGGCGGCGCTTGCCGGCAATGCCGGACAGAGCGATTACTCGTTCGCGAATCACTTCATGGATGCGTTCGCCGCGCAGCGAAACGCGCGCGTGCGCGCCGGCATCCGTCACGGCAAATCGCTCAGCCTCAACTGGTCCATCTGGGCCGAAGGCGGCATGCGCCTGGATGAGCAGACCGCGCTGTTTTTCGAGCGCAATCTGGGCATCCGGCCGCTGCAGCGGGACGTCGGTATCCAAGCGTTTCTGCTTGGCCTGCAGAGCGACCTGTCGCATCTCGCTGTGCTGCAGGGCGTGAAAGACAAGGTCAAGCGTGTGTGGGGCATCGGCGTGGACGACGTACCCGCTGCGCCGCCTGCCGTCGCTGTCGCGCCTGCCAAGGCCAATGTAATGCCTGCCGTTGCCGGTGGAGGAAGCGATCTGGCGATTACGGTCCAGGATGCGCTGTCGCAGATCGTGATGGAGTTCCTCAAGATCGATGCCGACGACATCGATCTTGACGCGGTGCTGCTGGATCTGGGCTTCGATTCGATCGGCCTCACATCTTTCAGCAATGTGGTCAACGAAAAGTACGGCCTGGACATCACCCCTGTACTGTTCTTCGAATACCCCAACATCCGCGAGATCGCCAAACATCTGGCTGAGGATTTCCGCGACAACATGCTTCGTGTCCATGCGCAGACAGGGGCGCCGTCGGCGGACGTGCGGGTTGAAGCTGCCGGGTCGAATCAAACGACCACGGATCAGCCGCCTCTGGTGTTCAAGAATAAATTAGCGATATCGGCCGCATCACAGCCGGTACCGACCCAAACTGGCCGTTTCTCGGTGGCTCACCGTTTCGTCGACCGGCCAATCGCTATCGTCGGTATGAGCGGCGTGATGCCGCAGGCGGATACGCTGGACGAATACTGGGACAAGCTCAGCAAGGCCGAAAACAATATGGTCACGCTCATTCCGCCGGATCGTTGGGATTGGGAAGCGTATTACGGCGATCCGATGGCGGAGAAGAACAAGACGCTGTCGAAGTGGGGCGGCTTCATGCGCGAGGTCGACAAGTTCGATCCATTGTTCTGGGGAATTTCGCCGCGCGAAGCGGAAATGATGGACCCGCAGCAGAGGATCTTCCTGGAATCGGTCTGGGGCGCGATCGAGGATTCAGGTCACCGGGTGTCGGACCTGGCGGGGACTAAAACCGGTCTGTTTGTCGGCGCTGCGACACGCGATTACATCGACCTGATGGCGATGAATCAAGCCGAGCTCGACGGCTACTCCGCGTCGGGTACGTCCCACGCCATTCTGGTCAACCGCGTATCGTTCCTCCTCAATCTCCACGGACCCAGCGCGCCGCTGGATACTGCGTGCTCAAGCTCGCTGGTGGCCCTGCATCGCGCGATCGAATCGATTCATACCGGTAGCTGCGACATGGCCATCGTTGGTGGCGTACAGGTCATGCTCACGCCAGCGGGCCACATCTCTTTCGGCGCGGCGGGCATGCTGGCCGACGACGGCAAGTGCAAGACCTTTGATTCTCGAGCGAACGGCTACGTCCGCGGCGAAGGTTCCGGTGCGATCCTGATCAAGCCGCTGGAAAAGGCGATTGCCGATGGCGACCATATCTATGCGGTCGTGAAGTCGACTGCCGAAAATCATGGTGGCAAGGCAACGATGCTGACCGCGCCCAACCCGAACTCGCAGGCCGATCTCCTTGTCGAAGCCTACGAAAAAGCGGAGATCGATCCTCGCAGCGTCGGTTATCTTGAGTGCCATGGCACCGGTACAGGCTTGGGCGATCCGATCGAGATTCAATCCATGAAGAAGGCGTTCTCGGAGCTGTACCGCAAGCATCAGCTCCCGCCCGCCGTAAAGCCGCACATCGGGCTCACCTCCGCCAAGACCAACATTGGCCATCTGGAAACCGCAGCCGGCATCGCCGGTATCCTGAAAGTATTGCTGTCCATCAAACATAAACAGATTCCCGCGCTGCTGCATTTCGAGAAGCTGAATCCCTACATCAATCTCGACAACACGCCTTTCTATCCGGTGGAGAAGACCAAGGATTGGGAGCCGGCAGTCGACGAACAAGGCCGTGCGTTTCCGCGCCGCGCCGGCATCAGCTCCTTCGGTTTCGGTGGCGCCAATGTGCATGTCGTGCTGGAGGAATACATTGGAGACGACACTGCGCCGCGCGCGCGTCCAAACGGCCCATATCCCATCGTGCTTTCGGCCAAGAATGCCGACCGTCTGCTCGCCAACGCCACACGCCTGCTGGCGCATCTGCGCAGCCACCCGGAGGAAGACGTCGCCGACATTGCTTACACGCTGCAGGTCGGCCGCGACGTCATGCCCGAGCGCATGGCCCTGATCGTGACAAGCGTGCAGGAGCTGATCGAACGGCTGCAGGCGTATGTCGAAGGCGATGCCGCGACGGCCGGCGTGCGCCAGTCCAGCGTGCGCCGCAAAGCGGACATCGTTACCACTGATGCCGCAACGCTCGGGCAGTGGCTGCACGAGGGTGATCTGACGGCGCTCCTCGATGTCTGGCTCAATGGACAGGAGCCCGATTGGAATGCGCTGTACACAGGTTATGCGATGCGCCGCTGCGCGCTGCCGACCTACGCTTTCGCGCGCGAACGGTATTGGTTCAGTATGGATACCGAGAAGCAGAAGGCCGGCAGCCAGGCTGTGATACATCCGCTGCTGCATCGCAACGTCTCGGTGTTCGGACGGCAGTCGTTCGCATCGGACAGTGTGCTGTTGAAAAATTCGTTGCGCGGGACGGCTCTGCGGCCCGAAGCCGGAATGCCGGACCTGCTGGCGGTCGAAATGGTACGGCTGGCGGTGCGGGAATCCTTCGGCGACCGTGGGCATAATGCACGCATTGAATTGCATTCTCTGGCGTGGACGGGCTTAAAGCCCACAACGCAGGGCGGCACCGTTTCCGCAGATCTATACGCAACCGGCGACTGCGGCTTTGACCTCGAGGTGAGGATCGCGGGCGCGGACGGCGAGTTGATGCTGTGCGAAGGCGCAGGCAACTACGCGGCGAACGAAGATCCGGACCGCATCGATGTGTCCCAACTGCGCACGTTGTTCCGTGGCGAAGTCCACGACTCCGAGCACTTCTATGGCGCACTGGTCGATGCAGGCATGGTCCGCGACCGCCTGCCGGATGGCGCTGTCGCCTGTTTTCGCGGCGAACAACAGCAGTTGCTCGAATTTCGCTTGCTACCGCAGCTGGAAGGTGCAGTCGATGCGGCTACAGTTGATGCGGTCGATGCGCTGGATACCTTTGCGCTGCTTTCGCTCTCGCACCTGGCCTGTCTCGACCATCTGGCCAGCGGCGGCGTTCCGCCTTCGGCAGCGACTCTGCTCGCACTGGAACGCATCGCATTCGCCTCGGTCTGTGCCCGTGAAGGCGTGATCTGGGTTCGGTCGGCACGCGGCGGTGGTCGCCACGACGGCTGTGCCGTGATCGACATCGACGTGATCGATGCCGAAGGCCGCGTGCTCATCAAGATCAAGGGTCTGATGATCGGCTACCCGGCGACGCCGGACGCCGAACGCATGCACGACGAGGAGTTCGCTTCGATGCTCGAATCACTCTACGCCCCAAGTCGCGCGCCGGCGTCCGACCACACGGCGCAGCGCATGGCGAGCCTCGAATTCGAGGATGCGCTCCAAGCGATCTACGAGACGGGCGCGACCTGATGGGCATCGCATCTTCGCCAACAAAGTCGGGGCGTGATGCGCCTTGCCATGCCCGCAACCGTGGCGCGCAGGCGATGGTCCTGCCGTCCGTGCCGACACCGGGTTCGGCATTCGACATGAAGATTGCGCAGTCACACAGGGCCTGCGAAACTCAGGTCGAAAAATCGGTTGCTCGAACCGCTCTTCGACTTAGCGATTTTGTATGGCCTATCCACCCGCGTTGCGGATTTTTTAACACGGAGCGTTGAATGCAGAATCTGGCGACACTCATCGAGGGTTGGGTCGATCACGGCGGGCGCACAGCGATTGTCTGCGACGGTGCGATGCTCGATTATGCCCAGCTGCACGCGAAGATCTGTTACTGGCGGAAGCAACTGCAGGTAACGGGCATCGCTCCTGGCGCATGCATTGCACTGCGCGGGCAGGTCTCCGGCGACATGATCGGACTGCTGTTCGCGTTGATCGAGAACGCGAACATCGTGGTGCCCTTCCTGTCCGCCAGCGACTTCGAAGTGGACGATGCGCTCGCGACCGCATGCGTCGATGGCGTTTTTGAATTTTCGAATGACGGCGGCAATGGCTACACGCACTGCGACAATGTCCAGAGTCACCCGCTGCTCGATCGGCTGCGCGGCGAAGCCAAGGAAGCCGGGCTGATCCTGTTCACTTCCGGGTCGACCGGCAAGAACAAGGCTGCGGTGCATCGTTTTTCGCGGTTGATCGATAATGTTCTGCAGAAGCCCGGGGCAGCCTACCGCACGCTGATTTTCCTGATGTTCGACCATATCGGCGGCGTCAATACGCTGCTGCATGTGCTGTGTAACGGCGGCACCGCAGTGTTTGTCGCGGATCGCTCGGTCGCCACGGTGTGTCATGCGATCCAGTCGCAACGCGTGCAATTGCTGCCGACGACGCCGACCTTCCTCAACATGTTCCTGATTTCGGATCGTCGCCAGGCCTACGATCTGTCGTCGCTGCAGTTGATCACCTACGGCACCGAGCCGATGTCGCTGGCGACGCTCAAGGCATTGACCCAGGCCTTGCCCGGCGTGCGCTGCAAACAGACGTATGGACTCACCGAAGTCGGCATATTGCCGACCCGGTCGGAAGACGAGAGCTCAACCTGGATGAAGGTCGGTGGTCAGCACCATGAGACCCGGATCGTCGACGGCATTCTCTGGATCCGGACCGATGCGGCGATGATCGGGTATCTCAATGCGCTATCTCCTTTTGACCAGGACGGGTGGCTCAACACCGGCGATATGGTCGAGGAGCGCGATGGTTACCTGCGCATACTCGGGCGCGAGTCGGAGATCATCAACGTCGGCGGCGAGAAGGTGTACCCAAGCGAGATCGAGAACCTGATCCTGCAGGTGGAAAACATCAGCGATGTCGTCGTCAGCGGCAAGGCAAGCGCGCTGACCGGCCAGCTGGTTTTCGCGACGGTACAACTGATCGTGCCCGAGCCGACGGCACAGGTGGAACGGCGCGTGCGCGCACATTGCCGCGAGCATCTGCCTGCGTACAAGGTGCCGGTCGGAGTCAAGGTCAGCGAAGCCCCGATGTTCGGCGCGCGCTTCAAGAAAACCCGCCGTCCCGCGCTCACGGCGCAGGATGATGTCATCGATGCCAAAAGGGAGCAAGAAAGTGTCGACTGAGAAAAGAGTGGTCATCGTCAGCGGCGGCAGCCGCGGACTGGGGCAGGCATTGGTGCAGGACCGGCTGGACGCGGGCGACATCGTCGCGACATTCAGCCGTACCCGCAACAGCTTCATCGATCAGCTGCGCAGCGCCGATCCGAACGGCGAGCGTTTCCATTGGGAAGCGATCGAGGGGACCGATCTCGACGGGGTCAGGGCCTTCGGCATGAACGTCATGCGCCGCTACAAGCGCATTGATGCTTTGATCAACAATGCCGGCGTCGGCGTCGAGGGCCTGCTGACGATGACCTCGGAGCGCGACATCCATCTGGCGCTGACCTTGAATCTGGAGTCGGTGATCGTACTGACGCGTACTTGCCTCAAGGCCATGATCGCGCACCGGCACGGAAGCATCATCAACATCTCCTCGGTCAACGCCCTGCGTGGTCACAAGGGCCTATCGGTCTACAGCGCCACCAAGGCGGCGCTGCTGGGGTTCACACGCAGCCTCGCGAGCGAAGTCGGACCACAGGGTGTCACCGTCAATGCGATCGCGCCCGGGTTTTTCGAAAGCGAGATGGTCGGCCACCTGACCGATGCCCAGCGTGCCCGTATCATCCGCCGGACGCCGATGCGCGCCATGTGCACCACCCAGGACATCGTCGACAGCGCCCGTTTTCTGCTGTTGACGCGCGCCATCACCGGTCAGACCCTGTCGGTCGATGGCGGTTTCTCATGCTAACGCCCAGCCCCGTCGCGGGCCCCTCTGTTCAACCCGATTCCAGGAACACCATGAGCGAACACCAGCAGATCATCTATGACACCCTCCGTCGCGTTGCTGAGGAGGAGGGTCTACAAATCGGCACGATCAGCGATTCCAGCGCGCTCATCGATACGCTCGGATTCCGCTCGCTGCATCTCGCGCGCATTCTCGCGATACTGGAAATCGAGTTTTCCTACGACCCGTTCGCGAGCGGCGATGTGCCGATCACCGGCCTGCGCACGGTCGGCGATCTTTGTGCCGCCTACGAGCGCTGATCAAGTCATTTTTTCGGAGGCAATCGATTCCCGTACCGACCACATGGCGTGGCGGGTCCGACGGTATCGGTTGCAGCAGGATGCGGAATGGACAAGCAGCACATCGACATTGCAATCATTGGAATGGCCGGGAGATTTCCCGGCTCGACCTCGACGCATGAATTCTGGACCAATCTGTGCGCCGGTCGCTCCGGTATCGCCGTACTTTCGGACGAAGAACTGTTGGCCAGTGGGGTATCGGCCAAAGCCTTGGCCGATCCTAATTATGTGAAAGTTGCGCCGTTGCTAGCGGATCACGACTGCTTCGACGCGGAGTTTTTCTGGGTTCCGCCGCGCGATGCGGAAATCATGGATCCCCAGCATCGGTTGTTGCTCGAATGCGCGTGGTCGGCCCTTGAGGATGCCGGCTATCCACCCGATACTCAACCCGGCCGGGTCGGCGTATTCGCCGGATCCGGCGGCATCGTTTCCAGCCATCTGCTGTCCTGCACCGAGCACTACGACGATGTCGTCGGCAAGACCGGGGGCAGTTGGCATGTCGGCAACGACAAGGACTTCGCTCCGACGCGCTTGTCCTACAAACTGAATCTGCGCGGCCCGAGCGTCGCGGTGCAAACCGCATGCTCGACCTCGCTGGTTGCGGTGCACATGGCTTGCCAGAGCATCCGCTTGGGCGAAAGCGAAATGGCCTTGGCCGGCGCGGTCAGCGTGCGCACACCGCACCGTGCGGGTTATCTGTACGAGAGCGGCAACATCCTTTCTGCCGACGGGCAGGTCCGCGCCTTCGATGCGAACGCGCGAGGCGTCGTATTCGGCAGCGGTGTCGGCATGGTCTTGCTCAAGTCCCTACAACGGGCGCTGGCCGACGGCGATTGCATTCATGCGGTGATCAAGGGATCGGCCATCAACAACGACGGTGGCCAGAAGATGAGTTTCCTGGCCACCAAGGTCGAAGGCCAGCTCGATTGCATGCGTGCTGCGCTGGACAGCGCTGGCGTTTCCGCCGACAGCCTCGGCTATATCGAGGCGCATGGTACGGGTACGGCGATGGGCGATCCGATCGAGATTCTTGCGCTCAGCCGGTTGTTTCGCAGCGAGACCCAGCGTCGTCAGTTCTGCGCAATCGGATCGGTCAAAAACAACATCGGTCATCTTGATATCGCAGCCGGCATGGCGAGTCTGATAAAAGTCGCGATGTGCTTGAAATTCCAGCGCATTCCGCCGTGCGTCAATTTCGCCACGCCAAATCCCAAGATAGATTTCGAGAGCGGCCCATTCCACGTCAACACTGATTCGATCGAATGGCCGCAGGCAGCCACCCCGCGACGTGCCGCCATCAACTGTCTCGGCATCGGCGGCACCAATGCCTTCATGGTGCTGGAAGAACCGCCGCAGCGGCCACTGCCGCTACGCGCGGCGGCAGTGCCGCGTATCGTGGTGTTGTCGGCAAAAACCGAGGCTGCGCTCTGGCGCAAGGTCACTGATCTCGTCACCTGGCTCGACGCCGGCAAGTGCGAACATCTCGACGATATCGCTTTTACCCTTGCCACGGGCCGCAGTCTGCTTGCACATCGCTGTGTACTGGTGGTGAGCGATGTCAGTGATCTTATTGCCAAGCTCGAGCGTTTGAGCCGGCATCGGCGCGCGCCGGATTGCTTTGTCGGCAGCGATGTTGAGCATTCTGCCTATGCGACGCCGAGCCTTGATGAGTTCGCGCATTTTCTGGTGCAGCAGGTGCTAGGCGATCTACCGGCTGAACAAGTGCGCAGCAAGCTGCTCGCGCTCGCAGATCTGTACTGCCGAGGAGCGACGCTGTCGCTTGACGCCTTGTTTGCGGGATCGGGAGCGCGGCGCATTACCTTGCCCACTTATCCCTTCGAAAAAAGACGCTTCGCGATACCGGAGCGGCCCGAAAGCGCCCGGCCAGAGCCAATCGCAGCGGCGGCACCGTCGGTCCTGCATCCCTTGCTGCACGCCAACGTGTCCGATGTATCGGGTCTCATCTTCACGTCCGAGTTCGACGGTGAAGAATTCTTCCTGCGCGACCATGTCGTGCTTGAACACCGCGTGCTGCCAGGCGTGGCCTATGTCGAAATGGTGCGCGCCGCCGCGGCGCTAGCGCTGCCGGGCGACCGGACGCGAACGTTTCAATTCAAGGATCACGCCTGGATCAAGCCGGTGGTGGTCGACGATGCGTTTGCGCTGACGGTGTTGTTACACGATAACGGCGAAGACGAGGACGGTGGACGCTGGCTCGAATATGAGATCGTCTCCAAAGGCGGGGGCAGCGAAACGCCCCACGCCCGCGGAACGGTTTGCTGCAGTGCAGCGGCCATCGACGCCGAGCCGCTGGATTTCGC
Source organism: Lysobacter sp. (assembly GCA_043775395.1). GTDB lineage: Bacteria > Pseudomonadota > Gammaproteobacteria > Xanthomonadales > Xanthomonadaceae > Lysobacter_I. The sequence continues at coordinate 17,093 of JAYVSK010000231.1, read as the reverse complement.
TGCGGCCATCGAGGCCGTCGAGGGCGCTAACCGTGATCGCGATGCGCTGTACGCGCGCTTCAAGGCGCTTGGTTTGCGCTATGGGCCGACGATGCAGGGCATCACCGACCTGCGCAGCGACGGCGACGAAGTGATTGCGCGCCTGCAACTGCCGGGCGCGGCGGATCCGCGCTTCAGCCTGCACCCCGCGATGATGGATGCTGCGATGCAGTGCACGATCTGTTTGCTCGCGGGCTTGGACGGCGAAGGCGGCGCTGCGGTGATGCCGTTCGCCTTCGACGACATGATCGTCCACGGCGGCACCACCGACGAAATGTGGGTCTGGGTCCGCCGCGCATCGAGCGCGCCCATCGCGGGCATGCCGTCGCTGGATATCGATCTTGTCGACGATCAGGGGCTGCCGCGGGTAAGCATCCGCGGTCTGGTCTCCCGCACGGTTGCGACCGCGCCCGCAGCTGCCTCGCCCGGCGTTGCGTCAACGCGCGCCGTCGGGGTACCGCCGGCGCTCGCGAGGCCGGCCGCGACTTCGGCGTTTAGACCTGCTCTGCACGCCCTGGTCCCGATCTGGAATCCGGTCCGTTACGGACGCGACGCAGTGACGCCGGTGCCGGGCGAACGCTGCCTGCTGCTCGGCGGAGACGAGGCGTTGTTCGCATGGCTCCGTGCGGCTCCGATCGAACTGCGACATCAGCCCATCGTTGCCGGTGATTCGGTCGAACGGATCGAGCGCCTGTTGTCCGATCGCGAATTCGACCATCTGCTGTGGTTCGCCCCTGAAGCGGACGTCGGCGACGACGTTGCGATCGTTCCCAGCCAGAATGCGGGCGTGATTTCGTTGTTCCGCATCCTCAAGTCCCTGAGTCGGCTCGACTGGTTCGAGCGCGAACTCAAGGTCACGGTTGTCACTCGCCGCGCGCTGCAGGTCTTCGACGACGAACAGGTGTCGCCGCATCATGCCAGCGTGCACGGAATGGTGGGCAGCGTCGCCAAGGAGCTGCCGTTGTGGCGCTTCCGGCTGCTGGACATCGAATCGACTGGCGATCTGGATCCGCGCGAAATCCTCGCCTTGCCCTGGGACGAGCAGGGCAGGGGGCTGGCGTTCCGCGGCGGCGAATGGTTCCGCCAGGAATTCGCCGATCTCGGCCGCATACCGTCCTCGCGTGCGGCCTATCGTCAGAAGGGCGTTTATGTCGTCATCGGCGGCGCCGGCGGGCTAGGCGAAGTCTGGACGCGGCACATGGTCGCGCAGTATGACGCTGAGGTGATCTGGGTCGGCCGCCGGCCGCAGGATGCCGACATCGAAGCGAAGCTCGTTGCGAGCGCAGGCCTGGGCCGACAACCTCACTATTTTTCTGCGGACGCCACCGACGCGGCGGCGCTGGCGACAGCGGTCGCCGCCATCCGCGAACGCTTCCCGCGCATCGATGGCGTGGTCCATTCCGCTCTGGTCCTGCAGGATCAGACAGTGCGCACGATGGACGAGGCCGTCTTTCGTCAGAGCCTTGCGGCCAAGGTCGACGTCAGCGTCAACATCGAGCGCGCCTTTGCCGGCCAGGATCTCGATTTCGTGCTGTTCTTTTCGTCGGTGTCGTCGTTCCACCGCGACGCCGGCCAGTCCAATTACTGCGCCGGCTGCACCTTCAAGGACAGCTTCGCGCAGGCCATGCGTGCACGTCATCCGTACCCGGTCAAGATCGTCAATTGGGGCTATTGGGGCAGCGTCGGCGTCGTCACCGATGCGTTCTATCGCAAGCGTATGGAAAGCCGGGGGATCGGCTCGATCGAGCCAGACGAAGCCATGCTGGAGCTGGAAGCTTTCATCGCCTCGGACATAGATCAGCTGGCGCTGATCAAGGTGATCTCACAACGCGCGCTCGACGACCTGTGGGTGTCAGAGGAGGCTCGCTATTATCAGAATCACGATGCATCAAGGGGTTACGGCGGCGAGGCGGGGATCGCATCATGAATCGAACGCACGCACATGAACGCACTGTCGCGCACGCGCGAACCGGGCTGCCGCCACACTCGCTACAGGCGCGATCGATGAAGTCGGTGGCGATGCAGTCGGTGAGCATTTCCCTGCTGGCCCTCGGGGTGGTGTTCGGTGCCTGTGCGCAAACGCAGAAAACCGAACCTGCGCCCGATCCGGGCAGCGATTTCTTCGAAGGCGTCGTTATCGATCCGCCCGCCGAGACGCAAGCAAGCGCACCAGACGCGCGCAGCGACGAGGTCTCGGACGGGTTGCCGCCGGAGCAAGGTAGCGGCGAGACTGTCAACCTTGACGACCTCGAAATCGATATCGATTCGAACATGGACGACGATAAGGGCAATCTCCAAGGCGTGTCGCTACCGCGCGCCGATGGCGAGTCTTCCTCCGATGGTCTGGATGTTGTTGATCAGCAACCCAACGGACCGGTATCGGCGACTGAGAACGGCGAGGATCCGACCGTGCGCACGGCGGAGGACGACAGCGTGCTCGCGGCCTGGCTGGAGCCACTGCGCATCAGCCTCAAGCATGAAACATCGTACAAGTTCGCTTCGCCGAAGCGGGTGGTTAACAACCGGTCGTCTGTCCGGCTGGAATATTCGAAGCCATTGACCAATAATCTGTATCTTCGCCTGGATACGAAGCTCAATCTGCACTGGAGCAACGATCACCGCGCCAAAGCAAAGAACGAGGATCTTTTTCGCGAACTGGTCACGCGCGAAGCCTATCTGCAGAGCAGCTTCGGAAACACCAGTATCCGGCTCGGCTACCAGATTCTGCCGTGGGGCGTTTCGGAAGGCGGCGCGATCACGGACGAAGTCAGTCCGCGCAACAGCGCCGAGTTCTTCTTCACCTCGCTCGAGGAATCGCGGATAGGACAGCCGATGCTCACAATGGACCACTTCGGCGGCACGGGGCAGTGGACCGCTTTCTTCGTGCCACAGCCGGCCTACAACAAGTACCCGGACAGCGGCTCCGAGTACGACATCGCAGGCGCCTTCGAGAAGAACGAACCCGACGACAGCTGGGGAGGCACCGACACATACGAATACGGCATGCGCTGGAAGCGCACGTTCGGCAAAAGCGACCTGAGCCTGATGGTGGCCTCGCTGATCGACAACGATTACCTGGTACGCCAGCAGCGCTTCCAGATGTACGGCTTCGCCGCGAACATTGCGAAGGAAAACTTCCTGTTCCGGGCGGAAGTCGCGCTCAAGCAGCCGCGCGCGTATTTCGCGCGTCAACCCGGCAGCAGCGACTTGTCGATCGTCGAGAGCGACCAGTTCGACTCGAGCTTCGGCCTCGATTATTCACCGGGTGGGCGGACGCTGACCTACAGCGCCGAAGTCGTCTGGAGCCGTCTGCTTGACTGGCGCAACGACATCGTAGGACGCGAGCGGGACAAATACTCGTTGGTGGGCTCGGTGAGCAACCGTTTCTTCAACGACGACCTGACCCTGAGTTGGCTCACCATTTATAACAAGCCGTACGCCAGCTTCCAGCACAAGTTCCTCAGTTCCTATCTGATCGACGACAACTCCACGGTTTATTTCGAATTGTTCTACCCTGACGAACGGGACGAACGTAGCGGGACCTGGCCGTATCGAGACCAGAAGCAGTTAGTCATCCGATATCAATATCAGTTCTAGCGACCGCGAGATGGATCACGCCATGCAAACGCCCGTTGAAGACGTATCGAAGAAAATCCTGTCGAAGCAGATCGACAAGCAGGACGCCATGCGCCTGTTTCAGTCGCTGGACAAGGACTCGCAGTTGCAGGTGCTGGCGCTCATCCGCCGTGCGGAAGGCATCACGCTGGCACACGACGGCAAGGCTGCGGCACTGGCCCTGAAAACGCTCGACCAGCGCGACCTCACCGACGGGCACCGCGCCTGGATCGCCGCTCTCGTCGAGAAGTACGATCGCTTCGTGCCGAAGTCAAAGGCCAATGCTCTCGAACATCAGGTTCACTTCGTTGACCAGCGTCGTGCCTTCCACCTGATCACGGATCTGAACAAGCTCCACTTCCAGATCACCTATACCAAGGCCGAAGGCGCCTACGTCCACGACGCCGACGGCAATAGGTACATCGATATCTCTGGCGACATGGGCGTGAATCTGTTCGGGCACCGTGCGCCCTTCTTGATCGACGCGGTCAAGCACAGTCTGGACCAGGGCATCCCGCTGGTCGGCTATTCCGACATGATCTTCCATGTCTGCAAGTTGTTCTGCGAGATCACCGGCCACGAACGCGCGCTGTTCACGCAATCGGGCACCGAAGCGGTGATGTTCGCGGTACGCATCGCGCGCGCAGCGACCGGCCGCAAGAAGATCGTTCTTTTCGACGGCAGCCATCACGGCTTCTCGGATGCGGTGGCGATCACAAAGAACCTCGCAGGCAACAGCTTCCCGATCGCGCCGGGCATCTTGCAGGACTTCGCCGACCAGATCATCGTGCTGGATTACGGCGACATGGCGTCGCTCGAAGTGATTGAGCAGCGCGCTGGCGAGATCGCCGCCGTGCTGATCGAGCCGGTGCAATCGCTCCATCCTCACAGGACGTCGGCGGAATTCCTCAAGTCGCTTCGCCAGCTGACGATCGAGAAGAATATCCCGCTGATCTTCGACGAGATGACCGCCGGTTTTCGCGTCTGCCCGCAGGGCGCGCAGGGCCGTTTCGATATCCAGGCCGACATCGCTATCTATGGCGAGGTTCCCGGCGGCGGTCTCCCTGCGGGCGTCATCGCAGGTGCGGCGAAGTACACTGACTTGATTGATGGCGGCAGTGGGCGGTTCGACGCCGACCGCATGCCGAGCTCCGAGCGCACGGACATGGCCGGCATCCGGCCGCAGAGCCCGCTGACGATCGCCGCCGCTCAGGCCTTCCTGGGAGAAATCAAAAAGCGCTGCGGCGATGGCATGCTGTCGTGCGACCGCTGCACCTGTTTCCAGCGCACCCTCAACGAAAAGACCACGCGGCTGGCCGACACGCTCAACGCGTTCTTCGGCGAAGAGCGCCTGCCGGTGGTCATCGACACCTTCGGCTCGTTGTTCCGCTTCCGTTTCGTCGACAGCTGCGTGGGGGCGACCGAAGCGCTGTTCTACTTCCTGCTGCGCATGGAAGGCGTGGAGACCAACCTCCATGGCAGCTGTTTCTTGAGCACGGCCCACACCGACGAGGATATCCAAACGATGATCGCCGGCGTGAAGGCGAGCATGTCGAGCCTGAAGCGCAGCGGGTTCTTCCGCGAACCCGATGAGGAACCGATGCAGGACACCGTACGGTTCCCCGAAACCACAGCGTTCCCGCATCCGAAGTCCAGCAACGCGTCGCAACGCAACGCAATGGAGCGCCTGAAGGCGCTGCTCGCCGCCGACCTCGCGTTGGCAGAAGAATCAGGGAACTATTGAGATGAGCGCTGTCGCGGAAACAACATTGTTGGACACGATCGCCAGAACGGTCGCATCCACCCTGAAAATACCGGTTGACCGGCTGGACGTCGACGCCAACTTTGATTCGTTCGGCATGGATTCGATCATCGCGATCGAGGTGATGACGAACCTGAGCAAACAGCTCAATGTGTCGATCACGCCGGCGCAGCTGACGGCGGTCAACTCGATCCGCGAGCTGGCCGACGCCATCGCCGGTGCGAAGAACGCGACCCCGGCCGCGCCAAAGGCCCAGCTCACTGCGTCCGCCCAGCCTGTGCCGCCCGCCGCGTCCAAGGCATCGGCGGGACCAGTCGGCGTGGGCGCTGCCCGCCGCCGTGCGGAGGCGAGGCGGAAACCGCGCATCGACGGGGTAGGGGGGCTGGAGCGCATGCTGGCTTTCGTTCGCAACGAATACGGCCTGGACCTGCGCGGCGAGCGCTTCACATCCAAGCAAGCGCTGATCGATCATCTGCTGGAGCACCACGCCGACGCACTTTCGCATTACTACGGTCTGTCCGTCGACGAGCGCAGTGCCGAGCCCGCCGAAGTGCAGGCAGTCGCGCTGCCGACCGGCAACCTCGGAATCGCGGTCGTTGGCATGGCCTGCACGTTCGCGGATGCCCAGACACCCGAAGCGCTGTGGCACAACCTGATCGAACAGCGCTCGTTGATCGCGCCGCTGAGGGGAAACCGCTGGGGCACTGCCGACGTCGACGCCGCGCCGCGCTGGGGCGCGCTGATCGATGAGGTCGATCGGTTCGACCCCGCCTTCTTCGGCCTCAGCGAAGACGAAGCCCGCCTGTGCGACCCGCAGGAACGCCTGGTGATGCAGGCGCTTTACCACGCGCTGCAGCACGCCGGCCTGCGCGCGGACAAGCTGCGCGGTACGCGCACGGGACTCTTTCTTGGTTATGCGTACGCCGAATACGAGCATCACCTGCGTCGCAATCTGCACCGCATCCCGGGCGCTCCGGCGCTCAGCTCGTCCAGCCCGATCTACTATCTGGCCAACCGCGTCTCGTTCCTGTACGACTTCAAGGGCCCGAGCGAAGTGATCAACGCCAGTTGCGCCTCGTCAGCGCTTGCGATCCACCGCGCCTGTCAATCGTTGGCGCAGGGCGAGTGCGACGTGGCGATTTGCGGCGGCGTGTCGCTCAATCTTTTCGAAGGCGACTACGCGGCGATCGCGCGCTATGGCCTGCTGTCGCCCGACGGTACCTGTGGCGTGTTCGACGACGCTGCCAACGGCTTCACCCGCAGCGAAGGCGTCGGCCTGCTGGTGCTGACGCGGCTGGACGATGCCGAACGCGACAACCGCCGCATCTTCGCCAAGATCGTCGCGACCCACCAGAACAACCGGGGCCATGCCAGCTTCATCTCCGAGATCAAGCACGAAGCCATCACTGAGGTGATCGCGGAATGCCACGAGAAGCACGGCATCGCGCCGAACTCCGTCCGTTACATCGAAGTCCACGGCTACGCGACCAAATGGGGCGATTCCTTCGAGTTCGAAGGCATCAAGAACGCATTCGATGCGTCGACCACGGGTGAGAAGCATTGTGCGCTCGGCAGCATCAAGGGCTACATCGGCCATACCGAGCCTGTCAGCGGCGTGGCAAGCGCGATGAAGGTCGCGCTGTCGCTGCACCACAAGCAGTTCCCCGCCACGATCACCAAAAAGACGCTCAACACCTTCATCGACATCGAATCGAAAGCGCATCCGCTGTACATCGCCGACCGTCCGCTGCCGTTCGACACGCTGCGCCGCGGCGACGAACCGATCCGCGCGGGCGTCAACTCCTTCTCCGACAGCGGTGTGAACGTTCACCTGCTGTTCGAGGAATACCGTACCGACCACGGCGTCGTGCGCGAGGAGCACAGCGGCCGCCAGTTATTCGTTTTCTCGGGACGCACGCGCGAATCCCTGCAGGAATCGTTGGCCCTTGCGCGCGAATCCCTGCAGGAATCGCTGGCTTTTTACTCCAGCCGTATGCGTACGCAAGAGCCCACGCCGGCGCTGGAAGACCTGGCCTACACCATGCAGTTGGCGACCGTGCCGATGGAGCATCGGCTCGCCATTGTCGCCTCCAGCCATAAGGAACTGATCGACGCTTTGGCGCGCGCAACCAAGCTTCTGGCTGGCAACAAGCCGGTGGACGGTCACGGTTCGATCTTCATCGGCGGCCCGCAGGAGCGCGACAATGCACGCGTATTCGACGTGATCAAATCGCAGATCGGCGAGGACAAGCTGCTCGAAAACCTGCGCGAAGCCATGCTGAAGGAGATCGCGCTGCTGTGGGCCGGCGGCATCGACATGCCTTGGGAGCGTCATTGGCGCGAAGTGGTCCTGACGCGCCGACGCAATGCGCAAGCGCTGCCGCAGTTGGTCGATATCCCGTCGTATCCGTTCGCCAAGAAGCGCTATTGGCTGGATTTCGATGGCACCGAACCGCAGCCCGTGGTAATCCCCACCTTGGCAAGGCCACAGCAAACAAGGAGCGAGCACGACGGCGGTAGTGCGCCTAAGGTCGCGCGCGAATGGCGCTTCGTCGATACGCTCGCCGACGGCGAACAGGCGGAAGCGCTTGATGCCGAGGACAAGATCATTCGCTTCCTCGTGCAGGAAACCGCTCGATTGCTGCGCATGCCGTCCGCAGACGTCGATGTTGGGCTGAGCTTTCCCGAGCTCGGTTTTGATTCGGTCGAAATGGCCTCTCTGATCCAGAAACTCATCGAGTTGATCGGCGAGAACATCTCCCCGAGCGTCGTGTTCAATCACCCCGACATTGAGCGCCTCGGTCGCCATCTGGTCGAAAACCATCGGGCCAGGATTGATGGTATCCACGTCCTCGGCGCTTCCGCTGTGGCGTCGCGTGCGAAACAATCGCGCACGACTGCACCGAAAGACGCATCGAAAACCGATTTCGAAACGTGGTTCGTGAGCCGGGACTCGGTTGAAGACGACCTTCTTGTGCGGATGCAGACCAAGGCCTCGGGAACGCCCGTCTTCGCCGTCGCGGGTGCCGACGGCAGCATCCTGGCGCTGCAGACATTGAGCCGTGCCATGGACGGCATCCGCCCGATGTTCGGGTTCCAGGGAGTCGGCCTTGATGGCAAGCGGGAACCGCTCGATTCCATCTCCGCGATGGCCGAAGCGAACATCGCCGCTCTTGCAGAATTGCGGGACTGCAGCAAGCTGAGCCTGCTCGGTTATTCCAATGGCGCGGTCGTCGCTTTCGAGATGGCGCATCAGTTGCTGAAGAAGAACGTCGCGGTCGAGCGTCTGGTGTTGGTGGATGGCCGCTGCCCGGCATCGACCACCCGCGATCTCTCCGATGAGATCGCCAAAGTCTTCGGTAACCTGATCAATGCGTTCGACGGCCCGTGCCCGCTGGATGCCGGCGAATTCCGCAAAGTCTCCGAGGACCGGCGCGCCGACTATCTTTTCGAACTCGTCCGGCGCAACGGCATCTGGATGTCCCAAAATCATTTCATGCTCGCTTATCGACTTTCGGTCGCCAGCGAGCAGGCCTGCCGCAGCTATCGCCCGAAAAAGCTGCCGAAATCCTGCGAGACGGTGGTCGTCCGCGCGACGCGAAACAACGGCGATCTGCCGCCGTCATTGGGATGGAATAAATTCCTGACCAAGCCTGCCGTCTGCATCGATGTCGACGCGGATCATTTGTCGGTCGTCGGCGCAGATGGCAGTGCGGTCATCGCGAGGATTTTCCAATGAACCGCCGGCCTGGCACCAACGATGGCACGGGCCGGACCCGGAACGCATCGACGCATCGAACCCCCAACCAGCCTGTCTTTGCACGGACGTCGAACCTCCGCAAGGCAATCACCATGACCAAGAGGAAGTGCATTCATGTCCGTTAGAGAGCGACTCATAAGCCGATTGTCCGATCACTTCGAAAACATTCCGGATGCGTTGCGCAAGAGGCGCCTGCTGGTCGGCATTGTTTTCCTTGCCATGCTTGCCGCGAGCATCTTCGGCATCAGCAAGCTGCGCATGGACATGACCATCGAGGGCTGGTTCCAAAAGGAAGATCCGACGCTGGTCGCGTTCAACCGCTACCACGCGCAGTTCGGCAGCGAGGACGGGGTCTACGTCGTCTACAAGCCGAAGGATGGCGATGTCTTCTCGCCGGCATCTCTTGAGGCGGTTCGCGGTATCCAGGATGAACTGATCAACTTCCGTGCCAGGCTTAAGGAGGGCGAGGAATCCGCGCTCGAACACATCGTCAAGGTCGACACCCTGGTGAACGCTTCGGTGCTGACGGTCGACGGGGATGAGATGGCTTCCAGGCCACTGGTCGGCGACACGGTGCCTACCTCGCCCGAAGCGATCGCCAAGATCAAGGCGATCGCGCAAACCGAGAAAAAGCTGCTACTTCAGTTTTTCTCGCGCGATTACAAGTACGGCGGAATTTATATCGAAACCGATTTCGGCGCGATCCCGGTCGATGCGGAAGAGGTCACCGGGGAAACGGTTCTGGCGCTTGATCAGACCGTCTCGCCGGACGGGGAAAAAGCGGTCGAGTTCAAGCCCACCGACCAGGGCGACTATCTGAAGCTGTTCGAAGAGATCAAGAAGATCCTCGAGAAGCCCGAGTACGCCAAGCAGCTCGACTATTACGCGGTCGGCAACACTGCGGCCGCCGAACACAACGTGAAGATGTCCGAAGAGATGGGCGTTCTCTACTTGGCCGCGTTCGCGATCATCGTGGTGTTGCTGTGGTTCCTGTTCCGCTCCGCGTCGGCGGTAGTGTGGTCGATGCTCATCGTCATCCTAAGCACGGTGTTCACGCTTGGCGTTACCGGATTGCTCGGACTCACCGTCACCGGTTTCTTGATCCTCACCATCCTGCTGATCCTCACCGTCGGTGTCGCTGATTCGGTTCACGCGCTGACCGGCTACACTCACCTGCGCACATCCGGTATCGACCATCAGACTGCGCTGCGCCGCACCTACAAGTTCGCCGGCGTGGCATTGCTCCTCACCGGTTTCACCAACATAGCCGGCACGATGGCACTGAACATCACGCCGGTCGTTCCGATCCAGAACTTCGCGATCATGTCGACGCTCGGCATCTTGTTCGCTTTGCTGCTGACCTTCTATCTGCTCCCGGTGCTGATCGACCTCTGGCCGACGGTGTCCAAAAAGAAGGTGATCGTCGCCACGCCGGAGAAAAAGCGGTTCATGGATGTGCTGCCGCTTCTCAGTTCGGCCTTGGACAAGGTCGTTCCACTCGTGGAGAAGCGTCCGGTCGCATTCATCATCCCCTTTCTGCTGGTGCTCGCAGTCTCCATCTACGGCGCGACCCAGGTAAAGATCGACTCGCAGATCCTGGACCAGTATCCAGAGGACTCGACCTTCACGCAGAGCGTGAAGGTTGCCGACGAACATATGATGGGCGCCTACGCCATGGTGCTGTACCTCGATTTCAAGGAGGACTTCGCCCTGCAGGATCCGGCCGTACTGAAGGCCATGGACGCGCTGCAGAAAAAATTCGAGACCAAGTACAAGAAGTATGTGGTGACGACTAACTCCATCGCCTATATAGCGAAGGACGCCAACCGAAAACTCAACGGCAACGCACCGGAGTACGAGCGAATCCCCGACACGCGTGAAATGCTTTCGCAGACGCTGTTCCTGTTCAACAACGCGAACCCGAGCGAGCGCCAGCGCCTGGTCGACGACAGCTACCGCAAGGCCAACATCAAGATCTCGCTGCACAGCCATGGGTCGTACGAGTACTACGAGGTCTTTCAGCAGATGCGCGCCGACATCGACGGGATGATGGCAGAGCTGAAGACGAAGTATCCCAGGACCGAGGTGTCCATCACCGGCATCTTCGCGCTGGCGATGCAGGCGTCCCAGTACCTCACCGAAAACGAGGCCATCACTTTCGGCATCGCGCTCGCAGTGGTGACCGTGATCCTGCTGCTGGTGTTCGGCTCGTTCAAGGTCGGAATGATCGCGTTGGTTCCTAACCTGATCCCTGCGCTGCTTACCTTGGGGCTGCTCGGGATTACCGGAGTTCCCCTCGATTTCTTCACCATGATGCTCGCGCCGATCATCATCGGCATCTCGATCGACGACACCGTGCATTTCATTTCGAACTACCAGCTGCAAGTGGCCAAGGACGGCGACGTCAACGCAGCGCTGCGGCGGACCATGGCCGAAACCGGCCCGGGCGTGGTGTTCACCTCGCTGATCCTGGGCCTGGGCTTCGGCATCATGGCGATCGCCTCTGCGGCGGGCACGTCCAACATGGGCAAGTTCGGTGCGATGGCGATCTTCATGGGTCTGCTCAACGACCTGTTCCTGCTGCCCGCCCTGTTGTTGACATTCAAACCGAAGTTCAAGAAAGTTCAAACCCAGATTCAAGAAGGAGTCGTTGGATAAAAAATGCTGATATTCAAACCGAAGTTCAAGGAAGTTAAAACCCAAGTTCAATAAGGAGTCGTTGGATGAAAACCGCTTACCCTATTTTCCTCGCAGCCCTGTTCCTGGCCGCCCCGACGGCATCCCTCGCGCAGGACGCCGGCAAGATCATGATCAAGGTTGACGATGCGACGAGTCACAGTTATTCGTCCTCGGTCCGCCTCATCAAGTTCTCGACCTGCCGATACAATGTCGGCGGCGGAAAGTTGTCCTGCGCCGAGAAGCCGCGTGTCGTGATCTTCGAGTCGTTTAGCAAGAGCAGTCGCCCTCCGGGACGGCGCGACCGCGACTACAAGGCGCTTGACGTCATCACCCAGCCGGTCAGCGACAAGAACACGGCGATGCTGTCCTGGGGATACGCCGAAGACGACAAGGCTTCGGACTTCTGGGTCTATCTGCCTGTGTTAAGCAAGGTCAAGCGCATCGTGTCCGTCGCCGACAGCGGCGAGAGTGGAGCCGTGTTCGGTTCGGAAGTGTCGGCCGAAGACGCCGAGGCCAAGAAGGTGATGGATTACACCTACAAGATGCTTGGCGAGGATACCTATCGTGGCCGCCCGGTCTGGAAGATCGAGTCGACGCCAACGGCCAGCCGCCTCAAGCGTTCCTTCTATGGCCGCATCGTTTCCTACATCGACAAGGAGCGCTTCATCATGCTGAAGGAGGATCTCTACGATCGTACCGGCAGGCATTACAAGCAGTTCTCGGTGCTGGATGTGAAACAGTTCGGCAAGGTGTGGCTGGCCACGAAGGCCTCAATGAACAACATTACCAAGCGCCGGATCACCATCTGGGAGCAGCCTCAGGTAGCGCTCAACGTCGACATCGACGACGAGTTCCTGGTAACCCAGCGCTCGCTGACCGACTTCTCCTACCGTGAGCGTCATATGCAGCTCTACCGCAAATACCTGACCCAGGGGAAGGAGGGGGGGCAGCAGGAATCGGCCAAGCAGTGACCATGTCCGGAATTCCTACACGGTAATACCCGCACCAATCCCCATCGGCATCTCGGTCGACGACACCCTGCACTTCATTTCGAATTACCAGCTGCAACTGGCCAAGGACGGCGACGCCAACGCCGCGCTCCGAGCACGTCCAACATGGGCGGGCTCGGAGCGCTGGCGATTTTCATAGGTCTGCTCAACGACCTGTTTCTGCCGCCCGCCCTGTTGTTGACATTCAAACCGAAGTTCAAGAAGGAGTCCGTTCGATGAAAACCACCTACCGTATCTTCCTGGCCGCGCTGTTTCTGGCCGCCCCTACAGCATCCCTTGCGCAGGACGCCCGCGAGATCATGATCAAGGTGGATGATGCGACAAATCACAGCTATTCGTCTTCGGTTCGCCGCGTCCAATTCTCGACCTGCCGCTACAACGTCGGCGGCGGAAAGTTGTCCTGCGCCGAGAAGCCGCGCATCGTGGTCTTCGAGTCGTTTGGCAAGAGCCGTCGTCCCCCGGGACAGCGCGACAAAGACAATAAGTCGCTCGACGTCATCATCCAGCCGATCAGCGACAAGAACACGGCGATGCTGTCCTGGGGATACGCCGAAGACGACAAGGCTTCGGACTTCTGGATCTATCTGCCTGTGTTGAGCAAGGTCAAGCGCATCGTGTCCGTCGCCGACAGCGGCGAGAGCGGAGCCGTGTTCGGTTCGGAAGTGACGGCCGAAGACGCGGGAGTCAAGAAGGTGAGGGATTACACGTACAAGATGCTCGGCGATGACACCTATCGTGGCCGCACCGTCTGGAAGGTCGAGTCGACCCCGACGGCCAGCCGCCTCAAACGTTCCTTCTACGGCCGTATCGTCTCGTATGTCGACAAGGAGCGCTTCATCGTGCTGAAAGAAGATCTTTACGATCGTACCGACAGGCATTACAAGCAGTTCTCGGTGCTGGACGTGAGACAAATCGGCAAGGTCTGGCTGCCTACAAAGGCCGCGATGAACAACCTCAGCAAGCGCCGGATCACCACTTGGGAGCAGTCCGACATCGTGCTCAACGTCGACACGGACGAAGAGTTCCTGAGCCAGCGATCGCTGACCGATTTCGCCTATCGCGAGCGCCAGATGAAGCTTTACCGCAGGTACCTGACCCAGGGGAAGGTCGGGACGCAGCAAGCGCCGGCCAACCCATGACGATGTCCGGAGACGGGGACATCTACGACTGCATCGTGGTCGGGTCCGGCACTGCCGGATCCGTGATTGCGCGCGAACTCAGTGGTCGCGGGCAAAAGGTTCTGATCCTTGAGCGGGGGCAATATCTGCCGCTCAAGGAGTCGGTCATGACGTTCGGCTCGATATTCAGAGAAGTCCCTGTCGCCGACAAGCTCAAGGGTGCCGTGGTACACGCCGCAGGCGGCTCGAGCGCGATGTATCTGGCGGTCGTGGACGAACCGCCGGTCGATGCCTATCGCGCGCTCGGGATCGATCTGCAGCCCGCCTACGATGCGATCCGTCGACAGGTTCCGCTCGCTGAGATGCCCGACGCGCTCATGAGTCCGCAGTCGCACAGGATGCGGGAAGCAGCCCTCGCGCTCGGTTACGACTGGAAAAAGAAGCTGATGCTGATCGACCAGTCGAAGTGCAACGGCGCCTACTCGTATGACGCCAAGTGGAAGGCGTTGACCTTCGTCGACGACGCCGTGCGCCAGGGCGCCGTGCTCAAGTGCCGGGCCCTTGCGGAACGGGTACTGATCGAGAGCGGGCGCGCGGTCGGCGTGGAATGCAGAGTGACGGAAGGCCCGTTCCGCAGCTATACCGTCCGGTTCCGGGCGAAACGGGTCGTTGTCTGCGCGGGCTCGCTGGCAACGCCACGGCTGTTGCGTGCCAGCGGGCTGCAGCATGTCGCCACCGGCGGTTATTACATCGATCCAAGCTTTACGCTGTTCGCGCGCGTCCCTGGCCTTCGCGGCGTCGACAGTTTCTGTGGCGTCATGGAAACGACGCTCGAAGATGACATCGTCCTGAAGGACGCGAACGTCCACAAGCTCCCGTTTCTCATGTTCATGCCGCAGTACATGCAACTTTCGCGGATGTTCGCCTATCCCGAGCACCTCGGAATCACAGTCATGGCCCACGACGAAGTCGGCGGCGGGCTATCCGACGACGGTCGTTACCACAAGACGCTCGATGCCGCGGTCTTCGACAAGCTCGCGCGCGGCGAGCGGGCGGCGCGGGCAATTCTCGAACGCGCCGGTGCCGGTGACGTATTCAAGGCGCCGATGTTTATCGGCGGCGCCCTCGGCACGCTGCGCGTAGGCAGCGATGTCGACGCGAGACTCGAAACCAGCGTGCGCGATCTCTACGTTTGCGACGGCTCGCTCATCCCGGAGAACGGACGGGTCGCGCCAACACTCACACTGCTTTGCCTGGCGAAGTATCTCGCCGACATCTTGACGCAAAACCGGAACGCGCAAGCCGGAGCGGGGTGCGTGTCGGTCTGACCGACGCCCCCGCGAGCAGCGCTCGTGTTCGATCACCTAACCCATCGCAACGACAGGAAGCCAACATGACAGAAGTATCGAATACCGCGGCCGCGGACAAGGCCGCAGCCCCCAAAAAGATCAAGGATCCGCTCTGGAAGAGGCTCTATTTCGCGTTCAGCTTGCTTGTGATGGCGGCGCTCGTCGCGCATTTCACGTGGGTGGCGTCCGGTTCGGATGAATGGAAGCTCGCCAAGGACGAGGATGGCATCAAGGTCTATACGTTGAAGTCCCCGGGCGACGAGATGCTGAAGCTGCGGACGGTGATGGAGGGCGACTACACGCTTACCCAGCTGGTTTCGCAGCATGTCGGCGTCGGCGACACTCTGCAGGTTTGCATGGAATGGATTCCCGGATGCAAGGATTTCAAGCGCATCATGCCGTTTGACCCGGCGCGAGGTTACGACAGGGATATGTGGCGCGTGGAAGTCCCCGGGCCGTTCGCCGATCGAGAGCTGCTGATCTCGACAATATTCCATCAGGACAAGCAGACCAAGGCGGTCACGCTCGATGTGGTGAGCATGCCCAACAGCTTGCCGCATACGCCCGGAGTGGTACGGCTAGAACGGATGCACAACCAATGGACCTACACGCCGAAGCCGAACGGCAAGGTGGAAGTGGCGCTGATCCAAGACGTTGGTTTCGCAGAAGTCGGCTTCGTGCCGTACGTCCTCCTGAACATGAACCTCGTCGGGGACAGCCACAAGTTCTTCGCGACCACTTTGCGGAGGACCTTGAAGGAAGAAAGATTCGTGAACGCCAAGGTAGACTTGGTCGACCTTGAGGACATACGCTGACTGGATTCCAGCAGGTATCTAGGCATACGGCCCCAACCGCAGAATTCGAACAGCAGGGTGGGGCGTCTGTTGGACACTTGAACATCCAGCGCCTATTTGCTTGTGCATGCTATCCGCCTCATAAATGCTCGAAACAAATTGCAGCTGGCCTTCTTGTGAACTGCGGTCAGGCAGCATGGCTTAACGCCTCATAGAAGGCAGCGGGACTTACATCGAGGTGTCTTGCTCCCGAGATCTCGGGAGCAAGACAAAGAAAGAATGCATTCTTTCGCCGGCTGCGATGACAGGGATAGGTGCTCCCAAGCGCCAACGGATTGTATCGGTCCCGAGATGGGGCTGGCTGGCCAACGATGTCGCTCAGTTGCGTTGGATTCCCATTGCGCTACGCTCAGGGCTTGTCGAACACACATATGATGAAATGCCAAGTCGCTCTCTGGAATCAGTGCAGCGTCTCATCGTGTTTGAACCATTTGCAACGCGACGCGCCCGCGCATGACTTTCTGCAGAATGTCGTAGCTCCTGGTTATGCTCTTGCGCCACGCTCTCGTTTCATTGGCAGCCCCGGCTGGGTTCGGTACAGAGCGCCAAAATTGGGCTTTTCTCATCGCAACAAAACACCCGCGTATGCTCCGGCGGCGACAGATACAAACCGACAATCGCCTCCAACTTCTCTGCCAACTGCGGATCATTCGACAAGCTGAATAATTCCATCCGCTGCAGCTTTCGCACGTGGGCACGGCATATCCCAACACCGTGCTGTCCGCTCACACCCGCATGCACCGCCATGCGGTGCGTGCTCCAATGCATCGTGTTCGCAGGCGTGCTCTGCGTGACCAATTGCACGATGTCTGACCTTGCCCCCAAGAAACGTCCCCCTTAGCCGTGTGATTCAATCCAGGCAAGGAGAACGACATGACGAAGACAACCCGGGCGCGTTACACGCTCG
>JAYVSK010000230.1:0-11018 GCA_043775395.1 Lysobacter sp. | reverse complement strand
GCCCGATGAGCCGCGTGCGGCGTCCATGGCTGTTCCCCGCGAGCATCGCCGTTGCACTGCTGCTCGGCCTGCTGCCGTTCCCGGCGATGCTGCAGCCGCTGCGTCCGTACTGGCTTGCGCTGGTGCTGGCGTATTGGCTGCTGGAAGACCACGAACGCGTCGGTCTGGGGCTGGCTTTCGGCGTTGGCCTGCTGGCCGATATCGCTTTCGGCAGCCTGCTTGGCGAGCAGGCGCTGCGGCTGACGGTGATGACCTTCATCCTGCAGCGCTTCCGGCCGCAGCTGCGGTTTTTCCCGATGGCCCAGCAGGCGTTGGCGATCGGCGGCCTGCTGCTCAACGATCTGATCATCGTCACTGCCGCCCACTTCATCTTCGGCCAGCCGATCCGCGGCTCGATGCACTGGTGGACGCCGCTGATCGGTGCAGTGCTGTGGCCGCCGCTGTTCGTGCTGCTCGATGGCCTGCGCGTGGGCCGGAAAAAATAGGCCCCCACGATGCGCCGCCGCTACATCAAGAACTCCGCACAGGAAGCCACACAGTTCCGCGCCCGCGCCGCGATCGGCTTCATCGGCGTGCTGCTGGCGCTTGCGGGCTTGGCGCTGTGGTATTTCAAGCTGCAGGTAGTGGAGCACACCGATTACGCCAAACGCTCCGAGGCCAATCGCGTGAAGCAGCGGCCGGAAGTGCCGGCGCGCGGGCTGATCTACGATCGCAAAGGCCGGGTGCTGGCCGACAATGTGCCGGCGTACCGGCTCGACGTGGTGCCCGCCGAAGCTGGAGACATCGATACGCTGGTCGCCTCGCTGTCGAAGATCATCGCGCTTGCGCCCGAGGACATCGCGCGCTTCAACGATACCCGGCGCGTTACCCGCAGTTTTCTGCCGATCACGCTGCGCCTGCGCATCGACGATGAGGAAGCCGCGCGCTTCGCGGTCGACCGCTGGCGTTATCCCGGCGTAGAGCTGGTGCCGTATCTGACCCGCCGTTATCCCTATGGCGATTTGTTCGGCCACGTGATCGGCTATGTCGGCCGCGTCGACAAGCAGGATCTCGAAAAGCTCGGCGCAAACACCGCCGTGTTCAGTCATACCGGCAAATCAGGACTCGAGCGCTATTACGACGCGCAGCTGCGCGGCGAGATCGGCTACGAACAGATCGAAACCAATGTCGATGGCCGGATCATCGGCAGTCTCGGCCGCATCCCTGCGAAACCCGGCATGGACCTTCGCCTCAGCATCGACGTCGATCTGCAGCGCGCTGCGATGATCGCGTTCGGCGACCTGACCGGTTCGGCGGTGGTGCTCGATCCGCGCAGCGGCGAAGTGCTGGCGATGGTCAGCCTGCCGACCTACGACCCCAATCTGTTCGTCAACGGGATTTCGCATGCCAACTATCGCCTGTTGATGGACGACCCGGCCAAGCCGCTGTTCAACCGCAATGTGCTGGGCGGCGTCGCGCCCGGCTCCACGCTCAAACCGCTGATCACACTCGCTGGCCTCGACAGCGGTCTGCGCACGCCCGACGACAAGGTGCTGTCGACCGGCGAGTTCCACATCGCCGGGCAAAGGCGCGGCTATCGCGATTCGCACGGCGGCGGCCACGGCTGGACCGATGCGCGCAAAGCCATCGGCGATTCGGTCAATACCTACTTCTACAAACTGTCGCTGGACATGGGCATCCGCAAGTTCGACGACTATCTGACCCTGTACGGCTTCGGTGCGCCGACCGGCATCGATCTGGCCGGCGAGACCGGCGGGATCCTGCCGTCGCCGGAGTGGAAAATCAAGAACGCCAAAAAGCAGGGCCCGTGGTATCTGGGCGACACCGTGATTTCAAGCATCGGTCAAGGCTTCTGGAAAGCCACGCCGCTGCAGCTGGCGCAGGGCACCGCCGCGCTTGCCGATGGCGGTCTGATGCATCGTCCGCATCTGGTCAGCGCGCAGCGCGACGATTTCGACAGGCCATGGACGATGACCAAACAGCCGCCGCCGCGCGCGATCAGCCGCAACGCCGCGAACCTGCAGGTGGTGCGGGACGGCATGATCCGCACCGTGCACGGCCCTGGCGGCACCGCGCGCGTGATCAGCGCCGGGTTGCCCTATCGCATCGCCGGCAAGACCGGCACCGCGCAGGTAATCAGTCGGCGCGGCAACGTCAGCGTCAATCCGCGCAATCTGCCGATGCATCTGCGTCATCGCGCGCTGTTCATCGGTTACGCGCCTGCGGAAACTCCGACCATCGCGCTCGCGGTGATCGTCGAGGGCGGCGGTTTCGGCGCCAGCACCGCCGCGCCGATCGCGCGCAAGATTTTCGACGCATGGCTGCTCGGCAAGATGCCCGAACAGGATCCTGCGGTGCTGGCAGCCGCGCTCGCGGCCAATCCGTTCGCCAATGTGGTCGCCGCCGTCAGCACGGCGCCATCGCCCGCAACTGCGTCGCCACGGCTGCCGCGAATGGAGACGCCAGCAGCCACCCCGGCAGCGGCCCCAGCAGCGCAGGGGACATCAGCGCCGTCCGCTGTTGGGCCCGCTACGGCAGGCCTGGCGCGATGACGACATTCGTCCGCTGGCTGCTGGATCTTTTATTGCGCTTCACGCGCACGCTGGACTGGCCGCTGCTGTTGGCGCTGTTGGCGCTGATGGGCGTAGGCCTCGCCGTGCTGTACAGCGCAGGCAACGAAAATCCGCATCTGGTGATCGCGCAGAGCGCCCGCTACGGTGTGGGCCTGGCCGCGATGTGGCTGCTGTCGCGGGTGCCGACAACGCAGCTGCGCAGCGTGACGCCGTTGGTGTTCGCAGGGTCGCTGCTGCCGCTGGTGGCGGTGCTGTTCATCGGCCAGGGCAGGCACGGCAATCACTGGATCAATCTGGGCGTGTTCTATTTCCAGCCGGCCGAAGTGCTGAAGCTCAGCCTGCCGATGATGGTCGCGTGGTTTCTGCACCGCGAACGCCTGCCGCCGCGGGTACTCACCGTATTCACCGCCGGCGCCATCATCGCCGCGCCGACGCTGCTGATCCTGCTGCAGCCGGACTTCGGCACCGCGATGCTGGTCGCCGCCAGCGGCGCGTTCGCGCTGTTTCTCGCCGGTTTGCCCTGGCGCTGGTTCGCCGCCGCCGGCGCCAGCGTCGCCGCTGCCGCGCCGGTGGCGTGGTTGTGGATGCTGCGTCCGTATCAGAAAGACCGCATCCGCACATTTCTCAATCCCGAATCCGATCCGCTCGGCACCGGCTGGAACATCATCCAGTCGAAGATCGCGATCGGCTCGGGCAACTGGACCGGACAAGGCTGGGGCCAGGGCTCGCAGTCGCATCTGGATTATCTGCCCGAGCACACCACCGATTTCATTTTTGCCGTGCTGTCGGAAGAATTCGGCTGGGTCGGCGTTGCCGTGGTGCTGGCGCTGTATGCGTTCGTCGTCGGCCGCTGCCTGTGGATCGCCAGCGAAGCGCGCGACACCTACTCGCGACTGATCGCCGGCGCACTGGGCCTCGCGTTCTCGGTGTACGTGATCGTCAACGGCAGCATGATCTCCGGCCTGTTGCCGGTGGTCGGCGTGCCGATGCCGCTGCTGAGCTATGGCGGCACCGCTGCGGTATCGCTGCTGGCCGGGCTTGGCGTGGTGATGGCGATGAAGGAGCGGCGTTGAAACAGCGCAATTGAAGCAGCGCAATTGAAGCAGCGCAATGGAAGCAGCGGCGTTGAAATAGCGATGGTTAACCGATACTGCTCAAGCAATGGCGCAGATCGACGCGCCGGTGCTGTGTGAGTCAAGGCGTCACGTCACTGCGTACCGGCGCTGCGGACGCGTGAATCCGCGAGTTTCCGCACCATGCTGAAATACAGTCCAGGCAACCATCGCTTGATCCGCCACCGCATCGGCTCACGTTTGGTCGGGATGATCATGAACTCGCCGCGCTCTGCGGCAGCGAAGACTTTGTCGGCAACGCCGTCCAGCGTGTCCGGTGACGTGTCCATCATTTTTTCGACTCTGGTTTTGATGCGTTCGCTGGCAATCGCGGTGTCCATCAGATTGGTGCGGAAGAACGCCGGACAGATCACGGCGACGCGCACGCCGCTGTGATGCACTTCAGCGCGCAGCTGATCCGACAGCGCAACGACCCCGGCCTTGGCCACGCCATAACTCATCATGCCCGGCGCGCTGGCAAGGCCTGCAAAACTTGCGGTGTTGATGATCTGGCCCTTGCGCGCAGTCAGCATGGCCGGCAGAAACAGCCGGCAGCCGCGCACGACGCCCAACAGGTCGATATCAAGCACCCGTCGCCATTCCTCCATGGTGGTATCGATCATCGGGCCCACCGACGCGATGCCCGCATTATTGATCAATACGTCCAGGCTGCCCCATTCGCGCTGGATGCGATCGTGCAGCGCCTGCATCGATGCGTCGTCGCCGACATCGGCGACGTGGGCGAGATGGCCGGTGCCCGAAAGCGCAGCTGCGGCGGCTTCGGTCCGCTCCGCGATCAGATCCACGCAGGCCACGCGCGCGCCGCTGCGCGCATAGCGATGCGCCAGCGCCAGGCCCAGCCCGCTACCGGCGCCGGTGATCAATACGCGTCGTCGCTTCGTATCCATGTGTCCCGTGCAGGTGCTGTGCTAGTCTCAACAGCATAGCAAGCCGTTCTGCGCGCGGCCTTTTCAGCCGCACTTTCATCCTGCTGCTGTGGCCATCCATGTCGATATCCGACCCTTTATTCGATCTCAACGGCAAGACCGCGCTGGTCAGCGGCGCATCGCGCGGTATCGGCGAAGCCATCGCCCATCTGCTGGCCGCGCACGGTGCGCATGTGGTCTGCACATCGCGCAATGTCGATGCCTGCGCATCGGTGGCCGATGCGATCTGCGCTGCGGGCGGTTCCGCCGAAGCGCACGCTTTGCACGTCGGCGACCCCGATGCGATCGAAGCGTTGTTCAACATCCTGGACGCCGCCGACAAAGTCCCCGATCTGCTGGTCAACAACGCCGCAGCCAATCCGTACTTCGGTCCGATGCTTGACATGGATCTGGGCAGCTACCAGAAAACCGTCGACGTGAACCTGCGCGGCTATTTCTGGACCACGGTGCAGGCCGCACGGCGCATGAAGGCCAAGGGCGGCGGCAGCATCGTCAACATCGCTTCGGTCAACGCCAAACGGCCCGCAGCCGGGCAAGGCGTGTATTCCATGACCAAGGCCGGCATCGTCAATATGACCGAAGGCTTCGCCAAAGAACTCGCAATCCACGGTATCCGCGTGAATGCGGTGCTGCCGGGTTTGACCGACACCAAGTTCGCGTCGGCGATCACCTCCAATCCGAAGTTGATGGGGATGATGTCCCAGATGATCCCGATGGGCCGCAGCGCGCAGCCGGATGAGATCGCGCCTGCGGTGTTGTTTCTGTGTTCACCGGCGGCCGGTTACGTCACTGGAACGTGCATGACGGTCGACGGCGGTTATCTGGCATAGACCGCTCGGCGTTCACGCGTCGCGTGGCGGTACGCGTTTCGCAATCTTTTGCTTCGGCGCCTGCGCCTCTCGTTCTGCCATATCGCGCACCCGCTGGCCGGCGCCCTGGATCAACGACGGCAGCAGCTGCGCCTCCGGCAGATGTTTCCAGTATTTCTGCGGCATTTCCTGGCGCATCATCCGCGGGTTGAGCCGCGCCGGATTGAAGATGTTCGCGTAGTACGTGCGCCACAGGTCTTCGCGCGCATCCTCGGTGGGCGCATCGCTGCGCTGCACGCCCGGACCGAACGCCAGCGCGGTGCCGTCCCATGCGACGCTTCGATACGGGGTGAGAATCGCCCAGCGCATGCCGACGAAGCGGCGCGCGAAAAACGGCGCAACGCGATCGACAATCCAGTGGTCCGGCTCGAACCATGCGATGAAGGCATCGGTCTCGCCCGGCACTTCGCGGAAACGCACGAAGGCTTTCATCTTGTGGGTGTCGCGGCCGACCGCTTTTGCCAGATCAGCCGCGCGCCGCGTGTCCGGGTCGGTCACGCGCGACAGCAGATGCGCTTCGCCCCGCGCGATCCGCCAGGCGATGCGATACAGCAGCGCATGCCGCTGCGGGTCGCGATGGCACAGCGCTGTGTTGGCCAGATCGAACAACGATGCCGGCACCTGCGGCGTTGTCCGCACTGCGGCCGCGCTTGAAAGTTCGATGCCCACAAGCAGACTTGCCTGCGCATCTCCTCCCCATGCGATGTCTTCCGGTGCGATGTTCGCGCGCAGCGCAGCGCGTGCCGCCGTGCGCCAGGCACCGAGGTCCCACGGCGGCTCGACCGAGGCGCTGTACCTCGCGGTGCTCATGTGGCCGCGAACAGATCCTGCTGCCGCGGCTTGGGCGCCAGCTGCGCACGCAGGGCGTCAGGATCGTCCAGACGCTTGCGCGGATGGTGATCCAGCAGCTGCACGAAGGGCAGCACTTTCTGCAGCGGCGCACGCAAGCGTGCAAGGTCGGCGATACGCAATCTGCCGTGCCGGCGCGCCAGCACAATGCGATCGACGTTACGCGTGCCCAGACCGGGCACCCGCAGCAACGTTTCGCGCGGCGCGGTATTGATGTTCACTGGGAATTGTTCCGGATGCCGCAGCGCCCACGCCAGTTTGGGGTCGATGTCCAGATCAAGCATGCCGCTGCCGCCCTGCGCACTGGTCGGCGCGATCTCTTCGACCTTGAAGTCGTAGAAACGCAGCAGCCAGTCGGCTTGATACAACCGGTGCTCGCGCAGCAGCGGCGGCGGTTTGATCGGCAGCTTAGACGATGCATCGGGAATCGGGCTGAAGCCGGAGTAATACACGCGTCGCATACGATAGTCGCTGTACAGACCATGCGAGGTATGCAGGATGCTGCGGTCGTCGGCATCGTCGGCGCCGACGATCATCTGCGTGCTCTGCCCGGCCGGTGCGAACCGCGGCGGTTTGGCGCGGCGTACGGTGTTGATCGCAGCGGGTTTCGCGGCACGCGCTTCCTTGCCTTCATCGATGCGCCAGCGCAGCTCGCCCATTGCGGCGTGGATACCGGACATGGTTTTTTCCGGCGCGAGTTTCGCCAGCCCATCTGCCGTGGGCAGCTCAACGTTGATGCTGAGGCGGTCGGCGTAGCGGCCCGCCAGCGCAAGCAGATCCGGCGACGCCTCGGGAATGGTTTTCAGATGGATATAACCGCCGAAGCGATGGTCTTCGCGCAGACAGCGCGCTACCTCGACCATCTCTTCCATCGTGTAGTCGCCGCTGCGGATGATGCCGCTGGACAGGAACAGGCCTTCGATGTAATTGCGCTTGTAGAAATCCAGCGTGAGCTGAACCACTTCATCGGTGGTGAAACGCGCGCGGCGCACGTTGCTCGACACGCGATTCACGCAGTAGACGCAGTCGTAGATGCAGAAGTTCGTCAGCAGGATCTTCAGCAGCGACACGCAGCGGCCATCCGGCGTGTACGAATGACAGATGCCCATGCCCTCGGTGCTGCCGATGCCGCCGGACTTTCGCGAATCGCGCTTGTCGCCGCCGCTGGAGGCGCAGGAGGCATCGTATTTGGCCGCATCGGCCAGGATCGCGAGTTTCTGGGTCAGCTGCATGCACGCATTCTGCCATCCAGACCGTCTCAGCGGGTGAGACACCATGGCCGTCGCATGCCGGTGTTCCATGTCCGTTAGGGGCTGGTATGGTGACGGCTAGTCCTGCGACCACTCTTGGCCACCGATGATGTTTCGATCCCTGATCTCAGCTCTGATCTCATCGCTGATCGCGGCAGTATTCGCGGCAGCCGTATCGCCTGCGATGGCGCAGACGCAGGCGAACGCGGACCCCGCGGCAGAGCCCCTGTTCGATACCGTCTCCAGGCTCGATACCGAACTCTTCGCAGCGTTCAACGCCTGCGTCGATCCGGCGCAGCTGGACAAGCATGCCGGTTACTTCGCAGCCGACGTCGAGTTCTACCACGACACCGGCGGCGTGACCTGGACCCGCGACGCGATGATCGCGAACACCAGACAGTATGTCTGCGGCCATTTCCGTCGCGAGCTGGTCCCGGGCACGCTGCAGGTATTCGCGGTGAAAGATTTCGGCGCCATCGCTCGCGGTTCGCACCGGTTCTGCCAGTTCGACAGCGGGCAATGCGAAGGCATGGCCGATTTCAGCATCGTCTGGCGCCTGCAGGACGGCCACTGGGCCATCACCCGCGTGCTCAGCTATGCGCATCGCGCTGCGCCTTAGGCATCGACGAAATGCATCTGTCCTCGCTACATCTGTATCCGTTGAAGTCGGCCGCAGGCCTTGCGGTCGAGACGCTCGATATCCTCCCTCGCGGTGCGCGTTACGACCGGCGCTGGCTGGCGGTCGATGCCGATGGTCGCTTCGTCACCGCCCGACAGGTGTCGGAGATGGTGCTGCTCCGCGCCGAGGCGCTGGCTGGGGGTCTGTGTCTTTCCGCACCCGGGCGGCCCAGTCTTGATGTCGCACCTCCGCAGCCGGGCGCAGCGCGCCTGCGCGTGTCGATCTGGAAAGACACCGTCGACGCGTTGACCGTCGATCCTGCTGCCGATGCGTGGCTCAGTGCGTTGCTACTGCAACCGGTGCGGCTGGTGTACATGGATGACGACGCACGACGTGCGGTCGATCCCGACTACGCGCAGCCCGGCGACGAAGTCAGTTTCGCCGACGGCTATCCGCTGCTGGTGATTTCGCAGTCGGCGCTGGATGATTTGAACGCGCGCCTTGCAGATGCTGGTCGTATGCCGGTGGTGATGGCGCAGTTCCGGCCAAATCTGGTGGTTGCCGATACCGCCGCGCATGCCGAGGATGACTGGAAACGCATCCGTATCGGTGCGGTCGACTTCGATGCGGTCAAGGTCTGCACACGCTGCGTGTTCACCACCGTCGATCCAGTCACCGGCACGCGCCGTGCCGACGGTGAACCGCTGAATATCCTGAAAGAGTATCGACGCACGCCGACCGGCATCACTTTCGGCATGAATCTGATTCCGCGCGGCCTCGGCATACTGCGGGTCGGCGATGCGGTGGCCGCGCTGGCATGATGGCCGGCCTTCATTCCGAATCCACGCCCGCCAGATCCAATACCCACTGCGGCACAACAGGTTCACCGGTGTAGAAATCTTTCGGTCTCTGTTCCGCCATCGCCCAGCGATGCAGCCAGCTCGGGCCGAAGCGGCCGTGATAGCCGTCTTCACGGGTATAGGCGGGGTCGCGCATGGCTTCGTCCAGCGTCACGAAGCGATAACTGCGCCGCTTGACGCCGGCGATCAGCTCGGCATAAGCCTCGGCATTCAGTTCATTCGCGTGCAGCAGCAAAATCTGTGGCAGCGCGTAGCCCAACAGCGCCTGCGATTGCCGTTCGTAGTAGTCCAGCTTGTTGAGCATGTACGGCACATAGCCAAGCCGCAGGCGTTCGAGCACCGCCGCGCGTTCCGGCGTGTCCGCCTGGGTGCCGAGCACACGCGCATACGCGAATGCCCAGACCCACTCGCCGTTATCGACCGTCACCGGCGCAACGCGGTAGCCGTGTGCGATGAGGAATGCAGTGATCGCGGCCTTGTCTTCGGCGCTGCGGCCGGCGCGCAGATACGGATGGCGGAACCACTGCGGCGTCTGCCCACGTTTCGCCAGCATCGGCCGGAGTACGCGCTCGCCGCGCAGAATCGCGTCCTCGAATGCGGGAATGCCGACCACGTGCGCATCGACGTGGCCATAGGTGTGGTTGCCCAGCAGGTAACCGGCATCCAGCCAAGCGGCCAGCATCGCCACGCGCTCGGGCTGCACCACGCCGTCGACTTCGAGCTTGTCTTCGTTGATGAAGCCGACCACCGGCACGTTGCCGCGCCGCAGCTGTTCCAGCAGCGAGGCGTGCCGCGTGCGGAGCGCGTCCGGCGAGGTGGTCGCCATGCGCTGCCACGGCAGATCGTCGATGGTGACGGTGATCCGGCGGTCGGGTGCGGCGGGCTGTGCTGCCGAAGTCAGGCTGACGGCTGCGAAAAGACAGAGGCTGGCGATGGACAGTCTACGCATGGCGGTTTCACTGATCGGGCAGCTCGAGGTTACACGACGCGATAAATCGGCGTCGTGCTCCGCGCCTACGCGAAATCTGTTCGCGATCTGTTCGCGAAACAATTCGCAGGCGCTTACTTTTTCTTCGCAGGCAACGTCGCATCGAACTTGTACACATCCACACCGATCGCATAGGCGACAAAGCCGGTGCCGGTCAGCAGCACGCGGATCTTGTTCACCGCGCGGCCCATTTCCACCGGAGTCCAGGATTTCCCGCCGTCCACGGTCTGGTAGCCGCTGGTGCTGGTGCCGACCCAGCCGATGCGTTCGTCGCGAAAACCGATGCCGAACTCGCGCACTTTTGCGTCGTTGACCAGCGGCAACTCTTTCCAGCTGCGGCCGCCGTCGGTGGTCTTCACGACGTAGCGCTGGGTGCTGGCGGGATCGGGATCGTAACTCTGCACCGTCGCATAGCCGACCTTCGCAGTAGGGAAGCTGCCCTTCCAGGTAATCTCGAACGGGCGCTTCGATTCATAGACCACTTTCCACGTCACACCACCGTCATGGGTGCGGATGATCCGCGCATGCGATTGCTGAACATCGCTGTCGCTGGCGCCGAACACCACGCCGTTCATCGCATCGAAGAATTTCACGTCGAGGATCATCGCGGTGTGCGGCGTCATATCGATGATCTTCCAGCTGTCGCCGCCGTCCAGCGAACGCAGCAGCGTTGCCGGGCCACCGACGCGGCCGCCAGCGTGAATGACGACGCGGTTTTCGAGCTTGCCAGCGTTGATGAATGGACTATGCAAAACATCGATCGCGCACAGGCCCTTGACCTGTTCGCCGGTCAGGCTCTCGACCACCTTCCAGGACTCGCCGCCATCGCGGGTGCGGTACAGCGGGCGGGTATCGGTGACACCGGGAAAATAATCGGTGCCGATGTTGCCGGCAAATCCATTGTCGGCATCGACAAAACCGACGGTGCGAAAGAACGTACCGGGCTGTTCC
>JAYVSK010000229.1:0-2237 GCA_043775395.1 Lysobacter sp. | reverse complement strand
CGCATCCACCGCAACCGCCGCCGCCGCATTCTCAAGCTGCTGCCGCGACTTGAATCCGCCGCTGGGGCCCAGCTGCTCCAGATTCGATACCGCCTGCTCGTACATGGCATGCAGTTTCTTGTCCGGATAGTCGGGGCTGGATATCAACAGCTTGTCGTTGCCCGCGGGTGTCTGCAGCAGCGTGTCGTTGCTGCCGCCGCTCTGCGCCAGTGCTGGTCGCGCATCGGCCTGTGCCTGTGTCTGCGTCTTCTCGCCGCGCGACATGTATGCATTCAAACCGTCGCGGTTGCGGGTGATGTCGTGCATGTAGTCGTAATTGCTGGTGCCATTGCTGTCGCGGGAGACACGGCCGCCCGTCGCTGCAGCCACCGCGCCGCCATAGCCGGAAATATGCTGCGCTTTGAGAAAACCGGCGATCTTTTCCGGCGTGTCGTCGGCATGCAGCACGCCATCCTTCACTGCGCGCTGATAGATCTTGTCGCAGTTGATCTTGAACGCGCGATCCTGCAGATCGTCGGATGCCTTGTAGGTGTCCAGACTCAAGCCATTCTTCCAGTTCGACGAACTTTCGAGGAACCGGGTCATCTCTCCAGCCTGCGCCCAGGCCCATTCGTTCCTATAGCCCGCCATCGATGTTTTCAGCTTGTCGGCGTCGACATAGCCGGCATCCGCCAGCCGGCCGGCACCTGCCTGATAGCGACCGACATAGCCCTGCCTGTTGGTCACGGCCAGATCGCCGCCGTGACTTTCCGCCATCACCGTGGAGGCGATCAGCCGCCGGGTCATCGCGGCATCCAGGCCGGCGATATTGCCCTGGTCGTACGTCTCGGCAGTGGCCACTGCCTTCTGTCTGATATCAGCCATCTGTTTGCTCCCGTGTGGATATCGACGGTGGAGGGGGTTGGTGGGTCGTTGCAACACTTCCCACCAAGAGTTTTTTCAGCGGTCACGTCCAG
Source organism: Lysobacter sp. (assembly GCA_043775395.1). Lineage (GTDB taxonomy): Bacteria > Pseudomonadota > Gammaproteobacteria > Xanthomonadales > Xanthomonadaceae > Lysobacter_I. The sequence continues at coordinate 1,281 of JAYVSK010000229.1, read as the reverse complement.
CACATATCCGGACGTGCTCACGGCGAATCAATCGCATACGCGCTCGTTTCACTGGCGCAACCATCCATGGCTGCGTTAACAGGCCGCTGAAAAGCTGCTGCCGCAGGTATTTCATCAGCCTGCCAGACCGTTTATGACCGGGCCGTTTGGCATTGCATCGCAGCGATTCTTTGCGCGGGTTTGGTCCTGTAGAAAACGAACGTGGTCGACCCTGGACCGGACGGACCGGCATCCTCATCGACGAAAGCTTCGACATGCGCGAGCGTCGAAGCGCCGGCTTCGATCCGATAAAACGTGTTTTTCCCGGTATTGTCAGCCTTGGTACCGAAGTCGAAAGCGCAGCGATCAGCTTCGGGCACAAGCTTCGTATCCAACGCAAACTGATGGTGAAGGATGGCAGCGTAATCGTCGCTTGGGTAGAACTTCACCACCGCGATCTCGTTCACCCGCTCGGCGTCGCCGCTGAGGGTGACGCCCGATTCGCCTTCATTGCCCCGACGCACGCCGGCATCGGCACCGACTTTGCCATCGGGCAGATCGGTTTCGCCCCACCCGGCAAGCGTCAGCGTGCCCGACCGCGAAAATGGCGCAGCAGGATCCACCACTTCGGGCGTTTCTATGGGATTGGCGTCCCGCCATGCAATGCCCGCGATGCGGTCGTAAGCCTTCCAGTGCGCGCCGCTTCCGGTGGCGAATACAGCCAACAACTCACTCAAGACGGTCATGTTCTTCTCCCCTTGAAGTGAACGCTGCGCGCCGTGTGCAGGGACAGCGGTTTCAGCCACGGATGCGGGCTCCATCGCGGGTGCAGGTTTCTGAGCTTTGCAGGCGGTGATCGCCAGTAGACCTGACAGCGCAAGCGTGCTGATCGCATTCGATACCACGCTGCTTTCCCCTGGACCCACAGACACATATCGAACCACAGCGCTTGCTGCGTTGCGCTTCACTGCACCCGCCATGACAGACGGGCCATCTTTCGATGACCCGCTGGTCTGTCCGCCCGCATCCCTTCGATCTGTCAACGGCTGTGATCAATCAAAGGCTTCAATCGATCAACGACCACCCATCGCAATTCTGCCCAGCTCCGGCGCCGGCTGCGCTTGCGCCTGCAGCGCGATCTGATCGACCTGCTGCACCTGCGGCACCTGTTGCACCTGCTGTACCGCCGGCTTCATCGTTTCGGCCATCTTCGTGCTCTGCTCCACCGTCTGATTCACCGCCTGCGCATAGTCGATATACGAATTCTTCGCCGCCGCACTGGCCGGATTGCCCTGCACCGCC
>JAYVSK010000228.1:0-10038 GCA_043775395.1 Lysobacter sp. | reverse complement strand
ACGGGCGCGGTGACGGTGGCGCCCAACACGCCAGCGGGCACGTACGTGGTGACGTACCAGATCTGCGAACAGCTCAACCCGACGAACTGCAGCATCTCGACGGTGACAGTGACCGTAGGTGCGACGGTGATCGATGCGGTCAACGACAGCTTCCCGCCGGTCAATGGCGTGGGCGGCGGCACGACCGCTTCGGTGCTCCTCAACGACACGCTCAACGGCGTTGCGGTGAATCCCGCCAACGTGACGCTGACGCCCGGCACGGCGCCAACGCCGACCAGCGGCAGCATCGTGATGAATCCGAACGGCACGATCACCATCGCGCCGAATACGGAAGCGGGCACCTACACGTATCCGTACACGATCTGCGAAGTGTTGAACCCGACCAACTGCGACACGGCCATTGCGACCGTGATCGTATCCGCGCAGCCGGGCCTGACGATCGACAAGATCGCCGGCGCTCCGACCGCGAACACGGCAGGTGCCACGGTCCCCTATAGCTTCCTGGTCACCAACAACGGCAACGTGACGGTGACGGGCCTGATCATCAACGACGTGCAGCTCAGCGCGGCGGCGGTCTGCCCGGTCACCACGCTAGCGCCGGGCGCATCGACGACCTGCACCGGTTCGCACACCATCACCCAGGCCGAAGTGGATGCGGGCACGGTGAACAACACTGCGACCGCGACCGGCACGCTGCCCGGTGGCGGCACCACGGTGTCTCCGCCGGACACCACCGCTACGCCGATCGCGCGCAACCCGGTGATCACCGCGCTGAAGACCGCGACGCTGACCACCGACGGCGGCATCGTCGGCCTGGCGGATCCAGGCGATGTCATCACCTATGGCGTCACTGTCCGCAACACCGGCAATGTGACGGTGAGCGGTTTAGTGGTGGTGGACAGCTTCGAAGGCGGAGCGCCCACGACGCTGACCTGCGCACCGACCACGCTGGCCCCGGGCGCCACCGCCACCTGCGCCAGCTACACGCACATCGTGACCGTCGCTGAGGCGGCGGCGGGCGGGACGCTCGACAATGTGGTGACTGCGACGGCGACCTCGACGGGTTCGACCCAGACGGTCAGCTCCACCAGCACTGCGGTGGTCAACGTCAACGCCGAGCCCGCGACGATCCGCATCACCAAGACCGCCAGTCCGCGCGACGTGAAGGTCGGCGATCTGGTTCGTTACACGCTGACGATGGAGAACACCAGCACCACCCCGATGGCCGACGGCACGCTGATCGATACGCCGCCTGCGGGCTTCACCTACGTCGAGGGTTCGCTGGCGGTGGCCGATGCCGACAACGCCGGTCGTCTGGTCGGGACTTATCCGATCCGGGTCGATCAGATTGACATCGCCGGTGAAGGCCGCGCCACCATTACCTATCTGCTGCGCGTCGGCGCGGGCGTGCGTTCGGGCATCCACACCAACAGTGCGTATGTCGAAGACAACGGTGAGGTGGTGTCGAATGTGGCTACCGCCGATGTGCGTCTGGTCGGCGACCCGTTGCTCGATGATTCGCTGATCGTCGGTACGGTCTTCAACGATCGCGACGGCGACCGTTGGCAGGATGCGGCCGGCTTGAGTGGCGTCCGTATCCAGGGTGGCTTCGCGCCGGATGCCTACGTGCCGAATTCGACTACGGTCGATCGAGGCACCGGCCCGACGCCGGAGCCCGATGCCAGCTCGCCGATGCTCCACGGCATCGATGTAGGCAGCATTACCGCACGCCAATCCGAGGCCGACCCGGTCGCCAAGCACACGGTGGTTATCCGCCAGACGCTGCGCGAGCTGCGCTTCACCGACGACTTTGTGTTGACCACCGCGCAGGGCGTCACCGTGCGCATGGCTGCGGACGGCAAGACCAGCGTCGATAAGACCGGCGATGCGGCCAAGGGCCTGAATGCCGCCGAGCCGACGGTGGAACGCCGCGTCAGTCAGATGGCCGACGGCTATCAGGTGGATTACGTGATAGCCAACGCCGGCATCGACGAACGCGGCATCCCGGGCGTACGCGTCGCTTCGGTGGAAGGTCTGCTGATCGAAACCGACCAGTACGGCCGCTACCGTGTGGTCGGTGTCGACGGTGGCCGCGACCGTGGCCGCAACTTCATCCTCAAGGTCGATCCGGCCACCTTGCCGCCGGGCAGCACGTTCACCACCGACAATCCGCTGGTGAAGCGCGTCACCCCGGGCATCCCGACCCGTTTCGACTTCGGCGTGAAAATGCCGGTGGCGATGCTGGAGGGCAGCAGGCAGGACATCGAGATGGCGCTGGGCGAAGTGGTGTTCCATGCCGAAAGCGCCAAACTGCGCGATGAATACCTGCCGGTGATCGAGAAGATCGCCGAGCAGGTGCGTCAGCACGGCAACGGTGAAGTGGTGCTGGCCGCTAATGGCGAAACCCAGGCGCTGGCCTACGACCGCGCCAAAGCGGTGCAGGCCGCGTTGCTGGGCATGCTGAGCAAGGACGAGGCGCAGGCGGTGAAAATCAGCCTGCGCACCGACCTGGCCGATCCCGACAGCACGCTGCTATCCCTCGGTGAGTCGCCGGTGCTGGGTACGGTGCTGTTCGATACCGACACTGCGGCGATCAAGCCGGAGTTCGAGGCGGTGATCGCCAAAGTGGCGGCGGATATCGAACGACTGCGCGGTGGCGTGGTCGGCATCATCGGCCATGCCGACAAGCGCGGCGCGGCGGAATACAACGTGGCGCTGGGCATGCGTCGCGCGAAAGCGGTTTACGAGGCGATCGCTGCAAAGCTCAGCCCGGAGGTGCGCAGCAAGCTGCGCGTTGATTTCAGCGACAACCCGACCGCCCCTGTCGGCATTCGTGGTCAATAAGGGGCGATGACGATGAAGATGAAACTCCTCGACTACACTTTGGTCAGCCTGCTGGCTGGTATGAGCCAGATGGCATCGGCGCAGACGGCTTCTGCGCCAACCGCTGAGGCTGCGAAGGACGCGCCACCCGTTGCCGCGCAGATCGACTGCAGCGGTAACGACTGCACCTCGCAGGATGGCCTGCTGCTGCGGGTCCGCACCCGTGGTGAGCAGCAGCCACGTACCAGCGGAACTACCGATGGCGACAGCTCGCCGATCCTGCAGCCGGACCGTCGGGTCACCGTCGAAACCGAGCAGCCGGGTAAAGTGCAGGCGATTGGCAAGTGGTCCACCGATGTGCCGGGCGGCGGCGTGATCTGGGCGACCGAAGACCCCAACCTCGGCCAGCCGCAGTTCAACGTGTCCGCGCCATCGCTGGTGGCATTCGACGGCGGCCGCATCACCAAGCCGGTGCGTTTTTACGCCTTCAGCAATTACTCGGCCTTCATCCAGCGCGCCGAAGTGCTGGTCTACCGCGCCAGCGACACCGACCTGGTGACCCCGCTGGCCAAGGTCGACCTGCCGCTGGGTGCGGTCAGCGATGCGGCATGGGACGGCACGCTGCCGGCGGGCTTCGAAGCCCGCGCTGGCGATGAGCTGCTGTACCTCGTGCGCGCTTACGGCGCCGACGGCAGCTACGACGAAACCTATCCCCGCCGCATGCAGCTGGTCACGCCCGACGAAGTGGAGCGCGGCAATCAGACCCTGCGCCAGTCGGTGGAGCGTCGCAACGGGATCGCGCTGAGCACGGAGGAAGCCGAACAGCGCAGTCTGGTCGAAGGCATCTTCGGCGAGAACGCGCTTCGTCAGCAGAACATCCCGATCTACGGTTCGCGGATTCGCATCCAGGGCCGCGATATTCCCGAAGGCTACAGCGTCAAGATCAACGGCCAGAGTCATCCGATCGACCTGCAGCGCAAGCTGGTCGCGGAATATCTGGTGCCCGTGGGTCAGCATGCCTTTGAACTCGAGCTGCGCGGCCCGCAGCAGGAATCGCTGAGTCGTCGTCTCGATATCGACGTCAGCGGCAAATATATGTTCGCTGTGGCCATTGCCGATCTCACCGTGTCCGGCAGCAGCGCGTCCGGCTCGATCGAGCCGCTGGCCGGCGACGACCGCTACGACGACAGCTTCCTGATCGAAGGCCGGCTGGCGTTCTATTTGAAAGGCAAGGTCAAGGGCAGATATCTGATCACCGCCCAGGCCGACACCCGGGAGCGCGAAGTCTCCGATCTGTTCAAGGGTTTCTGGAACGCCGATCCGCAGGACGTGTTCCGCCGTCTGGATCCAGACGCCTACTATCCGGTCTACGGCGACGACTCCACCACCTATCGCGATGTCGATACCCAGGGGCGGCTGTATGTTCGCGTCGACTGGGACAAAAACCAGGCGCTGTGGGGCAACTTCAATACCGGTATCACCGGCACCGAATATGGCCAGTACTCCCGTTCGCTCTACGGCGGCGCAGTGTCGTGGCGCTCGCGGCAGACGACCGCGCTGGGCGAACCGGGCAGCGAGTTCAAGGTGTTCGGCTCAGAAGCGCAGACCGCGCCGGGGCACAGCGAATTCCTCGGCACCGGCGGCAGCCTGTACTACCTCAAGCACACCGATGTGCTGCCGGGTTCGGACCGCGTGGTGCTTGAAGTGCGCGACGACACCACCGGCCGGGTTGAACGCCGGATCGATCTGGTCCGCGGCGCCGACTACGAGATCGACGATTTCCAGGGTCGCGTGCTGCTGACCCGCCCGCTCTCGCAGATCACCCGCGACAACATTCCAACGCTGACCCGCGATACGCCGCTCGACGGCTTCGCGCAGATCCTGCTGATCGATTACGAATACATCCCGAACGGTTTCGAGCCCGATGCGTTCACCGCCGGCCTGCGCGGCAAGCACTGGTTCGGCGATCACGTCGCGCTGGGCGCTACCTGGGTCGATGAGAACCGAGCGGGCGACGACTACATGCTCAAGGGCTTGGACCTGACGCTGCAGGCCGGCCGCGGTACATATCTGAAGGTCGAGCAAAGTCACACCCGTGCGACCAGCGCGCCGATCTTTTTTTCCGACAACGGTGGTCTGAGCTTCACCCAGACCAATGCCGCGCCGGGCGTGCGCGAAGGCGACGCGCGTGCGGTCGAAGCCCGCGCCAATTTCAAGGAGCTGGGCTGGACCGCTCTGGACTGGTCGGCCAGCGCCTGGTGGCGCAATGTTGATGCTGGATTTTCGGTCGGGCGGTTCGACACCGGCGCCGACATTCAAGAACACGGCGCCGAAGTGCTGGGCCAGTTCGCGCCCAACGTGAACGTGCGCGGGCGTTACAGCCGCGCCGAACGCGGCGCCGAAGCGCTTACCCAGACCCAAGTCACGGGCGAGTGGCGGATCAACGATCACGACAGCCTAGCCGCCGAACTGCGCCGCATCGACGAAGAGCGGGTGTCCGGCGATGTCACCGGTACGCTGGCGGCGCTGCAGTACAAGCATCGCTTCGGCAGCAGCCTGGATGTCTACGGCACCGCGCAGCTCACGGTCGACGACGATGGCGGCAAATACGTCTCCAACGATGCCCTGACCCTGGGCGGCAAGTATCTGTTCGGCGATCTGTCCAGCATTGGCGCGGAAGTCACCACCGGCGAACGCGGCGACGCGGCGCAGGTCAACGGCGAATACCGGATCAGCCCCGAACATACCGTCTACGGCGGCTACACCTATTCGACCGACCGCAGCGACTACGATCCGCTGTTCAACGACCGCCAGAATTCCGGCTGGACGCTCGGCCAGCGTTGGCGGTTGTCCGATCAGGTGAACGTGTTCAACGAAAGCCAGTTCCTCAAGTCGCCGAACGAATCCGGTCTGGCCCACACCTTCGGCATGGATTTCTATCCGGGCGTGGGTTGGACCCTCGGCTTCACGCTGCAGCAGGCGAATCTGGACAAGGCGATCGGCAACGTCGACCGTCAGGCGGTGAGCGTCAGCGCCGGCCGTACCTCCAACGACACCCAGTGGCAGAGCAAGCTGGAATGGCGTCAGGACACCGGCGCGGAACAGCGCGACCAGTGGGTGACCACCAATCAGTTCACGCACAAACTCAACGAGAGTTTCCGGATCGCGGCGCGCTTCAATTACTCGAAGACCACCGACGACCTGCTCACCACCGCTGGCGCCAGATTCATCGAAAGTAACGTCGGCTTTGCGTGGCGTCCGGTCGATTCCACCCGGTGGGCGCTGCTGGGCAAGTACACGTATCTGTACGACGTATCGTCGTTGCCGCAGATCGGCAACAACGTCGCGTTCTACGACCAGCGCAGTCAGGTGCTGTCGCTGGAAGGCATCTACACGCCGAATACGCACTGGGAGTTTGCCGGCAAGCTGATGCGTCGCGAGGGCGAAGTGCGCTACGGCCGCCTCTCCGGGCAGTGGGCTGATTCGGGTGCGACCTTCGCAGCGGGCCAGGCGCGCTATGCGTTCGCCGACAAATGGCACGCGCTGGGCGAATACCGCTGGCTGGGCGTGAAGGACGGCGGCGACCGTCAGGGCGTGTTGTTGGGAATTGATCGCGACCTGGGCAAGAGTCTGCGCATCGGCGCCGGCTACAACTTCACCGAGTTCAGCGACGACCTGACCAATTTCGATTACGACCACAAGGGATGGTTCCTGAATCTGGTCGGCTGGTATTGATTCCAACGGGCGGCGACTGCCTTCACGGCGGCGCAGCCCGGGTGTGATCGATCGAATACAAGCTCAGCACACGATCAAAGACTTGATCGACGACGCGCTGCATCGACACGCGCAGGATCTTGTGTGCTGCTGTGACACTGCGTAGTGGATGAGGACACCGAAATGGCAACGATGAAGCGGGATAGCGGCAGTTTGCGATTGGGCACGATGACGGCGCTGGCCACTGCCTTGTGCGGCGTGTTGGCGATGCCTGCGCAGGCGCGCGTGCCCGGCAAGGACGGCGCGTTCACCGCTAGCGCCGCCAACACCACGATCAACAGTTACACCACGCTGACGGCGGGTGCGGGCGCTGGCGACAGTACGATCAGCGTGAGCAGCGCCGCCGGCATCACCGCAGGCGATGTGCTGCTGGTCTACCAGGCACAGGGCGCCGCCATCAGCACCGCCAATGCCAGCAGTTACGGCACCGTGAGCACGCTGGGCAATGCCGGGCGCTATGAATACGTCAGCGTCGCCTCGGTCGCCGGCACCACCATTACCCTCGGCAGAGCCTGCAGTCTGACGCCGCTGCGCTTTTCGTACAGCAGCGGTGCTCAGGTGCTGCGGGTGCCGCAATACAGCAGTCTCACCGTCAACGCCGGCGCGTCGATCGTGGCGCAGGCGTGGAACGGCAGCACCGGCGGGGTCGTCGCGGCGATCGTTGACGGCACTGCAACCGTGAATGGTTCGATCAACGCGAATAATCTGGGTTTCCGCGGCGGTGCGATCGACAACGTCACCACGGCTGCAGGCACCGATGTCCCCGCCTATGTCGCAACCACCACCGCAGATGGCGCAGAGAAAGGCGAGGGCATCGCCGGCAGCCAGACGACTTATGACAGTTTGGGCGGCCGGTACAACCGCGGCGCTCCTGCCAACGGCGGCGGCGGCGGCAACGCCCACAATACCGGCGGTGGTGGCGGCGCCAACGGCGGCAACGCTACTGGCTGGAACGGCCAAGGCGTGCCGGACAACAGCAACGCCACTTGGGCGGCGGCCTGGAACATCGATGGCACGCTCACTTCGACTACCAACTCGCCCGGAGGCGGGCGTGGTGGCTACAGCTACGGTTCGAGCAATCAGGACGCGCTCACGCTTGCGCCCGGCAGTGGCGCATGGGGCGGCAACAACCGTCGCGAACGCGGCGGCCTTGGCGGCCGACCGCTGGCTAACAATCCCAGCACCATCGGCGATACGCGGCTCTTTTTCGGCGGCGGCGGCGGTGCTGGCGATGGCAACAACGGCGCGGCCAGCGCTGGCGCCAACGGTGGCGGCCTGGTGCTGCTGGTCGCCACCACCGTGGCCGGCAGCGGCAGTCTGCAGGCGAACGGCGCCACCGCGACAAACACCCTGCCCGGTCACAACGACTCCCCCGGCGGCGGCGGCGGCGGCGGGTCCGTGGTGTTGGTCGCCCCAGGCGCAGGCACGCTCGGCCTGTCGGCGATTGGCGGCAACGGCGGCAACCAGCTGATCACCAACAGCGAATCCGAAGGCCCGGGCGGCGGTGGCGGCGGCGGTTTCATCGCCTCACCAGCCGGCATCGGCACCGTGACCGGCGGCGCCAGCGGCACTACATTGTCCGGCGCAGTGACCGAATTCATACCCAACGGTGCCACCCGCGGCAACACTGGCAACGCAGCGACTGCGCCGTCGCTGGCAAACCTGCCGCTGTGCAACGTCTCCAACCTCGCCGACCTCAGCATCACCAAGACCAACACGCCGCTGGCGGGCCCTAACGATCAGGCCGCCGACACGGTCTTCTCCGGCACGCAGACCACCTACAGCGTCGTAGTCACCAACAACGGCCCGGGCGCTGCGATCAATGCAGTCATCGGCGACACCCCCGGCGCCGGCCTGACCTGCCCGCCGGCCAATGTAGTCACCTGCAGCAGCGCCGCTGCGGGCGCTTGCCCTGCGGGTCCGCTGACGGTGGCCAACCTCAGCGCAGGCATCGCCCTCGGCACGCTGCCGGCCACGGCAGGCAGCAATACCGCTACTTTTAGTTTCAGCTGCGCTGTGCAGTAATCCATTCGGTATCAACCCGGTACATCTGCAGTCAAACAGGACATGGAGATTTTTGATAAGGAATGACAGGCGTTTCCGGATCAAATAGGTAGCATTTATCATGTCTTGTGCCTTGCGTTTTCTACTTCCGATCAGTCTGCTGGTGCTGCTGTTTGCGGCAGGGCCCGCGCATGCACAGCTGCAGCGCAGTTTTCAGAACCTCGGGTTCGAGCAGCCGGTGCTGACGGCTGCCGACGCTGCGACCGGCTGCTATGTGCAGGTCACCGATGCGCAGGTGCCGGGCTGGACGACTAATCATCCGGTGACTGCGGCCACCGGCAGCTGTACCTCGCCGGTGCCGGTGACCGGCTCGCTCATTGAGCTGTGGCGTAATAATTTCAATGGCGTCGTTGCACGCGAGGGCCTCAATTTCGCCGAACTCAATGCCGAAGCGGTCAGCCGGCTGTCGCAGAACGTCTGCATTTCCAACGGCGAAGTGCTGAGCTGGCAGCTGAGCCATCGTGCGCGCAGCGGCACCGACGTGATGTCGTTCAACATCAATTCTTCGGCCAATCAGATTTTTGCCGCGTCAACGGATACGGCGGGCGCCGGCACCGTAGTGGCGGGCTCGTGCGGCACCGGGTCCGTTGGCAGCGGCACCTGCAATGCCCCGGTCACCACCAGCACCTGGGCCGACTACACCGGCAGCTTCACCTGGAACGGTGCGTCCGGGCTGCAGAGTCTGGGCTTCGAGGCCATCAGTACCGGATCGGGCAGCGCCACGGTCGGCAATTTTCTCGACAATGCCCAGGTCACGCTGACGCCTTACGTACAGTTTTCATCCGCAAACGGCACTGGTCCCGAAACCACGGGTACGTTGCCCAGAATTGCCATCGTCGGCAATGTCACCGCGCCTTTAACCATCCTGCTGCAACTGAATAACGGTGCGAGCACGGCGACGCTCGGCAGCGATTTCACCACGCCCGGCGGCGGCGTGAATTTCTCGATCGTGATTCCGGCCGGCAACTACGACGGCACCACTACCTTCGATACCGGCATCGTGATCACTAACGATACGGTGATCGAGAATAACGAAACCGTGGTCGTGTCCATACGCAACAGTCCAAACAACTACACCGTCGCCAATACGCTCACCTGCGGACTGGCGCCAGTCAATCAATACACCTATACCATTCTGGATAACGACGTCGACCTGCGCACCACCAAGGCCCTGGTGGGCAGCAGTACGCCGCCTGCAGGCAGCAACGTGCAGTTCAACGTGACCTATCAGAACAACACCGCGCAGCCAACCGTGGCCGATACCACGGCGCACAACGCGACCGCCACGCTGGCCGATGCGCTGCCGGCGGGCTTCACCGCGTTCTCATGGACCTGCGCCGCCAGCGGCACGCCGGCACCCGTCTGCCCTGCGGCCAG
>JAYVSK010000227.1:0-5944 GCA_043775395.1 Lysobacter sp. | reverse complement strand
GCTGCATCTGGGCGCGCCGGGCGAACTGCTGCTGGGCGAATCGCTGGAGGCGCTGGTAGCGCGGCAGCGGGCCACGCATGCATTCATGACCCCCTCGGTCATGTCGTCCATCTCCGATGACGCCACGCTTGCCAGCATGCACACCATCACCTGTGGTGGCGAAACCGTCCCGCCGGCACTGCTGCAGCGCTGGAATCGCGACCGGCGTTTTTTCAACGTCTATGGGCCGACCGAAACCACCGCGATCAGCATCACGTATCTGTGTCCTCCCGATCTCAATGCTGTCGACACGATTCCGCTGGGCCGGCCATTGGCGAACGAACGGATCTATCTCCTTGATGCTGCTCTTCAGCCGGTGCCGGTGGGCGCGATCGGCGAGCTGTACATCGGCGGTGCGGGCGTGGCGCGCGGCTATCTGCATCGCCCGCAGATCACCGCCGAACGTTTTATCGACAGCCCTTTCGTTGCGGGCGATCGTTTGTACCGCACCGGCGATCTGGGCGTATGGCGCAGCGACGGACTGATCGAATACCGCGGCCGCAACGACTTCCAGGTCAAGATCCGCGGCGACCGGATCGAACTGGGCGAGATCGAAGCCAAGCTGGCGGCGCTGCCGGGGGTCAAAGAAGCGGTCGTGCTGGCGCGCGCGGATGCGTTCGGAGAGAGACAGCTGGTGGCGTACGTGCTTGCCGATGAAACGATCGGAATCAGCAGCGATCTGCTGCGCGCACAGCTGCAGACGCAACTTCAGGATTACATGGTGCCCACGGTATTTGTGACCATGCAGGCTTGGCCGCTGACCAGAAACGGCAAGCTCGACCGCAATGCGCTGCCGATACCGGACGCTGCGACTATCGTGAGCAGCCGACCTTATGTTGCGCCGCGTACGCCGATCGAAGAGGTGCTCGCGGTCATCTGGATCGAACTGCTGGGCGTGGATCGCATCGGCATCCACGATAATTTCTTCGATCTTGGCGGTCACTCGCTGATGGCGATGCGGTTGATCGCAGCTGTGCGCGAGACCTTGGGCATTACGCTGCCGCTGAAAACCTTTTTCGAATCGCCGACCATCGCGCATATGGGGCGCAGCCTGCTGCCCGATGAGGCAGAGGACGAGGGTGTTGCGCTGGCGACGACGCTGCACTGACCGCCACGGGCAGGCGTTGAGGCCGCTTGCCCGTTCCAGCGGTCGCCCCATTCCCGTACTCTCATGCGATGCTCACATCGATCGTGCAGGGGGTGGGTTGATTATGAAACGTGTTCGAATCAAGCACGACCGCATCAAGCACGGTCGTTCGAAGTTTCTCTGCATGGCCCTGTTGCTGTTCTTCGCGTTCATTGTTTCAGCGCAGGACGCGTCCACTGCCACCGTGGATGTCGCCCCTTACGTGCGCAAAGACGCTTACGGCGATGTCAAGATTTCGCCCCAGGGCGATTATCTCGCGGTCACGGTGCCTGCCGAGGACCGCACCGTGCTGGTGGTGCTGCGTCGTGCCGACATGAAGCCGACCGCCAAGATTGAAGGCGGCAAGGATTCGGTGATCTACGATTTCTGGTGGGCCAACAACGAGCGTCTGGTCGCCAGCATGGCCGAGAAATTCGGCGTCGATGACAAGCCTTTCGCCAACGGTGAAATCTATGCGGTCAATGCGGATGGGACACGGGCAGCGTCGCTGACCGGACCTGCCGAATTCACTTTCGCCGAGGTCCACGACGCATTGCGCGACGACGACCGCAATATCCTGATCGGCGCGATTCCCTACGGCGACTCCAACAAAACCTTATTGCAGAAGCTCGATATCTACACCGGCCAACGCAGCCCGGTCGCGGCCTCGCCGATTCCGCGCGCCAGCTTCGTGACCGATCGCGAAGGCTATGCGCGCTTCGCGTTCGGCGCTGGCAACGACAACGCCAGCAAGCTGTACTACCGCGAGAAAGCGAGCACCGTTTGGCGGCTGATCGCCGACGAAACCCGCACCGGCCTGGTCGAAAACGCGATCGGGTTTTCAGCAGACGGAAAACGCGCCTACTTGCGCACGCAGCGTCCGGGCAAGCCCGATGCGATCCTGTCCTGGGATCCAGCGATGGACGCGCGCACCGAGCTGCTCAGCGACCCGGCGGTCGATCCCTACAGCATCCTCTTCGATGGCGAAGACCGGCCGATCGGCGCGTGCTATATGCATGACGGTATACGCAACCGTTTTTTCGATGCCGATTCCGCAGACGCCAAGCGCTACCGGCAGTTGGAAAAATCGTTCCCCGATGCGGCCGTGTTGATCACCTCCGGCACCAGCGATGGCAAACTGCTGGTGATCCAGGTGGCGAGCGACCGCAATCCGGGCGATTACTACCTCTTCGATACTGTGGCGAAAAAAGTGCTGCCTCTGTTCTCGCGCCGTCTCTGGTTCGACCCGGCGAATATGGCGCCCAGCGAAAGCGTCGGTTTCGAGGCGCGCGACGGTACGTCGCTGCACGGCTATCTGACCTTGCCCGTGGGCAAGCAGCGCGGTACGCCGCTGCCGATGGTGCTGCTGCCGCATGGCGGGCCGTTCGACGTATTTGACCGCTGGTGGTTCGACGATGAGGCGCAGATGCTCGCCGAAGCCGGCTACGCGGTGCTGCGGGTCAACTACCGCGGCTCGTCCAACTACGGCCGGGACTTCATGCAAAGCGGTGCACGCCAGTGGGGCCGCAAGCTGCAGTTCGATCTGACCGATGCCACCCGTTGGGCGATCGCGGAGAAGATCGCCGATCCCAAACGCATCTGCATCTACGGCGCCAGCTACGGCGCCTATGCCGCGCTGATGGGCGCCGCGACCGAGCCCGATCTCTATCGCTGCGCGGCTGGCTATGTCGGCGTCTACGATATGGCCGAACACCACAAACGGGTGTCGGGCAGCAGCCGCGCCAACCGCAACTGGGTGGAAGACTGGTACGGCACGCGCGAGAACATGGCGGCGATTTCAGTGCTGGACAAAGCCGCGCAGATCCGCGTGCCGGTGCTGCTCGCGGCCGGAGGCAAAGACGAAATCGCGCCAATCGCGCACAGCGAAAAAATGGAAAAAGCGCTGAAGAACGCGGGCACGCAGGTCGAGACGCTGTACTTTCCCAACGAAGGCCACGGCTTCTACAAAGAAGATCACCGGCTTGCGTTCTACACCCGGCTGCTGAATTTTCTCAGCGCCCATCTGGGCGGCGCCGCTGCGAAGTAAAGCCGCAGGCGCCGCAGACAATCGCAGCGCCTGAACGCTTACTCCGCGCTGCGCAGATACGGTTCGACCGTGCCTTTGAGTTTCATGGTCATCGGCTGGCCGCGGCGGTCCAGCGCCTTGCCGGCGATCACCCGTACCCAGCCTTCGCTGACGCAGTATTCCTCGACGTTGGTGCGGTCCACCCCGTTGAAGCGGATGCCGATACCGCTTTCCAGAAGATCCGCGTCGTAATGCGGGCTGCGCGGATCGTTGGAAAGGCGGTCGGGAAGGGTGTCGGTCATGGCGGCGCAGCGGGTGGCGAAAGTGGCCGATAGCATACGCAATCGGCCGTCGCGGTCCTACCCGATCGCGGTCATGCGCTGACTTCGCCGCGCTGCAACGGGTCGGGCAAAGCTTCGTCGGTGCCGACGAACCCCAGCGATACCGAATTCAGGCAGTGGCGTTCTCCGGTGGGCTTCGGGCCATCGGGAAACACGTGGCCCAGATGGCTGCTGCAGCGCTTGCAGACGATCTCCACGCGGGCCATCCCGTAACTGACGTCGTGGATGCGGCCGATGTGGGCTTCGTCGTAGGGCGCGAAAAAACTCGGCCATCCGGTGCCCGACTCGAATTTCGCGTTCGATCGGAACAGCGGTAGCCCGCACAGCCTGCAGACGTAAACGCCGTCGCGCTTGTTGTCGAGAAACATGCCGCAGAACGGCGCCTCGGTGCCGTGCGACAGCAGCACGCGGCGCGCTTCGGGCGACAGGGCGGCGGCAAGCGTCTGCCGCTGGGCATCGCTGGGCGGGGACAGGTCGAACGTGGGCATCGGATTCTCCAGAAGGCCGGGGGATCAAGAATCGCCTGCAGCATCACCGGTTGCGTCGGCCGCGAAACCGCTCCACTGCCGCTTGGCGTTAGCGATGATCGCACGCATCCGCGCGCGGTCCTGCCGCCGCGAGACCGCCGTTGCGCCCAGCTGCGGCGCTTTTTTCCTGCAGCGCCGTATCGACGTCGTAATGCGCGCCGCTGCGCTGGTCCTGAAAAGCGCGACGCGGCAGACCCAGTCGCGCTGCAAAAGCATGTAGTTCGTCCAGATCGTCGGCCAACAGATGCGCCCAGCGCCGCCCGCGCCACGGAAACACTGCGTTGTCGACGTAAACGGCCATGCCCGAAGTGGATCATGTCTGCGCGTTTTGCGCAAAAAACCCGATATCGCAGGCCTTTCGCAGCTTTGAATCGCACTGCGCAGGCCCCATGATAAATAGATGAATTGTCCACCTGCCGCAGACACCCCCGCTATCGTTCCCGATCCGCAGCCACAGCAACCGGTTGCGGTCGCGCCTCCGGCCAACGCGCGCAGCGAAACCCAGATCCTGCGCGAACTCATCCCGTATTTGCGTCCGTTCGTCGGCCGCATCCTGTTCGCGCTGGTGCTGGTGGTCGCCGGCAAGGTTGCCGGCCTCGCCGTGCCGACAGTGCTGAAGAAGCTCGTCGATGCGCTCGACATCAAGGCCGAGCCGGCACTGTTGGTGATGCCCATCGGCCTGCTGCTGGCCTATGGCGCAGCGCGGGTCGGCATGACGTTTTTCGCCGAAGTCCGCCAGATTGTGTTCGCGCGGGTGATGGCGCGGGTCTCGCGGCGGGTCACGCTGCAGGTGTTCCGCCATCTGCACGCGCTGTCGCTGCGCTTCCATCTTGCGCGTCGCACCGGCGGCGTGGCCCGCGATATCGAACGCGGCGGTTCGGCCATCGCCGATCTGCTCGACTGGATGATCTACACCATCCTGCCGACCCTGTTCGAAATCACGCTGGTGACCGGCGTGCTGGTGTGGATGTACGACTGGGGTTTCGCGGTGATCACGCTGATCACGCTGGCCGCGTATATGGCCTTCACCTTCATGATCACCGAATGGCGGACGCGCTATTACCGCGCCGCCGTAGAGGCCGACACCCGCGCCAACGAGCGCGCGGTCGATTCGCTGCTGAACTACGAGACCGTCAAATATTTCGGCAACGAAGAACACGAAGCGCGGCGCTACGACCTCAGCCTGCAGGAGCGCGAAGAAGCGCAGGTGATGAGCCGCAAGACGCTGGGCCTGCTCAACCTCGGCCAGGTCACCATCGTCTCGCTGGGCGTCACCGCGATGATGTGGCGCGCCGCTGCCGGCGTGGTCGAGGGTACGATGACCATCGGCGGGCTGGTGTTCGTCAATGCGGTGCTGCTGCAGCTGTCGGCGCCGTTGAATCTGCTCGGCATGATGTACCGCGAGGTCAAGCAGGCGTTCACCAATCTGGAGCGGCTGTTCGGGCTGCTCGACGAAAACATGGATGTGCGCGATCGTGACGATGCGGTGCCGCTGCGCGCAGACAAGCCGAAGGTAGTGTTCGACCGCGTGCGTTTCGGATACGACCCGCGCCGCGAGATCCTGCGCGAAGTCAGCTTTGAAGTGCCGCGCGGCGGCACCGTCGCCGTGGTCGGCCATTCGGGCTCCGGCAAGTCCACGCTGGCGCGCCTGTTGTACCGCTTCTACGACATCGACGCCGGCCGCATCGCGATCGAAGATGTCGACGGCGTGCTGCGCGATATTCGCGACTACACCCAGGCGTCGCTGCGCCAGGCCATCGCGATCGTGCCGCAGGACACGGTGCTATTCAACGACACCATCTACTACAACATCCTGTACGGGCGCCCGGATGCGACCCGCGATGAAGTCGAGGGAGCGGCGCGCGCGGCGCATATCCACGACCTG
>JAYVSK010000226.1:0-9114 GCA_043775395.1 Lysobacter sp. | reverse complement strand
GCAGTGCCAGCACTTTAACAGGCCAACCGAAGGGTTCATCGCAAACCAATTTCAGCGATCGGTACCACCGGTACCACGCATCGCACATCGCAGAGTATTTGCTCTAGGCTGCGGGCATAGTGTCGCCTGCACATGATTTCATAAGGTCTGCGCGTGTTCGACTACATCATCATCGGCGCCGGTTCGGCGGGCTGCGTACTGGCGAACCGGTTGAGCGAGGATCCGTCGGTCAAGGTCCTGCTGCTGGAAGCCGGCCCGCGCGATTGGCACCCCTTCATTCACATGCCGGCGGGGGTGGCCAAACTGGTCAACCAGAAGGGCGTGAACTGGGACTACAACACCGCCGCCGAACCGCACCTCAACCAGCGCACGCTGTGGTGGCCGCGCGGCAAAGTGCTGGGCGGCTCCAGTTCGATCAATGCGATGTGCTACATCCGCGGCGTCGCAGGCGATTACGAAGACTGGGCTGCGCAGGGCGCGACCGGCTGGCATTGGGACAACGTCCTGCCCTACTTCAAGAAGTCCGAAGGCAATGCGCGCGGCGGCGACGCTTTTCACGGTAGCGACGGCCCGCTCGGCGTCTCCGACCACCGATACACCAATCCGCTGTCGCAGGTGTTCATTGATGCCGGCCAGCAGATCGGCTTGGCCCATAACCGCGATTTCAACGGCGCGGTCCAGGATGGCGTTGGTTTTTATCAAGTCACTCAACGCGACGGCGCGCGCTGTTCCACGGCGGTGGCGTATCTCAACCCCGTCCGTCAGCGCCCGAACCTCACCGTGCATACTGGCGCAGTCGTCAGCCGCATCACCTTTGAAGGAACGCGCGCGAATGGCGTGGCCTACGTCATGAAAGGGCAGGCCTATCACCAGCCAGCCGCGCGCGAAGTGATCCTCAGCGGTGGCGCGATCAACTCGCCGCAGCTGCTGATGCTGTCGGGCATCGGCCCGGCCGACGACCTGCGCAAGCTGGGTATCGATGTGGTCGCCGACCGTAGCGGCGTTGGCGAAAACCTGCAGGATCACCTCGATATCTGCACCCTGTTCCATTCGACCGAGCGCGTCACCTACGACCGCGCCAGCGATCTCAAAGTCGCCTTCGACTATTTCCTGCGCGGCCACAGCGGCCCGGGCAGCAGCAATATCGCCGAAGCCGGCGGCTTCATGCGCTCGCCGCTGGCCCCCGACGCCCGCGCCGACATCCAGTTTCATTTCGTGCCGGCGATGCTGGACGACCACGGCCGTAAACGCATGAAAGGCGACGGCTACACCCTGCATGCGTGTTTCCTGCGTCCGCGCAGCCGCGGTCGGATCTCGCTGGCCGGCAACCGCGCCGGCGACAAGGCCCGGATCGAGGCCAACTATCTTGGCGACGCGGAAGGCTTCGATATGAAGATGATGGTGGAATGCGCCAAGATTTCGCGCGAGATCCTGGCCCAGAATGCGTTCGACCGCTATCGCGGCGCACCGATCCTGCCCGCACGCACTGACCTCAGCGACAGCGAGCTGGCCGACTACGTCCGCGAGAAAGCCGAAACCGTCTATCACCCGGTCGGCACCTGCCGGATGGGCAGCGACGCCGACGCCGTGGTCGATCCGCAGCTGCGGGTCAACGGCGTGGAAGGCCTGCGGGTGATCGACGCCTCGGTGATGCCCTGCTTGATCGGCGGCAACACCAATGCGCCGACAATCATGATTGCGGAACGCGCCGCCGATCTCATTAAAGCGAGCTGACCAAAGCCCTTGGATACGTTGTCTATGACACCTCCGGTCGCAGCAGGCCCGCCGAACCGCTAAAATTACCAGCCGGGCCGACTCGAACACCGACCGGCCTTTCTTCCGCTCCCAGGACATTCCGCACGATGAAAATTCTCGTCGGCTACAAGCGCGTGTTGGACTACAACGTCCGCATCCAGGTCAAGCCGGACGGCTCCGGCGTAGTCACCGACGGCGTCAAGCTGTCGCCCAATCCTTTCGACGACATCGCGCTGGAAGAAGCCCTGCGCCTGCGCGACAAAGGCATCGCGACCGAAGTCGTGGTCGTCACCATCGCCCCGGCCGACGCCCAGCCGCATCTGCGCAACGGGCTGGCGATGGGCGCGAACCGCGCCATTCACATCGTCAGCGACGCCGCCATGCAGCCGCTCACCGCTGCGCGCGCACTGCTCAAGCTGATCGAGAAAGAGAAACCTGATCTCTTCATCCTCGGCAAACAAGCGATCGACGACGACGCCAACCAGACCGGCCAGATGTTGGCCACGCTGTGGGGCCGCCCGCAGGCGACGTTCGCGGGCAAGCTCGATATTGCCAACGGCAAAGCCACCGTGGTCCGCGAAGTCGATGCGGGGCTGGAAACGCTTGAAGTCGATCTGCCGGCCGTAATCACCACCGACCTGCGCTTGAACGAGCCGCGCTTCATCAAACTGCCGGACATCATGAAGGCCAAAAGCAAACCGCTGGAAACGATTCAGTTCGCCGACCTGGGCGTGGAATCCGGCGATACGCTGAAAACCACGCACTACGCACCGCCGGCCAAGCGCAGCAAGGGCGTGATGGTCAAGGACGCGGCTGAGCTGGTTGCCGCGCTGAAAGCGAAAGGGTTGTTGTAGGGCGGGTTTCGACCCGCCATCGCAACCTGTCCTGCGATGATCGTGGCGATGATCCCGACCGTTTCAAACCATACGCACCGCTAACCGAAATTCCGCAATGGCGGGTCCAGACCCGCCCTACGTAGGAAACCGACATGTCCAAAGTCCTGATCGTTGCCGAACATCTCAACGGCAAACTCAATGCCTCCACCGCGAAGTGTGTCTCGGCCGCCAAAGCGCTGAATCCAGACAGCATCGACATCGTGGTGCTGGCTGCCGACCCGGCAGGCATCGCCGCCGAAGCCGCGCAGATTGCCGGCGTCGCCAAAGTAGTCACTGTGACCAACGCGGCCAACGCCAATGCCATCGCACAGATGCAGGCGCCGCAGATCGCGCAGGTCGCGGCCGGCTACAGCCACGTCTTTGGTCCCAGCACCACCTTCGGCAAAGATTTGATGCCCTGCGTCGCCGCCCTGCTGGGCGTGTCGCAGGTGTCCGACATCATGGTCGTCGACGGCAGTCACACCTTCAAACGTCCGATCTACGCCGGCAACGCCATCATCACCGTCGAAGCGGACCACAGCCTCGTTGTTGTTGCCACCGTGCGCACCGCGTCGTGGCCCGAAGCTGCGCGTGGCGGCAGCGCTTCTGTCGAGGCGGCATTGGTCGAGGCCGCCCTGCCCGCGCACACCCGATACGTCGGCCTGGCCGCCGGAAAGTCGGACCGCCCGGACCTGCAGAGCGCGCGTCGCGTGGTGTCCGGCGGACGCGGCGTGGGCTCGGCGGAGAACTTCAGGATCATCTACGACCTGGCTGACAAGCTCGGGGCGGGCGTCGGCGCTTCGCGCGCGGCGGTCGATGCCGGCTACGTGCCCAACGAGATGCAGGTCGGCCAGACCGGTAAGATCATCGCGCCTGAGCTGTACGTCGCAATCGGAATCAGCGGCGCAATCCAGCATCTGACCGGCATCAAGGACGCCGGCACCATTGTGGCCATCAACAAGGACGGCGAAGCGCCGATCTTCGAGATTGCCGATATCGGCCTGGTCGGCGATCTGTTCAAGCTGCTGCCGGAGCTGCAGGCCGCGCTCTGAGGAAACATCATCGCGCACAGAAAAGAGCCGGGTTTCCCCGGCTCTTTTCGTTTACGACAGTCGATTGATCGATCAGCGCCCAGGCACCCGGCAGCAGGTGAGTTTAGGTTGCACGTTCTGGGCATTGACGCTCAGGCTCCTCACGAAAATCTGCCCCTGACTGCCTGCAAGATAGGTGTCTGCGATCAAGACGTTCTCGCCCGCACTGATGGCTTGGCTCGTGGGCGTGTAGTTGGCCGGGCAAGTCAGGACGAAAAGACTCACATAGGCACCGGCGGCTACGTTGGTCGCAGCTCCGACGACGGTCGTGCAGTCCAGCGCGGTCGCCACCGGCGGCGCGTAGTAACCCACGATGTCGGCCACGAAATCGGAGGCTGCGAAGGTGTAGATCGAGAAGTCCTTGGTGGTCAGCGGATTCGGCAGCTTGGTCACCACCGTATTGTTGACGATCGCGCCCGCGGTGTAGTTCACGCTGGATGCCACCGGACGCGTTGACCCGAAGGGATACACCGTCGCGAAGCCCGCGCCTGTGGGGGTCACTGCAGTGACATTGATGACAGCCGCCGCCTGCCCTGCCGCCAGGGCGCCACAATCCGTCGCGCTACCGCCCTGGCTGCTGAAATTACCGCCAGAGCCCACTACCGCATTGAAGTCGCGGCTGAAGTTGCCGGCGATCGTTCCGCCCGCCACCCGCGTATCCAGAATCCGGCACGGCGTGATTGGCGTGTACACCAGATCAGAGGCGACCGAACCCAATGCTCTCGCTATGATTTGCGGGCGTACTGCCACCGGCGCCAAGCTCGCCCGCGCCATCGTGTCAATGACCTGATCGTCCGAAAGCTTTCTACCGGTACCGCCCAACTCCGCCGATGCGCCCTCGTAGGTGTTGCGCTGCAGCGCGCGCCGGAAGTTGCTGGCATCGGCGGCGACGAAGGTCGGCACCATGCGTTTTGCCCACACATCCACCGGCACCTTGTAAACCTGCTGCACATAAGCGCCCCACTTCAGCACGTAGGCCCGGGCCAGCGCGCCGCGCTCGGCCGGCGTCGCCGGTTTCGCATTCGCATTCGCGCCGATAGGCACCCACTTCTGTGCGGCCACTGCGGTCTGTGGCAAGCCGCAGGCCAAGGTCACGCCCAACACCAGAACGCTCAACTGCTTTTTCATATCCGACCTTATAGATGTGGTTGATCTTTCGATAACGCGAAATACCGCCAAAGCTGGCCAGGCATCCAGCACGACCACACCCTTACCTCGACCAACAAGAGCGACTGGACATCGATTTTTCAAATTCTCGGAGATCGTTGCCATCTGTGATCGGCGGCCCTTTCTAAAGAGGCTGCCGGCGCTGCTGTCCGCGCTGTAGCGGCATCCATATTTCGGTCGCGCAACAAAAAAGAGCCGGTCATCCCGGCTCTTTTCGTTCGATTCCTGAAAAAAAATCAGCGACCCGGCACGCGGCAGCATGTCCGCGATGCGCGGAGATCCTCGGGGCTGGTGTCATTGTTCCGGGCAGAACAGGTGCCGGCGTGAGAGAACACGATCGGCATCAACCAGCTTGAAGTCTCGCAGTTGGTCGCAGTCTGGGTGTACCCGGCCGCGCAAGCAGGCGCCACCGCGTTCGCGGTCCCACCCGCAGCAATACCGGCAACGGTAGTATTCAAAGTGTCTTGGCACTGCAAGGCAGTGGCGTTCGGCGGCGCGAAATAACCAACGATGTCGGCGACGTAATGCGACGAGGCGAAGGTATAGAGGGTGAAATCGAACGAGGCGATCGGGTTCGGGGTCTGCACGATCAGCGCATTGTTGACGATCGCACCGGCAGCGTAGTTGACGCTGGCGGCGACCGGTTGGGCGGTCCCGAACGGGTACGCGGTGGCGTAGCCGGCAGCGGTCGGGGTGACCGCAGTCAGGTTGATCGCAACCGCAGTGGCGGCCAAGGGGTTCACCCCGCAGTTGGTCGCGCTGCCGCCCTGACTGGTGTAGTTGGAAACGCCGAACGCAACGAAGCTTCTGGTTGCATTAGCAGCAATAGCGCCCGCTGCGGTGCTGCGGGTATCGAGAATGCGGCAGGGCGCAACCGGTGTATAGACCAGGTCCTGATTCAGATCCCCAAACTTGGCGGCGACGAGGCTCGCCTTGGACGCGATCGCGCCTGGAGGCACTTTGGCCAGCCGATCGATCGCCTGGTTGTCGCTGAGGCGATGACCGATGCCGTTGAGCTCGGCCATGGCCCCTTCAAAGGTCTCGCGCTTGAGTGCGTTGCGGAAATTGCTGGCATCGGCACTGACGAAGTTCGGCACCATGCGCTTCGCCCATGTGCCCACCGGCACGCTGTAGACGCGCTGCACGTAGGCGCCCCACTTGTTGACGAACTGACGGGTCAGCTGGCCGCGCTCTTTCGGCGAAGCAGTACCCAACGAAACCGTGGATCGGTTTTGTTGCGCACCTGCAGTGCCGGGAGGCTGAGCCGACGCATTCGCCGCAAGCGCAACGAGCGCAAGCGAGAGCAAACCGGTGGAATAACGGAATCGTGTTGACATCTTTTGATCTCCGGGAGTCTGAGCGGGCCAGAAAGTTGCCCGCACTATGGTTGACGGAAAAGATCACTGGTGGGGGCCATGGCGGGTGTCGTCCGCGCCGACTCGATTCTGTTCAAGCGCATCAAGACGGCTAATGACAGGGCTGCCAAACCGCAAACCCACACTGCGGGTCGCCATGCCTTCCATTTTTACTTGTCATGGAAGTCTGTCACCCGTGCGCTATGCACGAGATTATCGCAGCGGTAGGCAAGCAAGATGCGTATGCCGGCGGTCTGGAATTGGCTATTGTAAGCGGGCTAGAATCAGTGCGCCTTTTAGGGTCGGAGTATGTAGATGTTCTGAAGTGTGAACCCGGTTGCGTTCCGGATGCGCGCTTCTTCTCAAGGCCCAGCGTTCAGGACACGACTGCAGGATGCGGCGCTCCCGTGCTTGGGCGTATGCTAGCCACTCACGCCCCTGAGCCGGGGCACGATGTCGAGACCAACCTCCTATGCGCAAGCTTGCACTCACTCTGACCGTGGCGCTCGTCGTCGGCGGTTGTTCGTCCGAATCGGAGATCGCGCAGGCTGGCGCGAATTCGAAGCACCCCACCTCTGTGGCCCAACCGGCCCATCATCAGGCCACTCGCACCACCGCATTTGCCAACATGTCCGATCACGGCGCATTGCTAGCCTATGAGCGCACTCAGCAGTCGGTTCATCGTGGCGCCCAGACCTACCATGCCGTCCAGTTGAGCGAAGCGCATGCTTTGAACGCTGCCGCGCCGGGCAAATCGATCGAACTGCCGATGCCGTCCGGCGGCAGGGTGCATATCGACTACGTGCGCCATGAGGAAGGTCTGGACGGCAACTGGTCCTGGATCGGCAAGACCGCAGATGGCTCGGACGCGGTGATCACTTTTGGCGAGAGCGCGGTCTTCGGCCGCATCGCCCAGCGCAATACAGAAGCGCTGCGCCTGACCACGTCGGCGGGCCGTTCTTGGCTGGTGGAAAGCGATCCCAGCAAAATGCTTGACGGCAATCTTGGCCGCGACAGCGATGAGTCCGATACGCTGATTCCGCGTAGCGTAGTGTCTGCGGTCAGCGCAAAGAAACGGACTGCAGCGTCGGCGATCGCGGCAAGCGATGAAGCGGCCTCTGCTGCCAACACCATCGATGTGGCCTTGGGTTATACCAACGGTCTTGTCACGAAGTACGGCAACGTTGCGAACGTCAATACCCGCCTGGCCAATCTGGTTGCCATCAGCAATCAGGGTTATCAGAACAGTCTCATCAACCCACGTATCCGTCTGGTGCGGACCGTGCAGGTCGGCTACACCGACAGCAACAGCAATGAATTGGCTCTTGAAGCGGTCACGGGCTACACCTGCAACACCTCGGGATGTACGGCGCAGACCGTTCCGACCGAGCTGGTGCCGCTGCGGACGGCCCGAGACACCTACGGCGCCGATCTGGTCTCGCTGGTCCGCCCGTTCCAGGCGCCACAGCATCAGGGTTGCGGCATCGCGTGGCTACTGGGCGGCGGCGGTTTCACCATCGACAACACCGATGCGCCGTTCGGCTACTCGGTCGTCAGCGACGGCACCGACGTGGACGAGGGCGATGGCCGGACCTATTTCTGCCGCGAAGAAACCCTAGCTCACGAACTTGGCCACAACATGGGCCAGCAGCACAATATCGAAGATGCGGGTTCGCCGCCGGATACCGGCATGCATACCTATTCCTATGGCTATCGTGAGGCCACCACGACCGGTTTCTACACTGTGATGGCGTATCGACTGGCCAACAGCAGCCAGTTCTCGATCAATTATTTCGGCAATCCCAGCATCACCTATACCGATACGGGCCGTCCAACCGGTTCGGCGACCGCAGACAACGCGCGCAGCATGAACATTTCAATGCCTCTGGTAGCCCAGTTCCGCGCAACGGTGGTGCCCTTCGGCGGCAAGGCGCGCAATGACATCAATGCAGATGGTACGTCCGATCTGCTCTGGCACAACGGCGCGAACCTCAGCTACTGGCAGACCAATTCAACCGGCGCTGTGGTTGCAACCGGCGGTCAGGCAACACCATCGAATTACATCATGGTTGCGACCGGCGATTTCGACGGCAACGGCGCATCGGATGTCCTTTGGCGCTCCGGCCCCAATCTGCGGATGTGGCTGAAAAGCCCGACCGGTGGCTATACCGACAGTGCGGTCAACACCTATCCTGTTGGTTGGCGTCTGGTCGGTGCCGGCGATGTCAACAACGACGGCCGCGCCGACTTGTTCTGGCAGCTCGGCACCACGGTCAGCGTCTGGTTGATGAACGGCAGCAGCATCACCAACTACACCAACGCATCGATCCCTCTCGGCAATGCCGGCAACATGCCGCTGGCCGTCGCGGACTTCAGTTGCGATGGTCGTGCTGACGTGATGTGGCGCAATACAAACAACGAACTGGTCAGTTGGGTAGCGCAGGCCACCGGCAGCACAGCAACGTCCACCGCGTTCACACAGCAGACCATCGCGGCCTATCCCAATGGCTGGGTGACTCGTGGTGCGGGCGACTTCAACGGCGATGGCTGTCAGGATATTTCCTGGTTCAACAGCAGTGCCCTCAGCTACTGGCTGCTGACCGCCAACAGCAGCGGCGTCATCAGCATCACCGGCACCGGCGGCCGTGCGCTTCCGGGTGCTGCAAACCTGATCGCGATCGTGGACATCAACGGTAATGGTCTCGCCGATGCCGCCATTCGCGAACCCAACGGCGTGATGAGCGCGCTGATGGATTTCGGCACCGGCACCACTCAGCAAAGCCTGTTCACATATCCGGCCGGCTGGCTCGCCATCGATGGTCAGAGCCCGTACATCTGGCGGCGCAGCGTGACTGGCGATCTGAACGCAGA
>JAYVSK010000225.1:0-2669 GCA_043775395.1 Lysobacter sp. | reverse complement strand
ATGCGGCTCGGCACGATCTTGCCGTTCTCGGTGAGGTTCTGGCGCAGCGTGTTGAGATCCTTGTAATCGATCTCTACCACGTTTTCGGCGGTGAACTTGCAGAACTTGCGGCGGCGGAAGAACTTGGACATGGGTGGTCTCCTCAGACTTCAACAGAATCGGCGATATCGGCAACATCGTCGCTATCGGCGATGCCGATGGCGCCGTCATCGTCGCGACGGCGGCGATCGCCCTTGTCGGCCTTGTCCTTGTCGTCCTTGTTCTTCATGATCAGGGACTGCTCGGTATCAGGGCCGTCGCGCTTGACCACGAGGTGGCGCAGGATGGCGTCGTTGAAGCGGAAGGTGTCGACCAGTTCATTGAGAACAGCGATATCGATCTCGATGTTCATCATCACGTAATGGGCTTTGACGAGATTCTGGATGGGATAGGCAAGCTGGCGGCGGCCCCAGTCTTCAAGACGGTGAATCGTGCCGCTGCCGGATTCGACCAGCGACTTGTAGCGCTCGATCATCGCCGGCACCTGTTCACTCTGGTCCGGATGGACCATGAAAACGACTTCGTAATGACGCATATGCAGTATGTCCTTGTGGATATCGACAGGCGGAATTGCCCACCGAAAGCCCCCGCGGCGCCGGATCGGCGACGGTAGAGCAAGGTCTTCCACCGGGGCGGAATAGCCGGAAATTATGTCAGTTCAAGGACTTGGGCGCAAACCGCGAGCTTTAGGCGCGTTACGAGTGCGTCAGGTCGGCAACGCATGCGGATGCGCCCGTTTTTGTGGGAGGGCCTTCAGGCCCGACGTTCGGGGCTGAAGGCCCTCCCACAGCAGCGGACTGGTTTTCAACCGCCGAACGGCTGGTCAGTCCGCTCTACCAGGTGCAACCGTCAGCGCCGTTCGGCGATCCACGCATCGATATGCCGCTCCAGTGTCTGCAGTGGTACCGAGCCGGTTTCCAGCACAGCATCGTTGAAGTCGCGTACATCGAATGTCGGACCCAGCGCCAGCTTTGCTCGCGCGCGCAGCTCGGAAATCTTCATCTGGCCGATCTTGTAGGCCAGCGCCTGCCCCGGCGTGCCGATGTAGCGGTCGATCTCGTTGACGATGTCCTGATCGGTCTTGGGCGCGTTGTCCTTGAAATAAGCGATGGCACGCTCACGGCTCCAGCCCTTCGCATGCATGCCGGTGTCCACCACCAGCCGCACCGCGCGCCACATTTCGTAGGCCAGCTGGCCCATGTGATCGTAGGGGTCGTCGTACAGACCCATATCGAAGCCAAGCTGTTCGGCATACAGGCCCCAGCCTTCGCCGTAGGCCACGAAATACGCGGTTCTGCGGAACATCGGCGCATCCGGAAGTTCCAGCCCACGCGCGAACTGGAAGTGATGGCCCGGCACCGCCTCATGCAGCGACAGCGGCATCATTTCCCAGGTCGGCCGCACTTCCGGCTTGTACAGATTGACGTAGTAAAAGCCCGCGCGGCTGCCGTCGCTGGCGCCCTGCTGGTAGTAGGCGGTCGTGGTATCGGGCGCGATGTTGTCGGGGATCGGGCGTACGCCGTAGGGCTGGCGCGGAATAGTGCGGAACACCTTCACCAGCTCCGGATCGATGCGCTTCGCAATGGCGCGGTAATGGGTGAGCAGCGCCTCCGGCGTCTTCTCGAAGAAACGCGGATCAGTGCGCAGAAAATTGAAGAACTCGGGCAGCGTGCCCTTGAAATCTGCTTCGGTCTTGACCTTCTCCATCTCGGCATGGATCCGCGCGACTTCCTTCAGGCCGATCGCATGAATCTCGTCGGCACTCAGGCCGGTGGTGGTGTAATAACCGGCAAGGAAGTCGTAATACGCCTTGCCGTTGGGAAGATCCGCCACTGCGGTGCCGGTGCGGGCGTTCGGCAGATAATCGTCGCTGAAATAAACCTGCAGCTTGCGGTAAGACGGCACGATCTGCTGTGCGATCACCTCGCGAGCTTCGGCCTGCAGCGCCGCACGATCGGATTCCGGCACGCCCGCAGAGAACTTTGCGAACGGCCGGTAAAACGGGCTGGCGGTCGGGTCGTCGACGATCTGCGCCGCAATCTGCGCGGGGACGCGCTGCATCAATACGCGAGGTGGCACATTGCCGGCCTTCACGCCCTCACGCATCAGCACAATGGCCTGCTCGATAACTTTGGGCAGCGCCCGCATCCGTCCCAGCCAGTCGCGATAATCGCGGGTTTCGTTGAACGCGAGACCTTCGACAATGCCATCCGCATTCTGCACCCCACCCTGGTGGCCGATGGGCTGCAGATATTCGCGGAACGTCTGCCGCTGTACGGTTTTTTCCTGCAACCACAGAAAGGTGTCGAAGTTCAGCTGGTCGGCCGAACTGAGCTTGCTGCGGTCGGAGCGCTTCAACCGGGCCAGCGCGTCGCGGTCGGCAGCTTCGCTGGCGGCGATGGCTTCGAGACTGTTGTCGGACCAGCGATCGTTATAGCGTTTGTCGCCTTCGAACGAGGCCGACTCGGGATTTTCGCGCAACCCCCGCTCCCATTCTTCAGCGAAAAACGCGTGCAGGCGTTTGCCTTCATCGGTGTGCTGGGCCTGCGCCGTTACGGAGCCGATCGTTGTGACCAAAAAAATAGCTGCACATGCGAGGGTGCGAAACAGACTACGGATCATCAGAACGC
>JAYVSK010000224.1:0-23931 GCA_043775395.1 Lysobacter sp. | reverse complement strand
GCAAGGCGGTCTATTACAAGGGATGAAGGGATTCTGGATATGAATATCGATACTACTAGTAAATTGAATAATGAACGCGTTAAGAAGGTTGCGGTCATTGGGGCAGCATGTCGTTTTCCAGGCGAATCGAATACTCCTGAAGTTTTTTTTAAAAATCTGCTGCTAGGGCAGAACTATGTCGGGCCAATTCCAGAAGATCGATGGTCGGTAGATAAGTTCCACAATGAACGCGATGTCGCTGGCAAGGCCTATGTAGGCTTAGGCCATTTTCTTAATGACTACGACTATCGCGCATTCGACGCAGATTTCTTCAGTTTTTCACCGCGCGAAGTCGAGTTCCTGGATCCCCAGCAACGCATGTTGTTGGAGTTGAGTTGGGAGGCAATGGAGAACGCGGGGCTGGATGTGCAGGCTATGGCCGGCTCGCAGACTGCCGTTTTCGTCGGAGGTTTTACTGTCGATCATCTGCTAAATCAATTCGGCGCTGCTGCACGTGATGAGATCGGTTCGCATAGCGCGGCTGGTGCGACCCTGACGATGCTGTCCAACCGTCTGTCTTATGCCTTTGATTTCTGTGGCCCCAGTCTATCGCTAGATACCGCATGTTCGTCTTCGCTGGTGGCTTTCTCTCAGGGAGTAAGCGCCATCCTATCAGGCCAGTGTGAAGCTGCTCTTGTCGGTGGTGCTAACTTCATCCTGCGTCCCGAGTACACGATCGCTATGTCTAAGGGTCGCTTTTTAGCCAAAGACGGCCGTTCCAAAAGTTTTGATTCGCGCGCTGATGGTTACGGTCGTGGCGAGGGCGGTGGTGTCGTAGTGCTCAAGGATCTGGATGCTGCGTTACGCGATGGTGACGAGGTCATTGCAGTGGTGGAAGGTGCCGGTGTCAATCAGGATGGCCGAACGAGCGGTATTACCGTCCCCAACCCTGAAGCACAGCGAGCGTTGATGGAGCAAGTGTTGGCTCAAAGTGGCCGCGATGCGAGCGAGATTGACTATATCGAAGCCCACGGCACCGGCACGCCGGTAGGTGATCCTCGCGAGACCCGTGCGATAGCAAATGTCTACGGCAGAGGTGGCAGTTGCCTGGTCGGTTCGGTTAAGGCCAACATCGGTCATCTTGAAGCTGCTGCTGGCATCGCCAGTGTGATCAAGTCGGTAATGATGCTGCGCCACAACCTGGTTCCGCCGGTTGCTGGTTTGGAACAAGTCAATCCAGAGATTCCCAAGGAAGTGCAGCTGCCTCGCAAGATTATGCCGCTCGTCGAAGGTGCGAAGGCTCGCCGTATTGCGATCAATTCATTCGGCTACGGCGGCACAAACGCCCATGTCATTATCAGCTCGCACAATGCCGAAGCCGCTTCGTGCTCGCATAGCGAAAACGATAGCACTTCGACTTTCGAGCTGCTGCCGCTGTCGGCGCGCGACTCGAAGGCGCTGCGCGCGCGTGCAGGCCAGATCGTCGAGCTGCTTGAAGCTTCGAATTCACCTGAACTCGATGATGTCCTCTTCACGGCGAGCGTGCGTCGAACACACATGAGTCACCGCCTGGCGGTCTTTGGTGAGAGCCGTGATCAACTCGCCACAGCGTTGCGTCAGTTCGCTGCCGGCGAAGAAGTGCTTGACGGTATTGAGGGTGTGCGTCCGCACAGTTCAGATTCACGGGTCGTTTTCGTTTACACCGGAATGGGTCCGCAATGGTGGGCGATGGGTCGCGAATTACTCCGCGAAAACAAAGTGTTCCGGCACACACTAGAACAAGCAGATGGCATATTCAGTGCAATTGCCGGATTCTCTATTTTGGAAGAAATGACTCGCGATGAGCTGGACTCTCGTATCAAACGCACTGAATTCGCTCAGCCCGCCAATTTAATGATTCAAATTGGTCTGACCGAAGCTTTAAAAGCAGAAGGTATTGTCGCTGATGCGGTGATCGGACATTCAGTCGGTGAGGTCGCTTCGAGTTGGGCGTCTGGCATGCTCTCCTTGGAAGAGGCGCTGCTGGTCAGCCGCGAGCGTAGCCGTATTCAAGCTACTACCGCCGATACCGGCGGTATGCTCGCTTTAGGTCTGTCAGCAGAGGATGCCGCAACGGCGATCGCGTCCCACGGCGACCTAGTCTCTCTTGCGGCGATCAATTCGCCGCGCAGTGTCACCGTTGCCGGTGATCGCGCCGCGTTGGAGGCGATCAGGGCTACGGCTGAAGCCAGCAAAGTCTTCGCCCGGATGCTTGATGTCGAAGTGCCTTACCACAGCCCACTGATGGAACCATTAAAACCCGAACTGCGGGAAACGCTCGCCAGCCTGCGTCCAAAGCCTACCAAGATCGCGCTGTATTCGACTGTCACCGGTGGCCTAGTTGGTGAGGCTGGCAGCGCGCGTGGCTATGACGCGGAATACTGGTGCGATAACGTGCGCAACCCGGTGTATTTCGCGGATGCGATCGGTGCGATGCTTGATCATGGCTATACGTTGTTCGTTGAAGTCGGCCCGCACCCGGTGTTGCGCCGTTCGCTGGAGGAAATCAGCGCCTCACGCAACACCGAGACTCGTCTTGCCTCCACGCTGTGGATGAACAGGTCTGAGACAGCCGCTTTACGTCGCAGCGTGTGCGAAGTCTATGCCAATGGTGGTACCTTGGATTGGAAGGCTCGTAAGCCGCACGGCCGTCAAGTACCGTTGCCAGCGTATCCTTGGCAGCGCCAGATTCTCTGGCGAGAATCATTATCGCAGATCAATGATCGGCTTGATGCGCAGCAAGCACCGCTCAGTGCAAATGCAAGAGAAAGCGGTGCGGATCTCAATCTGAGTCGCCTGAATTACCTGTTCGATCACATGGTGGATGGTTCGCCAATCATGCCGGCTGCCGGCTATCTGGAAGCACTCTGCGAAGAAGGTCGACGCCGCTGGCCAGATAGCAGCGGGCTGTGCGTGCGCGATGTGCAGATTCATCAAGCGTTGATTCTCAATCACGAGCGTGCCCTGCGCTTGGACGTTCGATTCGACTCCACGACGCATCGTGCTAGCCTTTCCTCGCGCGACGCCGGTACTCCCGGTGAATCTGTGCTGCACACTGAGGCTTCGATTTATCCCTATCATGGCCGTGCAATTCTTGCTCAGATTGAGCCGCTGCAAGGCGAACGGGTTGAAGTTCTGCAGCCTGAAGATGTTTATACCGATCTGCGTGCCATGTCATTGCAGTACGGACCTGCGTTTCGCGCGATGACGGCGCTGCGACGCGACCTATCTCGTGGCGTAGTCGAGGCTGAGCTGACCCGTCCGATCACTGCGGGCGAGGATGCCGAAGCTTATGTCCTGCATCCATCTTTATTGGACGGCTGCTTCCAAGCAGCGTTGACCTTGACGCACGCCAGTGAAGGCGCATACCTGCCGGTTTCACTCAGGGCGCTCGAAGTCTATGCGCCACTCCCGGAAAAAATTCTATGCCGGGCTTGCATCAGCGTACGTAATGCGTCGCAGATTATCTGCGACTTTGAGATCAGCGATCTTTCCGGCAGGCCATTGGCGCGCATTGATGGTTTGACTTGCCGATCGCTACATGGCCGTGGTAAGAACGACAGCTTTCCGGCCGGTGACTACCAGCGGATATGGAAGATGCTCGGCGAATCACCCGCTGGTCGTGCTGCAATTGATCGCTTGCTTATTGTCGCGCATCCAACAGATCCGCTCGCCGAGGCTTTGACCGAGATCTGTGCGAACAACCGGGTCGCGTTCGACCGTTGTCAATGGAGCGAGATTGTCGGACATCCGGGACTTGATGGTATCTCGCGTGTGCTTGGCCTCGCGCATGCCGGACGCAGTACCGATATGGACATGACTGGTGAGGATGAGATCACCGACATGCTGCTCGCAGTGCAGGCGCTGGCCGCACAGTCGCGTGCGCTGCCATTACGCATCGTGACTCGAGACGCGCAACGGATCTACGACACCGACCGTGTCGCTCCTGCGCAGACAGCGGTTGCAGGCTTCATGCGAGTTGTGCGGAACGAGTACGCAGCCTTAGATGCGGCGACGATTGATGTTGCGGATACTGAAGCAGTTTTGTCTGCACAGGTGATTTTCGATGAAATCATGGCGGATCAAGTCATTGATGAGATCGCACTGCGTCAAAGCTCACGCTACAGCGCGGTCATGGTGCAAAGTGGCTTATTACAGCAACCATTGCGCCTAAATTCATCTAGCGCAGCTACCCCGGCGCTCGGGCTGAACAAGAACGCTTTCGGTTACTCGGCGCAATTGCTGGGGGAGCCTGTGCTGACTGAGAACGCCTACAAATTACGCGTCGAACGAATCAGCCTCCAATTGGAGTACGAATCCGATCCGGTCGGCGTTATCGGCACCATCACGGGTGTCGGCATCGGTGCCCAGCGCTTCGCAATCGGTGATCGCGTAGCAGGTTTGATTCCGCGCCAACTTGCCAACATAGTTGTGGTCGATGAATCGAGCTGTTTGCTTGAAGCAGTGGTCAACCCTAACATCCGCTCGGCGTTTATGGCGCCAGTAGAGGCACGTGCGGCGGCAGTCATTGCCACTTGCTTGCCCCAAAGCGGCCAGCGGGCGCTAATTGCTCATAGCGTGCTCGGCGATGCGTTGGAGCGTCGTTTGATTGGGCTCGACGTGGAGGTCGTTCGAGTCGCTGAAGATTTATCCGATTGGGACCGCGTCGCGCATTGCCGAGGCTACGAATTGATCGCCGTACCGCTGGCGCTGTGGAGTCGTCAAATCGGTTTCTTCGCCTTAGCCAAAGGTGGACAACTGATTGATCTGGGTGATGACGCCGCACCTTTTGCATTGCCAGCGCATTGTGACCGCCTGGTACGGATACGCAACGATCTTGACGGCTTACGCAGTAACGATGCCGTCCGCTCCGCGTTGCGCGATGTGTTGGTTGAAACACCTCGTGATACTGCAATTCTTGCGAAAATCGGGTTTTCCGATCTGCTACGCGCTGGGCCGGATGCCGCCAACGAATTTGGCCGAGATTGGATCGAAGTAGAAATCGCCGATGACTTGCGCGAGTTTGAGGTTGCTGCGTCGGATATTCCAACGATGCGTCGCGACGGCACCTACCTGCTCACTGGTGGTTTCGGCGGCTTGGGTCGTGAGGTCGCGCGCTGGTTGGCACGCAATGGCGCGGGTCGTATCGCTTTGGTAGGGCGTCGCGGTGCTGACACGCCAGGAGCGATTGAATTGATCGAAGAACTGCGTCTGCTAGGCAGTTACGTCACTGCCCACGCTGTTGACATCGCAGTGCCCCAGGCCGTGTTGCAGCTTTTGCTTGAGTTGCATAAACCGAAAACTCCTTTGATCGGCATTTATCATGCTGCAGGTGTTTTAGAGGACCATCTGCTCGGTTATATGTCGCCCGTGCATATACAGCGCGTATTTCGCCCGAAAGCAGGCGGCGCTTGGGCGCTGCATAAGGCTGCGAAGCATGTGGGTGCTGCTCTGGAGCAATTTGTGCTGTTCTCGTCGATTGCAAATCTAGTCGGAAATAGCCGTCAAGCGAACTACTGTGCGGCCAACGGTTTCCTCGACGGTTTGGCACAATTTCGTCATTCGTATGGATTGCCGGCTTTGAGCGTCAACTTCGGCGCTATTGCCGGAGTAGGTATGCTCGAGGGCGATGTTCGAGTCGGTCAACACCTGAGCCAAATCGGCATGACGCCCCTTGATGTACAGATTGCTTTGCGTGGCCTCGGCCGTGCACTCGCCAAGCAATTGCCGCAGGTTGCAATCTCAGACCAATTATCTTGGGATAAATGGGCGATTTACGAGACCGTCGGGGGAACATCGCCTGCGTTTGTCGAATTGGTCGCGGCCAGTCGCGAGGCTCTGGCCAGCGACGGCTCGCTGGTGGAGCAGCTGCATACGGCCTTGGCGGGACTCGACGATGGCGAAGCATTGCCGATCTTGCGGGAACTTATTGCCGAAGTGGTTGCGGCTGCTTTGAAGACTACTGCGGATAGGCTTAAGCCTGAGCAAGGCTTGGATTCTTTTGGCGTTGATTCGCTGATGTCGACCGAAATCCAGATCCAGCTCGATCAGAAGTTAGGCGTGAGCTATTCAGTGATTGAACTGCTCGGCTCCGCGACCGTCGCTAAACTCGCCGACCGCGCGCTTGCTGTAATTCGTAGTAATGCAGACGTCGCCGTGCAATTGCAAGTCGCATAATATTCAGCATTTTCGACATTTACCATTTCAACCAAGGACGACAATATATGTCTACAACTTCCAAGGTGGCACTTGATGCTCTGCTGAGCAAGATGCGCTCTGGCATCGCTGGCAGTGCGCCAATAGTGCCGCAAGTGCTGCACACTGAGCCGCCGAATATTGCTGACTATCCCGAGTATGCGTTGCTCGAAGGCATGCATTCGCTATATCGAGAAGGCAGCAGCCTGCGTAATCCGTATTTTCTGCCGCGCAGCGGTGAAGTCGGTGCTAGCTTGAAGATCGCAGGCCAGGATTATGTGACCTATTCCAACTACAACTACTTGGGCCTATCGCACGATGTGCGGGTCAAGCAAGCTGTACACGAAGCGATTGATCGCTATGGCTGTCATGCTGGTGCGGCGCGCATGGTCGGTGGCGAAATCGAGCTGCATGCCCAGTTAGAGGCAGAGCTGGCTGAATTCACAGGTTTCGAGGCAGCGACCGTTGGTGTCGGTGGCTACAGCGCCAACGTTTCGGCGGTCGGCTATTTGCTTGATCGCCGCGATCTGATTCTGCACGACGAATACATGCACAACAGTGGTGTGATGGGCGCAGTAATGTCCGGCGCGCGACGCATCGCGTTTGCCCATAACGATATGGATGCGCTGGAACGGCTACTCATCGAGCATCGCAGCCAGTACCGCCGCACGCTGATTTTAGTCGAGGGCGCCTACAGCATGGATGGCGATCTGGTCAATCTTCCGCGCGTGGTGGAGTTGAAGAAGAAACATGGCGCGTGGCTGATGGTCGACGAAGCCCACTCATGCGGTACTGTCGGAAAGACCGGGCGCGGAGTTTGTGAGCATTTCGACATTGCGACCAGCGAAATTGATTTGATTGTGGGTACATTATCTAAGAGCTTTGCAAGCTGCGGCGGCTTCTTGGCCGGCAAGCGCGAATTGATTGAGCTCCTGCACTATTTCTGCCCAGGTCTGCTGCTTTACAGTACCGGTATCAGTCCGGCCAACACCGCCGCCGCACTGGCTGCCGTGCGTCTGCTGCGCGCCGAGCCTGAGCGTGTGACGCGTTTACAGGACAACGCGCGCCGCTTCCGAGAGATGGCGTTGGAACGCGGTTTGGACGCGCGTACGTGCTTGGCCGGCGTGCCCATCGTACCGCTGATGATTCAAGACGATCGAGCTTTGCAGCTGATGTCTATGTTGTTGGAGAACGGCATTGTCGCCCATGCTGTCATGCACCCGGTCGTTCCACGCGATGCTGCGCGCATGCGCTGCTTCATCAGCGCCGAGCACAATGAATCGATGTTCGAAAAAACTCTCGACCTACTTGCAGCGAATTCTACTGTTGCGGCCTGAATTCAAGCGGAAGAAGCCTTAAGATTTGCATTTATCAAAGTAAATACTGCTGTCGAAGCGTAACAATACTAAGCAAGAATATATCGCATAGACGTCGACAACGAACGTCATCGGTGCATCAGCATAATGTTTGGAGGATGAATAAAAATGAGTATTTCCCTACATATAAACAAAGGAATGACTATGAAACAGCTGTACATAGCGGCTGCGCTGACCGCCTTCATCGTTGCGAATCTCATCACGACGGCATTCTCGGCGGATACCGGCAAGCCAGTGGTGATCTCGCCTGCAGCCGAATTGGCTAAGCGCGGTCGTGAGATCGCCAGCACCGTTGATCGCAACGACGCGGGCTTCGCAGACTATGTGGTTAACGGCCGCATGATCCTGCGCCGCCCAGGCGGCGCCACTGCCCAGCGCAGCTTCGAGATGAATACTCTGGAAGTGCGCGATGGCGGTGACAAGCGCCTTGTCGTATTTTCGCAGCCGCGTGACTTGGCCGGTTTCGTTTCGCTGACTTTTACCAATCCTGGTGCGCCGGACAACCAGTGGATCTATCTGCCGGCTGCAAAGCGTGTCAAGCGATTGGCAGCGCGGGATAAGACCGGTTCGTTCGCCGGCTCGGAGTTTTCATACGAGGACATCGCAACTTGGGAGATGGACAACTACGATTATCAATTCGTTCGAGACGAACTCTGCGGCGAACCTAAAGCTACTTGCCACACAATAGCCAACCTGCCTAAGTACGAATATTCAGGATATTCGAAGCTCGTCGAGACTATCGACCCGCGTATTTGGCAACCGGTGAGGATCGTCTATTTCGACAAAAACGGCCGAGAGCTCAAGCGTTTGGATTTCTATAACTATCAGAAATTCGAAGGAAAATACTGGAGGCCCGCTCGTATGGTTATGACCAATCTTCTCGACAAGGCGGTCTCAGAAATCACTTGGGATCAATACCGGTTCAAGACTGGGCTCAAGCCCAGCGACCTTACCGATAGCCGCATGGGGTCGTGGTCGCGATGAGTCCCGCTGCGATAACGGCGGTGTGGCTTGTGGTTTGTGGGGCGTCGATAGTAATGATGCCAGCGCAAGCCGCAAGCTTGCGCGGCGCGGTCGGCATCGAGGCGCGTGCGTATGCGGATACCCCAGCGTTTGCCGATCAGGACAGCGAACGCGGCCAAATCTCAGTTTATGGCAGCCTCAACGTTTCGGCCCAAACGCAAGGCGGAGTACGCTTTGATCTGGATCTGTTCGGTCGTGCGGCACCTCGAGGTTCGCGTGAAGCTACGGCCGACGTGCGTCAAGCAACGATCCGCTGGGGCGGCGAAACGCTCGAATGGAGACTTGGCGTGCTTGCTGAAACTTGGGGCGTCCTGGAAGCTTGGAATCCGGTTGATCTGATCAATCAACGCGACTTTGCCGAGGATTTTCAGGGCGATGCCAAGCTGGGCCAACCTGGTGCGGTTGCGAATCTGCAATTGGAGCATGTGCTGTTGTCGTTCTATGCGACGACCTATGCGCGTGGACGTCGAATCGCCCAGAGTGAAGACAGGTTTCGCACCTTGCCGGCACCTGTCCTGGATGAGGAGTTCGAAAGCGGGCGCTGGGCGCCTAGTCTGGCTATGCGCGCGCAGTTCCGCGTTGGTGCGCTTGATCTGGCTCTTTCGCACTACGCAGGACCGGCGCCCGAACCGTTGTTGCAGCCGCGTGTGGACGCACTCGGCTTGCGTGGATTCAGCGCGGTATACGAACGCATCGGTCAGAGTGCGATAGAGGCGCAGTACGTAGCAGGTGACAGCGTGTTCAAAGCTGAAGTGATTCATCGGCAGAGCGATGCGGACAGTTTTTGGGGTGGGGGGGTTGGCGTTGAAACTAGCTTTACCAAATTCGCTGGTGGCGCAGGTGATCTGGCCTTCTATGCTGAGTATTACTCGGATTCGCGCAGCGGTGTAGCGCCATTGACGCCGTTTCAACGGGATGTGTTTGTTGGGCTTCGATACAATTGCAACGATACGCGCGATACGGCGCTGGAACTACGCAACACCTACGACGTGGATGCGCAATCCAATTTGTTCGATGTCCGGGCCTCGCGCCGTGTGCTGAACGATGCGGTTGTGTCGCTGTCGCTGATGAAGGTGTTCAACGCAAAGGACGACCCTGCTTTGCGGAGACTTGAACGAGACGCGCACCTCAAGCTTGGCTTCGCTTTATACTTCTGATGGAAAAAGCATATTCCGATGCACTGTTTATCGTTCTACGCCAGTCCGAATGCCCTGACGTGGAGGTGTGGCGGAATCCGTAATGCAATGTAGCAAGCTGCAAGTGCCATGTGAAGTTTCAGTGCGTATCAGAAGCTGAAAGTGCAAGGGATGATGAGTTAGCGCAAAACGCAGGCAAGCGCTTGGTCCGAATATTAGTCCAGCTTATATCCGTATTGCTGATGGCTGACAGCAATAGGACGATGCTGTTCAAAGACTTTGTGGCCGTGATGCTTTTCGATAATTTTCAAGCGATTATACTCGAAGCAGCACTTAGCGCATCCACCCCCGTATCATGCTCGCCGTAGGCACTGAATGCGTTTCGCAGGCTGTATATTTGGCGTGCATTGTCATTCCCCATAGTAGAAAAACCATTGACGCGCTTGATGAGAAGGCGTGAGATTTGTGTGCAACTGCATCCTCTAAACGATGCATTCATCTATTTATTATCAACATGGGATTGCAAGGATGAGTATTGAAACCGCGCCTGATCATAACGCTTCGCATAAGCGGCCCAAGAGCCGTATGCAGCTGCTGTTGCATGCGTATGCCGCCTGGGTGACGTGCCATCCTTGGCGGGTTTTGCTTGTGTCAATGTTGCTGGTGGCGGCGCTTAGTGCCGGCATGACCCAATTGACTTTTCGCAGTGATAGCCGCGTATTTTTCGCTGACGATAATCCAGATCTGATCGCACTGGACAAGTTTGAAGAGACTTATGGCCGCGACGATACGCTGGTGTTCGTATTGAGTGCGCGCAAAGGCGATCTGTTCACAGCAAAGCGCTTGGCGGCAATCAACGAACTTACCGACGCGGCCTGGACACTGCCCGATGTCAAACGCGTCGATTCTGTGACGAACTTCCAGCGCGTGCAGGCGGTCGGCGACGATATAAAAATCGACCACTTGGCCCGTTCGGGTGATCGACTCAGTGAGGCCGGTGCGCGCGGGCTAAAGGCTGAAGCGCTACAGGAATCACTGTTGGTCGGCCGGCTGCTGGCTCGCGATGCGCGTTTGGGTCTAGTTGCGGTGAACTTCCGTTTCGATCCCAAGACCGTGTCGGATCAGACCATTACTGCGATGAGTGCGGGTAAGCGGCTCGCCGACGATTTTGCTAAACGTTATCCTGATTTGGAGGTGGGTCTATCGGGATCTATTGCGCTCGACAACGCTTTTGTCGAGGCCAGTACGTTCGACAGCTCGGTACTACTGCCGACGATGGTGGTAGTGCTGCTGTGCATTATCGTCTTTGTGCTGCGCTCGGCTGCTAGCGCGCTGGCGACCCTATGCGTGATCACGCTGGGGACGCTTAGCGCACTGGGCACTGCAGCATTCTTGGGCGTACCGCTGTCTTCACCCAGCGTTGTCGCGCCGAATATCATTCTGACAATCGCCTGCTGCGACTGTATCCATTTGTGCTCGGGCATGATGCGCCTGCGCCGCGAAGGGTTGAGTCGTCGCGATGCGGTCAGGGAGGTGCTGGCTGAATGCTGGTGGCCAGTGACGCTTACCACGATCACCACCTCGATCGGTTTCTTGTCGCTGGTGTTCAGCGCAGTGCCGCCTTTCGCTCACTTGGGCATCATCGTTGCGTTGGGTTCTGTATTGACCTGGGCACTAACCGTGACATTTCTGCCTGCGCTGCTGTGCTTGCTGCCATGGAAGGGTGCTAGCAAGGCTCTACCAGCAGAGACGGTCAGCATCCGTGTCGCTGCTATGGTCATGAAGCGGCCGCGCCAAGTGCTGGTTGCAGTGGTTGCAGTGGCGGTCACCTTGAGCGCGTTCGCCTTCACCAATCGCCTTGACGACCGCTATGTACGTTATTTCGACAAGAGCTACGCCTTCCGCCAAGCGACGGATCGGCTCAACCAAGAACTCGGCGGCTTCTACATCATGGAATTCTCGTTGGATTCGGGCGAGGCTGACGGCATCGCACGCGCCGACTATCTGCAGCAAACTGATCGCTTCGCGCAATGGTTGCGCGAACAGCCGGGCGTGACGCATGTTCATGGATTGCCCGATATCATAAAGACGATCAACCGAGCGATGAACAGTGGTGATCAGACCCAGTATCGGCTGCCCGAGTCGCGTGATGTCGTGGCACAGTATTTGGCGCTATACGAAATGTCATTACCCTTCGGCAGTGATCTGAAGAATCAGCTCACCGCTGACAAGCGTAGCAGCCGACTTTCGGTCAGCCTGGACGATATGTCGACCGCAGGTATGGCCGAGCTGCAGTCACGTGCACAAGCCTGGGCCGAGCGCAATACACCATTGATCGCCGAATCGGCACGCAGCACCGGCACCTCGCTGCTATTCGCCCATATTGGTAATCGCAACATTCAAGAAATGCTCAAAGGTGTGATCAGCGGTGTGTTGGTGGTGTGGCTGATCTTCTTGATCGCGTTTCGCTCGCTTGGCCTGAGCATCATTGGCACCATCGCCAACTTCGTACCGTCGATGGCGACGCTGGGCGTATGGGCGCTAGTCAACGGCGAGGTTGGCATGGCAGTGGCCACAGTGGCTTCGGTCACATTCGGTGTTGTCGTCGACGATACCATCCATATGCTGACGACCTATTCGCGCCTGCGGCGTGATGACGGGCTTTCGGCGCATGCCGCAGTGCGCGGCGCCTTTGAAATCGTCGGCCCTGGGATGATTGCGATGACGTTGGCACTGTCTGCCGGCTTCGCATGCCTGGCGTTCTCAGGATTTCAGATTAATGCTTGGATGGGTCTCATGGCATCGGTGACGATTTTGATCGCGGTGCTATTCGACCTCTTGTTCATTCCTTCCATTTTGCTGGCGTTTCGAAGTAAAAGTGAGGACAAATCACCGGCAGTTTTCGTCTCTCAGTCAGCCTGAGCGCTTGTCTAGCGTGCCTGGATGGAACTAGACAATACAGTGAATCGGGTCAGAGTGTCGTGTTGAGTTTATGCCCGCAGTTCTTTTATAACCGGCGGCATTTCTTCAGCCAGACAGAGGATTGCTTACGCCCCAGCGTTGTGGTGTCACGTTCGAACCCAGGAAAACTTTAGGTGTTTGCCCCGCCCGGCCCCGCCGCGTTTTGGTTGCAGAGGATTTTCTGAACTCACCGGTTCTTTTTTGCAGTGCAGCGTGCGCTGACATAACGATTCCTTCACAGTACTTGCGCATCCCGACGTGGGGGAGGGAGCTAGCCCGTTACCGGTTCGACCGGGGCGGGTTTTTTTATTGCCTGGGCTTTTTGGACCCGGCCGAACACGTGTGGGGATGCCAGAATCTGCGCATGAATCACCCTGAAATACTGAAGACTGCGGCTGCGGATCGCGCGCCGGCGCGCTTGCGGGCCGCGCAGGTGGATCTGCCGGAGGGTGCGGAGGTCGACGCACGCATTCGCGCGCTGGCGCTGGTCAGCGACTTCGCTGTGGAGGTCTGCCTGCGTCAGCCGGCGCTATTGCCAGCGTTGCTGGCCGACGACGATGCGCCGCCGCCGCCGGTGCTGACTGCCGAACATCGCGCCGAATGGCCGACGCTGCTGCGCCGCTATCGTCAGGCCGAATCGGTGCGTTTGATCTGGCGCGATATCCACGGGCTCGACACCCTCGACGAAACGCTG
Organism: Lysobacter sp.; assembly: GCA_043775395.1. GTDB lineage: Bacteria > Pseudomonadota > Gammaproteobacteria > Xanthomonadales > Xanthomonadaceae > Lysobacter_I. Next base: position 10,528 of record JAYVSK010000224.1, on the reverse strand, counting down.
GCGGCGACCACGCAGTTGGCCGAAAACTGTCTGCAGTGCGCCCTGTGTGCGCTTGAAAAGGAATTTTGGCAGCGCTTCGGCAGCGTGCGCGGCACCGATGGGCGGCCGATACGTCTGGTGGTATTCGCACTCGGCAAGCTCGGGGGCGGCGAGCTGAATTTCAGCTCCGATATCGATCTGGTCTACGCCTATGAGCACGACGGCGATAGTCGCCCCGAGGAGGGGCGGGGATCGCGCACGCTCGCGGCGGAAGATTACTTCGCACGGCTGGGCCAACAGCTGGCGAAACTGCTGGACGAAGTCACCGCAGAAGGGTTCTGCCATCGCGTCGATCTGCGTCTGCGGCCGTTCGGCACCGCTGGCCGGATTGCCCTGTCGTTTACGGCGATGGAGCAGTATTTCCAGCGCGAAGGCCGCGACTGGGAGCGCTATGCCTGGCAGAAAGCGCGCCCGGTCGCCGGCGATCTCGATGCTGGTGCGCGGTTCCTCGACACGCTGCGGCCGTTCGTCTATCGGCGTTATCTCGATTACGGCGCGTTGGACGGACTGCGCGAGATGAAGGCGACCATCGCCGCCGAAGTCGCGCGCAAAGATATGGCCGACGACATCAAGCGCGGCCCGGGCGGGATTCGCGAAATCGAATTTCTGGCGCAGGCGCTGCAGCTGATCCGCGGCGGCCGCGAGCTTGCACTGCGCGAGCGACGTCTGCAGCCTGCGCTGCACGCGCTGTGCGATGCGCGGCATCTGACTGAAGACACCCGCGATGCCTTGATCGCGGCGTATCGTTTTTTGCGCTTGCTCGAAAATCGGCTGCAGATGCTCCGCGATGCACAGACGCAGCAGCTGCCTGCCGATCCACCGACGCGCGAACGTCTTGCGCAGGGACTGGGCGAGCCTGACTGGGCGACGCTGCTGCGCCGGTTGCAGAGGCACCGGGACCGGGTGACTCAGGAGTTCGATGCGCTGCTGGCAACGCGCGAACGGACTGAGCAGCCGGATGCGCTGGTGGCTTACTGGCGCAGCCTGCGCGATGACGTCGGGCACGGCGGCGAACGCGGCATCGGACGCGAGACAGGCGACGCCGACCCGCTGCGTGAAGCCGGCTTCACGCAGCGCGATGACGTCGATCAGGCGCTTCGCGATTTCGCGCGTTCGCCCGGCGTACGCGACCTGTCCGACGCCGCCCGCGCAAGACTCGACCGGCTGATGCCGGCGCTGCTGGCGACCGTCGGCGCGTCGCCCCAGTCGCTGCTCGCGCTGCGCCGGCTGCTGGCGGTGCTGCATGCGATCCTGCGCCGCGCCAGCTATCTGGCGATGCTGGACGAACAGCCCGCAGCGCTGTCGCGGCTGATCGATGTGCTGGTGCGCAGCGCGCTGCTGGGCGAACGGCTCGCGGCGCATCCGCTGCTGCTGGACGAACTGCTCGACCGCCGCGTTGCCGGTCCGCTGCTGCGGCGCGAGGAGTGCGTCGCCGCTTGCGATGCCGCGCTTGCGCACGACGATTCGGAAGCGGCACTGCTTGCGCTCAACGAAGCGCGCCAGGCGCTGAGCTTCCGCGTTGCGCTGGCGACGCTGGATGGCCGGGTCGACGGTATCGCCGCCGCGCGCCTGCTGGCGGCGCTGGCCGATGCGATGGTCGATGCGGTCTATCGCCTTGCCGTGCGTGAACTGGAAGCGCAGTACGGCCGGATTGTCGACGCGCGTTTCGCGGTGCTGGGCTACGGCAGTCTTGGCGGCGAGGAGCTGGGATTCGGCTCCGATCTTGACATCGTGTTCGTTTACGACGCGCCGCACGATGCGATGTCCGATGGTGCGCGCCCGCTCGACGCTGCGCGCTGGAGCGCGCGGCTGGCGCAGAAAGTCGTTGCGCTGCTGGGTGCGCCGACCGGCGCCGGTCGGCTGTACGACGTCGATGTGCGCCTGCGTCCCGACGGCGCCAAAGGTCTGCTGGTGTCCACAATCGCAAGTTTCGAGGATTACCAGCGGCATCGCGCGTGGACATGGGAGCATCAGGCGCTGGTACGCGCGCGCGCGGTGGCCGGCGATGCCGCACTGCGCGTCGAGTTCGAGCGCGTGCGCGCCCACACGCTGGCGCAGCGCTGCGACGTGAACACGTTGCGCGACGATGTGGTCTCGATGCGTATCAGGATGCGCGCCGAGCTCGACCGTTCCACTGCGACGCGCTTCGATCTGAAACAGGGCAAGGGCGGCCTGGTCGATCTCGAATTCCTGCTGCAATACCTCGTCCTGCGCGAGTCCGCGTCGAAGCCGGCATTGCTCGACGTTCGGGACACGCCCGGGCTGATTGCAGCACTGCAAGCCGACTCCGTTATCGATGCCGGCAGTGCCGCACGACTGCTGGCTGCCCATGCCGCTCTGGTGAGCGCCGGGCTGCAGTGCACGCTTGATCGCAGGGCCCGGATCGTCGCGTCGGAGGCGGACATCGACGATGCGCGCGCCGTGATCGTGGCGGCGCTGTGCGGGATCGGCATTTCGCCCGATTAAGCGTCTGCGGTCATGCGATATGCGGCCGAATCCGCTTGTTTTTTGATGCTATGGCCCAAAATACGGCGCGTTTCCCACAGCGGCGGCCAATTCCGGAGCGATGGATGGTTTCTAACGTTCAGCGCGCTATGCTCGCGTCCCGGGGAACGTGGAACGCGTCCCTAATCCAATTCCGAGGAGTGCATCATGTCGAAGATCAATGTCCTGAATACCGATGAGCTGGTGAGCGACGCCAAAGTGGTGTTGGAAGATGTCGAAGCCCTGCTTGACGAAGCCGCCGCCGCGACCGGCGACCGCGCACAGGCGCTGCGCGCCCGCGCAAGCGAAGCGCTGGATCGCGCCAAACAGCGGCTGAGCGACGCGCAGTCTGCAGTGGCTGACAATACTCGCGCCGCCGCACGTGCGACCGATGATTTCGTTCACGATAATCCGTGGGGTTCGATCGGCGTCGCCGCTGGCGTCGGCTTCTTGATCGGCCTGCTCGTTTCGCGGCGCTGATCGGCCTCGCTGCCATGTCCTCTCCGCTGGATGCCGTGCGCCGCCTCTCGGGGGCCACGGTCAATCTGCTGCTGTCGCGTGCAGAGTTCGCGTCGCTTGAACTCTCGCAGACCCGCGCCCAGCTTTTCCGCTGGCTCGCGCTGGCGATGTTCGCGATGGTGCTGGCTTTGTTGGCGCTGATCGCCGGATCGACTCTGCTCACCGTGGCACTGTGGCCTCGCTACGGTTGGGTCACGCTTGCGGCGCTGTTCGCGATTTATGTGTTTGGCGCTGGGTGGGTGTACCGCACGTTGACGGTCGAAATGTCCGCTGCGCCGCCGGTGCTGTCGGAAACGCTGCGCGAGCTGTCCAACGACCGCGACGTTTTCATTGCCCGCGCACGCGCTGCGGCCACAGATGTCGATGGAGAATCGTCATGAGCGACAAATCGCATCATCGCGAACTGCGTATGGAAATGCTGCGGATGCGCGCATCGGTCGAACGTGCGGAAGTCGCGGCCTCGCTGCGCGACCTGCGCGGCAGCGCCGGGCGTTTGCGCAATTTCGCCTCTGTTGCGGGCGGTGTCAGCGCAGCGGTTGCCGGACGCACCGGCTGGATGGGCCTGCTTGCAAGCTCAGTGGCCGGCCGCCCCTGGTTGGCTGCGCTGGCGTTGGGCGCAGTGCGTGCGCTGAAACGCAAGCCGCTGCTGGCTACGGTCGCGATCGGTGCGGTGACCATCGGCATGCGTGCCATCCGGAAAAACACAGCACCGCGAATACCGGACGCTTAACTCAAACGTTCGGTCGCCAGTGCGGCTGTTCGTGCAGTTTCGCGAAGGGGTTCGACATCGAAAGCATCGAGCCGTGCGTCCATCGCCCGAATCCGGCCGCGTTCGATCAGCGTATCGATGAACGTGCGCGGTCGCCCACGGACGCGGCCCGGGTCGAATACGAACACCGGTACGCGGGTCGCGGAGGCTTCGGTGATCATGTTTACAGAGTCTGGCGAACACACGATCCGGTCCGCCCACGCCAGCATCCCGCTATACGGATTGTGTCCGTCGCGATTGTCGCGCCAGACTGCACCCGGCGTGTCGTCGTAGCGGTGCTTCAACGCATCGCGGAGTTCTTTTGGCGTGCGTCGCGAAGCGGTCAGCAGCACGCTGCCGCCCTCGCGCGCGAGCACCGCTTCCAGTTTGGAGGCCAGCACTTCGAAGGCCATGCGGTCGAAGCGCGCATGCCGGGACGTGCCCCCCAGCAGCACTGCGTTGATCGGGCGAGGCAGATCGGCAAATGCGGGAAACGCATCGCGCGCTCGCGCCAACCACACGTCATCGATGGGGTGCAGACTGCCCAGCGTGGTGATGACATTCGGCCCGCGCAGACGGTCGTGTTCGGGCACGACGACCAGATCCCAGTGCGATGGGTCCAGTCGCGGGTCGAGAATCTGTACGGCTTTCGCGCCACGTTCGCGAAGCAGACGGGTCGCCAGCGCCGCTTGTCGGCCGCAGCCGACGGCAATCGCGGGCGGTGCGTCCAGCAGCGCGGCGAATGCAGCGCCATAGGCACGCCCGGCGCCAAGCCAGCGCCGCGGCGCTGCCCAGCGCCAAGGCGAGTGCGGCTCCAGCGTCAACGCCATGCTGTCGCCCGGCAACGCAGCGCCCAAAGCGGCAGCCTGTCGGGCGTTACCGGCTCGACCGTCGGTTATTGCGCAAATTTGCATTGAATCGGCATCGTTTAATCGCATTGTTCCGAATTTGACTCGTTTCGTTTCTATCATGCGGCTGTCGCGGCACGGCATGGACTCTACACTGCGGCTTCGCAATCATCTTCACCCGCTTGGGATAACCAGACCGATGTCTTCACCGCTGACCGACACCGCACTCGACCAACTGTTCCGTTCTGCCCGCAGCTATAACGCGTTTTCCGGGGCGATCGACGATGCCACCCTGCATCGTCTCTACGAGCTGCTGAAGTGGGGGCCGACCGCCGCCAACGCCTGCCCGGCGCGCTTCGTTTTTTTGCGCTCGCCCGAGGCCAAAGCCAAGCTGGCGCCCACCCTGGATGCCGGCAATCGCGATAAGACGCTGGCCGCGCCAGTGACCGTGATCGTCGGTTACGACATGGCGTTCTACGAAAAGCTGCCGATGCTGTTTCCGCACGTCGACGCGCGCGCTTGGTTCGTCGGCAAGTCCGAAGCCGAGTTGAAAACCGTAGCGATGCGCAACGGCAGCCTGCAGGGCGCGTATCTGATGCTGGCCGCGCGCTCGCTGGGCCTCGACACGGGTCCGATGTCGGGTTTCGACAATGCCAAACTGGACGAAGCGTTTTTCGCCGGCACCACGATCCGCTCCAATTTCCTGGTCAATCTTGGTCAGGGCGATCCCGCTTCGATTTTTCCACGCTCGCCGCGTCTCGCTTTCGACGACGCCTGCCGCATCGAGTGACTACCCCGGGCCCGCACCGTTTGCTGCGGCCTTGGCCTCATACCGCTGTTCCCCCATTCAATCCAGGAGTTGTCCGATGAAACGTCCATTGATCGCCGCTGCCCTCGCGCTGGCCTCCACCGTCGCTTTCGCTGCGCCGCTGACCTACAAAATCGACCCTAACCATACCGATGTGGTCGCCACCTGGAGCCATTTCGGTTTCTCCAACCCGATCGCGCATTTCGGCAAGGTCGACGGCAACATCGTCTACGATCCGGCCAACGTCGGCGCGTCGAAAGTCGAAGTAACCATTCCGCTGTCGGGTCTGGATTCGCACGTCGATGCTTTCGACGAGCATCTGCGCAGCGCCGATTTCTTCGACGCCGAGAAATTTCCCACCGTCACGTTCAAGAGCACTTCGGTGAAGGCGGCCGGCAAGGGTAAGCTCAAAGTTACCGGCGATCTGACCATCAAGGGCATCACCAAGCCGGTGGTGCTGGATGTGACAATCAACAAGGCCGGCGTGCAGCCGATGGCCAAGCGCGAAGCCGCGGGCTTCGGCGCCACGACCACCATCAAGCGCACGGATTTTGGTGTGGGCCTGTATGTGCCGAATGTGAGCGATCAGGTGAAGCTGTCGATCACCACCGAAGCGATCGTGCCCAAGCCGGCCGAATAAGACGGTGGTATCCCCAACCCGGCGTACGCTGCTGCCGCCCCGAACGACCCGGTCAATGACTGTCATCCCTCCACCGGCGCAGCCGGTGAAGGGACCCGCGTTGGCTTCGCTTCCAGTCAAGCACCAACAGATCCCCCATCGCGATGATGCCGCGCATTCGCGATGACAATGGCGGATGACGGTGGAATTCGCTCGACCCTTGGCGCGCTGGGCTAACATGCGGCATCTCGCGCAGGACACCCCGCCATGACCATTTCCCAGCCCAGCCAAGCCAACGCTCAGCAACGCTACGAGGTGCATCGCGGCGACTTGCCGCTGAGCTGCCCCAGCCCGTCGATGGCGCTGTGGAATTCGCATCCGCGCGTGTATCTGCCGATCGAAGCGGAGGGCGGCAACTCGACTTGTCCGTACTGCGGCGCGGTGTATACGCTGATCGACTGATTCTGGACTGCGCGACGACCAGACGAAGCGTTGAGCAATGCCCCGCCCCCTGACCGTGGTGCAACTGCTGCCCGCGCTGCATTCCGGCGGCGTCGAGCGGTCAACGCTTGAAATCGCCGATGCGCTGATGCGCGCCGGGCATCGCGCTATTGTCGTGTCGGCGGCCGGTCGTTTGTTGCCGCAGCTCGAATCCAGCGGGGCGGAACACGTCGCGCTCGACATTGGCCGAAAATCGTTGTCGACACTCCTGCATGCGCGCCGCCTGCGCCGACTGTTCGCTGAGACCGCCGCCGATATCGTGCATGCGCGTTCGCGACTGCCGGCTTGGGTTGGCTGGTCCGCGCTGCGCGGCATGCCGGCAGCGCAGCGTCCCCGTTTCGTCACCACCGTTCATGGCCTGAACTCGCCTTCGCGCTACAGCGCCATCATGACCCGCGGCGAGCGCACGATCTGCGTGTCGGATACTGTCCGCGACTACGTGCTGAAGCATTACCCGACCATTGATGCCGCAACGCTGCAGGTCATTCCGCGCGGTATCGATCCGGCGGCATTTCCATTGTCACCATGGCCCGATTCCGCTGCCCGTGCGCGTGTCGCTGCGCAATATCCGGCGCTGGACAGTACCGGTCCGCTGCTGCTGCTGCCGGGACGCGGTACGCGTCTGAAAGGCCACGCCGATGCGTTGGCGCTGCTGGCCGCGCTGCGTGGCGACGGCCTTGATGCGCGGCTGTGGATGCCCGGCGCGCGCGAACCGGGGCGCGAGCAGTACATCGCCGAGCTGGAAGCCGAAGCGGCGCGCGGCGGATACGCGCATGCGCTGGCGATCACGCCGCCGACAGCGCAGATCGCAGAGGCCTATGCCGCCAGCGACCTGGTGCTGCAGGTGTCGCGTAAGCCGGAGTCGTTCGGACGCAGCGTGATCGAAGCGCTGTCGGTCGGCCGCCCGGTGGTGGGCTGGGCCCACGGCGGCGTTGGCGAACTGCTGCGCGAGCTGTTGCCGATGGGTGCAGTCGCGCCGTTCGATGCCGGTGCGCTGCATCGCACCGCGCGCCATCTGCTTGCGCAGGCGCCTGCGGTGCTTTTCGACGGGCATCCCGTTACGATGCCGGCGTTGCTGCGGCGTTATTCGCTGCACGCGATGCAAGCTGCGACCTTGCACGCCTACCAAGCATTGATTCGGGAACGCACTGCGCAATGACTCCCACCACGACACTGCACGCCATCAACGTCGATGCTGCGCCGGCACCTGCCGGCTGGCGCTGGGCGCCGCTATGGGTGCTGGCCTTCGTGTCGCTGTGGCCGGTACCGGGCATCGCCGAAGCCGTATTGGGGCTGGGCGCGCTGACCGCGATCGGCCGGCTGCTGTTCGTGCGTTTCCGCGGCGGCGCGGCCCTGCTCAGCCCGCAGGCCTGGGCGCTTACCAGCGTGCTGTTTTTCGCGTATTGGCTGCCGGAGCTATTCGCCTCGTTCGATGCGGTCGATCGCGGTCTGGCTTTCGGCGAAGTCGCCACCGATCTGCGCTATCTGCCGTTTCTGTGGCTGGCCGCGTCCGCCGTCGCGGATGCGCGCGGGCGCCGGATCACCTTCGGCGGTATCGCCCTCATTCTCGGCGTATGGACGCTGGACGCGCTGCTGCAGGCGGTCAGCGGGACGAGTGCGCTGTTCTTCGGGCTGGATGCGGCCAAGCTTGCGATCAGCGGCCATCGTTTCTGCGATGCCAACGACTACGCACTGCTGGATCGCCTCAGCGGCGTCCTCGGACCATGCAATCTCAAACTCGGCGTTGTCTTCGCCACGCTGTCGCCGTTCGCACTGCATGTCGCCGGACGCCGGTTCGGCCGATGGGGTTGGCTGCTCGCCGCGGCGCTGGTTGGCGCCGCGATCCTGCTGGCGGGGTCGCGCGCGTCCTGGATCACGTATGGTCTGGTCCTGTCGATATCCGGCTGGCGCATGCTGGGCTGGAAGCGGCTGTTCGGCGTGTTCGCCTTCGGCGGTGTGCTGCTGTTCGCGCTCACGTTCCTGTCGCCGCAGGTGCACGATCGTGTGGAGCGCACCCTGCATGCGCTGACCGCGGATCAGGCGGGCGTGGACAGCGCGCTGTCGGGTCGCGGCCGGATCTGGAGTGCGGCGTGGTGCATGACTACCCAGCATCCGATCAACGGCGTCGGCCCACGTGGCTTTCGTGAAGCGTTTCCCGGCTGCGATCCCCAGCACGGCGCGATCGCCGAATGGGGCTTGGGCCCGGCATTCCACGCGCATCAGATCGTCTTGGAAATCCTCAGCGAAACCGGCGCAATCGGACTGTTGCTGTGGCTTGCGGCGGCGGCGATGGCGCGCAGGGCCTGGCGTTACGCCGAACCCGCCGCGCGGGATGCGGCGTATCCGGCAATGCTGGCGCTGGCCGCGACCGTATTCCCGTTCAATACCCACCTCGCGTTTTATTCCACGTTCTGGGGCGGCGTGACGCTGCTGTTGGCCGCGCTGTACGCGGGCAGTTTGCTGGGCCGCGAAGGCGCGGTTGCGCCTCAGTCGTAAACCGACACCCCGTCCGGCCGCCGTTTGAAGCGGCGATGGATCCACAGATATTGTTCCGGCGCATCGCGCGCCATGGTTTCGATCGCCGCGATCACCCGCGCGGTGTCGCGGTCGGCATCATCCGAAGGAAAATGTTCGAACGCCGGCCAGAACCGCAGGGTGTAGCCGCCATCGTCGCGGCGCGCGTGCTGGAACATCACCACCGCCGCGCCCGAGAGGCGCGCCAGCTGGTAGGTGGACTTGAGACTCTTCGCCGGCTGGCCGAAAAACGGCACGAATACGCTGTCGCCCTTGCTGGGATCCTGATCCGGCGCATACCACAGCAGACCGCCGCGCTTGAGATGTTTCACCACGCCGCGGACATCGTCTTTGGCGAACATGCCCGCCGCATAGCGCGAACGCCCGCGCAGCACCGCCCATTCCATTGCCGGCTGCGGGTAGGGGCGGTACATCCCCGCCAGCGGCACCGAATCGCAGGCCAACCTTGCGCACATCTCCAGCGTAGTGAAATGGCCCGAGACCACGATCACCCCGCGGTCGTTCGCGCGCGCGGCCTCGAGATGGTCCAAACCCTCGACGATCAGCCCGCGTCGCTGCGGTGCGACCGAGCCCCACCAGGCGCGGCCGAACTCGAAAATCGCGGTGCCCAGCGCCACGAAATGCCGCTGCAGCAATATGCCGCGTGTGCGTGCGTCGAGTTCAGGAAAACACAGCGCCAGATTGCGTTCGGCGATCCGGCGACGTTCAACCAGAACGCGCGCCAGCACCGCGCCGATCGCCCGGCCGAGTCTTTGCTGCATGCCCCAAGGCAGACGCGCGAGCAGCGTCAGTGCGCCGATGCCGAGCCAGGCCGGCCAGTATCGGAGCGCGCGAGGCGGAGGGGCGTCGAAGGCGAACGGCATTTGCGCATTGTAGGCGGTGGACAATCCGCGTTGAGCGGAAAAGCTGCGCATCGCCGTGTCCGCTGTTCCTGCATACGCGGCTCGCCGCTCTTGGCCACACATTCGCCTTTATGATGTCTGCATGCGGGCCAACAGCATCGAGCGCATGATTGAACACACCCTGCGCGGCCTGTATTCGGCCGCGTTGTATTTGTTGCTGCCCGTCACTGTCTATCACCTGATCTGGCGCGGATTCCGCCAGCGCACCTACCTGCTGCGTTGGAACGAACGCTACGCGCGCTATCGCGGGACTGCGTCCGGGGGGGCTCATCTCTGGGTGCATGCGGTCTCGGTCGGCGAAGTGAATGCCGCAGCGCCGCTGGTCAACGCACTGTTGCGCGACTACCCGCAGCAGCGGGTATTGATCACCACCATTACGCCAACCGGCTCCGGCCGCGTCGCGGCGCTATGGGGCGACCGCGTGGAACACGTCTATCTACCCTATGACCTGACGGGTGCGGTCGCGCGTTTTCTGCGGCATTTCCGCCCGCGGATCGCGTTGATCGTCGAAACCGAACTGTGGCC
>JAYVSK010000223.1:0-2518 GCA_043775395.1 Lysobacter sp. | reverse complement strand
GACCTCACGCAAATCACTGCAATAGCGGAGATAGTCCGCGTCGGCGAAGAAGCATGCTGGCGGTCGTTGCCGCGCTGGATGACGTGCTGCGGCACGCCGGGCACATCAAGTCTGGGCGGGCGGGGCATGGCATGCGTCGCAGGGAAGAAGGGCCTGCCATGCTGATGCGGCGGCGTGCGCTGACCTGTCGGACTTGGCCGATATGCGTTGTAGGGAAAGTCCACACTGACCCCGGTTTTGCCGCAGCGTGTCAGACTATCCATTATGGTCACCGGAACAATGTGACCTGCGCGCTGCGTCCACTGCAGGTCGCGCTGTCTGGTACCCCACTCGCGGGCAAGGATGAATCGGAGAAGCTGGATGCAGTATCGTTGGGACGACTTCAGCTTGGATCGTGAAGGGGCGCTGCTGATGCGGCAGGGGCAGCAGGTCGACACCTCACGGAAAGTCCTCGACTGCATTACCCATCTGGTCGAGCACCGCCAACGCGTGGTGAGCTATGACGAACTGATCCGCGAAGTGTGGGGTCACGAGAATGTGACCAATAACCAGCTGTCCCAGGTGATTCTTGCGGCACGCCGCGCACTATGCGACGACGGTCAGGCACAGCGGCTGATCCGGACGATGCCCGGGCTGGGTTATCGCTGGGTAGGGGCACTATGCGAAACCACCCCTGCGGACACTGCGCTTCAAGCCCAGGCGCCTGAGCTGCCTGTGCTGATGCAGGTAAATGTAACCGCGTCGATGCCGGACACTCCACTGCCTGCACAGGCGAATCCGGCCGCGCCGGTATCCTCGTCAGTATCCGGGCCACGCATGACTGCCGCGCCGTGGTATCGCCATCAACCACTGCGCATCGCAGTTGCGGCTGTGTTGGCGTTGGCAACCGTGGCTGCGGTCGGGTGGCAGTGGCGCAGGATTGAACCCGCCGCAGTCGCGGCACAGCCGGTGATCACTACACCCACACTCACTGCCAGCCCCACCGCCGCTGGCCCATTGGCAGGCCTTGAGGAGTCGTTCTGGCGGGGTAAATATGAAGAAGTCCGTGCGGGCCTGGCAGCACTGCCTGCTGATCTGGCGGACTCACCCGATGCCCGCCTTCTGGACATCCGTTTAGACGTCGAGCGCGGGCGGTTTGATCGTGCTGCACAGAAGTTGGCGCTGCAGCAGGCCAAGGCCAAGGCTGCGGTTGACGCCGTCTGGCAGGCAAAGCTGTTTGCCAGACAGTCTTTTTTGAGCGGCTCGGCCGGGAAAGCGGCGCCGGACATTCTCGCGCCAGCAAAATTGGCGGTCGATCTGTTGGAGTCTGCCGGGCAGGCGGTGCCGCCGCAGGTCATGGGCGAAGCGCTGTCGGCACGAGGCTATGGGCTGATGAAAGCCAATCAGCTGGAGCCCGCCGTGCGCGATCTCGTCCGCGCGCGCGCGCTGCTGCTCAAGGGCGGCGACACGCATGGCGCTGCAAATGCAGCCGACACTTTGGCGCGCGTGCAGATGCGGATGGGGCGCCTGGCAGATGCGTTGGCGCTGATGCTCGAAATCGCAAACTTGTGTGAGCAGTCCAACAATCCTGTCCAGGAAATCTACGCGCGCAACGGTGCCACCAAAATTCAAGTCGAGCTGCTGCGCTGGCGCGACGCCTTGGCCAGCAGTGATCGCAGCATGCAGCTGTTGCAAGCGGTACCGGATTCTGAACGTCGGGCCCGGGTCGTGCAGTTGCGTGCACTGGTATTGACAGGCATGGGACGTTTGCGTGAAGCGGACTCGCTCATCGAAGAGGGATATGCCATGCGTGACGAGCGGTATTCCTCGATTATTACCGCCACTTACCATCTGGTTTCCGGCCGCACCGAACAGGCGCTTGCCGCCGCTGCGGAAGCACAGGCATTTACCCGATACAGCACGAACGACAGCTTGAATCTGGAAAGCAGCGAAGGCGCGCTGCTGCTGTGGATGATCGCCGCACAGGATCTGACGACCAACGGGAAAGCCGTGCCCATGCCTTCACTCACTCAGCACCAAGCACTGCGGCAACCCGAATCGGACATCAGCCACATCGTCCGCGGGCGATGGCTGTGGTCGCAAGGCAACTTGCAGGACGCACAGACCCAGTTCCGTTTGGCGCTGGCGCAAGCACGTCAGATGGGGCACGTGTCCGTCATGCTGCGCGCCAGTGAGCCGTTGATCGAGCTGCTTCTGCAGCATGGCGATACGAAGGCAGCCGAACAGGTGCTGGCTGAACTGCAGGGCTACGATCCCCCGCGCATGGAGCAGGACTACCGCGCAAACCTGCTGGGTTTGCGGGTGGCGCTGGCGTTGGGCCAAAAGGCCGACATCGTGGCCGCCTACAGCAGAACGGTGGCACTGGCTGGCGAACGGGCCTTACCGGCGCAGGTGCTGATTGCTTATAAAGACGGCATACGTTCGCCGGGCGACCTGAAAAACGTGCGGGACACGGCCAGCAGGCTCTGAACAACGGTAGCTGTGCAGGACGGATGTGCACTGCAGTCGGAGGCACACA
>JAYVSK010000222.1:0-3405 GCA_043775395.1 Lysobacter sp. | reverse complement strand
ACGGTAGGAACCGATCTGCATGAGAGGATTTTACGACGCTGTGCGTACATATGCAGAAAATGCAATAAACGCTTTCATACAGATCCTCTATTGTGGATATTCAGCACCATACAGTTGGCCAGCCTTCGGGCATGATTGAATTCCTAAGATGAGAGAAGGTAGATGACCCTTCTGCAGATGCTTCCCAAGGCCATGCTTCTCAGCGGATGGCCGGACTCATGACAATTCAGCGTTGTAAATTGCAGATTAAGCAACACACTGCGCAGCTAGCGGCGATGGTTGCATACCGAGTACAGGAAGGCAGGGGGAATTCATGGGACGAACAAAGCGCGCGCCGCGGTACCGCCATGCGAACGACGTTCCGCACTGACGGGCGCATTGGCTGGCCGCTTCATAAATCACAGCAAAAACTTGATTTTTACACTGGTCGATACCCCATATGCGGCTGTCGGGGCGGACGCTGACTGCCTAATCTTTGCTTGTGAATCGATGAGAACCGCATGAACGCTGTTCCAGCGGTGGAGTCGCGATTGTTTGGGGCTGATATGCCGTTATCTGCGGGCTGCGATAACGGGAGATGTCGATGTGCAGCCCGGATTCGATAGGAGATCGAAGTGATTCACTGCAGACAGCAAGTCTTTACACAACAGGATCGTCAACCAGGGGGATATCATGGCTAATCCGGGTCAGGAACTTTCAAGCATCAATTTCGGCGCGCTCATCGGTGGGCCGCTGGTCGCCGTTATTGAAGCGCAAACCATGGCGGCGCGCGCGACTGCCGATTTCATCAAGAGCGTTGGCTTCGACGAGGACAAAAAGCCGATTTACGTTGAATTCAAATATCCAAAAGAAGTCGCGCCATACAAACCGGCGGTTACCGCGCAGATCACCGGGGTCAAGGTGAATAATGGCGGCGCGGGTTATGATGAGGCCACCGTCAGCGTAGATTTTTCCCCCGCCGGTGCGTTGGCAAAGGCGATCGTGGTAGGCGGTAAGGTGGATCGGATCGAACTGATCGACGCGGGAACGTATGCCACAGCTCCTACCGTGACTATCACTGGCGGCACCACTCCTGCAGTCGGGACGGTAGTTTTCCAGGCCGCTGCCGCTGCGGTTAATGCCACGTACCAAGAAATGAAGATCGAAGTACCGATCCTCACGATGCTGCCGATTCCCTTCATCCGAATCGAAGAGGCGACGATCGACTTCAACGCCAAAATCAATTCGATGGAGACGCGAAGTGAGAGCACGGACACCGCGATTTCTGGAAACCTGCAAGTGCGGCAGCGCTGGCCCGGTGGTGCAGCTCAGCTGAGCGTCTCTGCGTCGTATCAGAAGAAAACGGCTTCCGGCTCCACGGTGGAGCGCACGTATTCGATGCAGATCCATGTTCGCGCATCGCAGGACGAAATGCCTGCCGGGATGGAGAAACTGCTGGGCCTGCTGGAAGGTGCGATGAAGGCAACACCGTTGCCGCCGTAACGAAGGCATTGTCGGAATCGGGACTGGCGCGGTGAGCCGCGCTGGTCTTGGTTTCGCTATTCTTCAACGACCGTGGTCTGCGGTCATCGTTTCCGATGATCATCGTGAACGTCTATTCGCTGCACATGTGTTCATTACTCAACGATAGGGAGTTCATCGTGGCCGATCTGGGCGAATATCTGGGGCACTTGCTCTGTGAGGTCGCGCGCGCACGCGTGCGCGCCGATATGGAGGCTGTGCGTATTGCGCACGAATACGTCAACGACGATTCTCAGCTGCTGCGCCACTTTCCGGTCCCGAGAATGCGCTTGCCGACGCTGGAAATCACTCTGCCGGTGCAGATCGATCGGGTTCCAGAAGGCTATGCCGAAAAAACCACTGCCGATACGACCCTGCTGTCGAAAGTCATTGTGCAGGCCCTAGGCCCGGTGCTCAAGGAGTACAAACTTCACATCACCACCAGTGAGGTTACCCGCATCATCAAGGCCGATCCTCGGCTTTCTGGCGGCGAACTTTACGAAGGCTTCTCGGACGTGCTGAGTGCGCAGCTGCACGACCATACGCGCGCGGCGCGATCAAGGCCCACGGCACAGGAACCTGCGAAAGACACTGCGGGCGAGACTTTCAGGAAAGTCGCCGCGGCGATCCGTGAAAGCCTGAATGTCGCGATTCAGGCGCTGCCGCGCAAGCCGGTAGGTATCGCGGTAGAAGCGCGAACTGCGGCGCTGCGTGAAATCGGCAATCCCGCTTTGTTGGTCAATCTCAAGCTCAGCATCAGCGAAGACGCACTGGAAATTCATCTTGAAGACCAATCTGCGCCAACGAATGGCAAACCCGATCCTGCAAAACCGTTGGCTCGACCGAAGATCAAACGCTTATTGCCGGAGTAATCCATCATGCGCATGAGCGTCACCCTCGCGATTGATGAGCTGCACGCGTTGCTGTTGCAAGCGCCCGCGCTTGTTGCAAGCTATCAAAATGGAGACCCTGAATTCATCGACGCCGTCATGGCATGGTTGACCCACGCAGAAGCGACCCTGAAGAAATACTCGATGGCGCGCGTGGCCGCTGTCAGCGCACTCAAAGCGCGACTGCTTGCTGCACAGAACGGCGTTGTCGAGAGCCAGCTGTTTGCGGTCGCCGACACAGCGCGTGCGCGGCGCAAAACACACGCGGCGATCGCTGGATTGATGTTCAACCAGGGTCAGGAAATCATCGGAAGCGTGTACGAAACACTCTCCGAGCAGAAAGAAGATGCGTTGAAATATCTGCGCCAGATTGTGATCTTGCTAGAGCAACAGGGTCTGCTTTCTGCTTCCGGCAGCGAAAACCGCTCGCAGGCGCTGACGCAGCTTTTCGCAACGATCCGCGCCAGCCCCGCTTCATCTGCCGCAGTACGCCATGTGTTGACGAAGGTGAATTACCCGGACGCACTGCGGTTGTTGGACGAAACGCTGTCAGATTGGGGGTTGGAGCCGTAATCGTTGTTGGACACTGCGCTGACGTCTGCTGAACCTTGAGTTTGCCACTTGATTGATCAGACGGGAAACCGTGCATCCAGATCATCGCGCATGGGCATCGACAGCGCTGCGCCAGGGCGTTCGGTGGACAGTGCCGCATAGCGGTTGGCTTCGCGCAGATGCACTGCGAATGCTGCGCCGGGACGCAATGCGAGCGCCGCGGCCAGTGCGCCATTGAAGGCGTCGCCAGCACCGGTGGTGTCGACCGCAGTGGCCGGTTCTGCTGCCAGCCGGTACCACGCGCTGTCGTCGCCACGGGTGGCGTTGTCGGGATGCGACACGAAGCAGCCGGCGGCGCCCAGCGTGACCACTACCGTACCGCCGGGCAGCAGATCGCGGCACAGCGCATGCAGTCGCGGTGAATCGAGGCTGGCGATGGCTTCGCCGTCGATGCGTTCGCCCA